>JBIICE010000195.1:0-7392 GCA_044239025.1 Verrucomicrobiales bacterium
ATCGATGCCTCCCACGGAATGGCCAGCAGCAGCACCGATGCCAGCAGCAGCACCGTCAGCGACCCCACCACGCCCCGCAGCCTCCGTCTCAAAAGCCCACGCCAGACAGTCACACCACCTTTTCTCCGGGTTCCTGACCCGGCACCGGTCCTGCCGTCGGCGGCACCGGCATGGGAATCACGTTGCTCGGGGCCGCCGCCACCACCGCCGATCCTCCCGCCGTGGACGGCTTTTCCACTTCGCGCGCCGCACGGGCCCGACCCCGTTCGCTGCCGGGCAGTTTCTCCATGGAATCCGGCCGCGCCTTCGCCTCTTCAGGCTTTTCGTCCGGATACGGAATCCTGCGGTGCAGACTCGTGCGCAAGGTCTTCACGAACGATTCGCGCACGGCATGAAGATCCTTCATCGTGAGCGAACTCTCGTCGAGTTGACTATCCTTGAGACGCGAACGCACGATTTCCTCGACCATGGCCTCGATGCGCTGCGGCGTAGGTTTCGCGAGCGACCGCGAGGCGCTTTCCACGGCATCGGCAAGGCTCACGATGGCGCTCTCCCGCGTCGCTGGCCGCGGCCCTGGATAGCGGAACGACGACTCCCGGACATCCGGAATGTCTTCAGCCGACGCCTTGCCATCCGCGACCGCCTGCCTGATGGCCTCCTGCTGCTCCAGCGCCTTCCGGTAGAAATAATAAACCAGCGAAGTGCCATGATGCTCCCGGATCACATCGGTGATCTCGCGGTTGAGCTTGTGCCGGCAGGCCAGATCGACCCCGTCTTTGACATGCGCCATGACGACCAGCGCACTCATGCTCGGAGCAAGGTCGTCGTGCGGATTCTCATCCGTGATGTTCTCGATGCAGTACTCCGGCTTCACGAGCTTGCCGATGTCGTGGAAATACGCACAGACCCGGCACTGCGTCCCGTTGGCCCCCACCGCCTCCGCCGCCGCCTCGGCAAGGTTCGCCACCATCAGACTGTGATGGTACGTGCCCGGAGCTTCCATGGTCATTCTCCGCAGCAGAGGATGATTGAGATCCGCGAGTTCCAGCCAGGAAAGCGGGGTGGTGATTCCGAACAGGGATTCGAGCACCGGAAGCATGCCCCCCGCCACCAGCGCCGTCACGAGGGCCGTCGCCATCAGCATGCCGGCCTCCATGGCCATGATGAGCCATGCCTGCTCGGGAGCTGCATCGGACCAGGGATGATCAATGACCCCGACGGCCGCCGCCGATACGACGGACGCCAATCCGGTAATGAGTGCCGCGCGCAGCAATTGTCCGCGCTTCCGCAGGTGCCGCACCGTCGCCATCGCCGTCAGTCCAGTGACCACACCCAGCACCACACACGGCAATGCCATTTCCTTCGGAACCATGAGGCCCGACCACAGACTCCCGTACACGGCCGCGAAAAGACCGTGGCGCCGACCCAGCAATTGGGTGAGAAGCATGGGCGCAAGGGCCACCGGGCCCAGAAACAGACGCGCGGCTTCTCCGAAGGCACTGTCGAGGCGCGCAAAAATCTGCGGCAGCAGAAACGCCGCCGCCTGGAGCAGCAGCACCCCGAAAACGAGCGTCACCCGCCCATTCCGTTCCCATGTCCGGTGCAGATTCGTCCGCAGATGCACCAGCGCAGCCGCGAGCAGAGCCAGCAAGGCAAACACTCCGCCGGATTCCTCCCGCATCATCGACTCAGGAAATGCCGACGACAGCACCCCGGCCGCCACCAGAAAGGTCAGCACCATCAGCCAGCGCACCACGGCACTGACCGCCATCACTTCACGCCAGCCACCCGCCGCACTCTCGCGACGCTTCCTCCCGCAGGAATATCCCTGCCGCTTCAACCGGATCCGTTTGAAAAAATCGAACATCATTTCCGGCCCCCGGCGGTCAGTTGCGCCGTCAGCCCGTGACCGCAGGCCAGCCATCGGGTAGCCAGCGATCACAATCTCATCGTAGAGACCCGCCCGGCAGCGCGCAACGGAAATCACGTCCCCGCCTCCGCGGCGCAACCATGACCGCCGCATGGCATCGGAGCCGAGCGCTGCCGCCGCCGGAAGGCTTCACAATCCGCCCCCTCAGCCAAGAATCCCTCCGACCACCTTGCCATGGACGTCAGTGAGTCGGAAATCGCGTCCCTGGAAACGGTACGTGAGCCGTTCGTGATCGATCCCCATGAGGTGCAGCAGAGTCGCCTGGAAATCGTGGACGTGAACCGGGTCGGTGACCGCATTCATGCCGAGGTCGTCGGATGCACCGAAGCTCAGGCCTGGTTTCACGCCGGCTCCGGCCATCCAGATGGTGAAGGCATAGGGATGGTGGTCCCGGCCCCAGCGCGGACGGTCGGCGATATTTCCCTGAATGAAGGGCGTGCGGCCGAATTCCCCGCCCCACACCACCAGCGTATCCTCGAGCAGTCCCCGCTGCTTGAGGTCCATGACAAGGGCAGCGCTGGCGCGGTCGGTGTCGCGGCACTGATTGTACAGCTCGGTGGTCAGGGAATTGTGCTGATCCCATCCGGCGTGCATGAGCTGCACGCAGCGCGCCCCGCGTTCCACCAGACGGCGGGCCATGAGACAATTGTGGGCAAAGCTGCCCGGCTCAAGCACATCGGGTCCGTAGCTGTCGAGGACCGACTGCGGTTCGCTGCGGAAGTCCGCCAGTTCCGGAACACTGCTCTGCATCCGGAAGGCCATCTCATACTGGGCAATGCGCGCCGCAATCTCCGGATCGCCGAAATCGTGCAGCTTCTGCTCGTTGAGCGCTGCGAGGTCGTCGAGGAAATCGCGTTTCATGCTCCGGTCGACGCCGGCCGGATCCGAAAGATAAAGGACGGGGTCGCCACTGCTGCGGAACTTCACCCCCTGGAAGCGCGACGGAAGGAAGCCCGCACCCCAGTAGAAATCATAGAAAATCTGGCCGCAGCTCGTCCCCTTGCTGACGGAAGTCATGACCACATACGCCGGCAGGTTCTCGGTCTCCGATCCCAGACCGTAGCTGAGCCATGCACCCAGCGACGGACGGCCAGGCAACTGCGCCCCGCTCAGCAGAAACGAAATCGCCGGGGCGTGATTCACGGCGTCGGTGTGCATCGATTTGATGAAGCACAATTCGTCCGCGATGGCCGCGGTGTGCGGCATGAGATTGCTGACCCATGCGCCCGACTGACCGTACTGGCGGAATGGCTCGACAGGAGCAAGCATGAGCTTGCCGTCGGCCGCTCCGGTCATGGTGCTGAAGCGTTTGCCGCCGACATAGGATTCCGGGACGGGCTGCCCGTGGAGTTCCTTGAGCTTCGGCTTCCAGTCGAACGTATCGACATGGGTGGGCCCGCCATTCATGAAGAGGTAGATCACGCGCTTCGCTTTCGGGGCGATTCCGGGGAATCCGCCGATGGCAGGCGGCGCGTCGGCGCGGAGACCATCGGATCCGAGGAGATGCGCGAGTGCGGCGGTGCCGATGCCCGTTGCGGTGCGACCGAAGAATTCGCGGCGCGTAAGGTGGAGACGGGCCTGATCAATCGGGTGCATGGCATTCATTCGAGATTGAGCGCTTCGTCCATGTTGAGGATCGTGAGGGCCGACATCGTCCATGCAGCCAGTTCCGGCGTGCGCTCGGCTGGACCGACCGGACTTTCCCCTTCCCCGAGAAACTGCGCGGCGCGTTCCGGTTGGGCCGCGAAGCGCTGCCGGTGACGTTCCCAGCCCGCCATGAGGACGCGGCCTTCCGCGGGAGAAGCCGGACGACCGAGGACACGCTGCATCATCGCCGCCAAGCGGGCCGCAGGATCGGACACCGCAGCCGACTGGAGGGCCATGGCGCGGGCGGCTTCCACGTAAGTGACATCGTTACTCGTGGCGAGGGCGTGCAGCGGGGTATTCGTGCGCAGCGGTTTGACGCTGCAGACGAGGCGCGATCCGGTATCGAAGAACATGGTGGGTCCGGCGATGCGGCGCCAGAATGTGTAGAGACTGCGTCGGCGCAGGTCGTCGCCGCTTCCCCGCTGATACTTCACCGTACCGAAGGTCGCTTCCTCCCAGACCCCGTCGGGTTGCCATGGCAGCACCGGCGATCCGCCACCGGTCATCGGCCGCAGCAGGCCGCCGGCCGCGAGCGCCTGGTCCCGGATCATCCATGAGGACATGCGGTAGCGCGGACCCCGTGCGAGGAGACGGTTCGCCGGATCGCGTTCCTGCAGCTGCGGGGTCAGGCGCGAACTCTGCCGCCACGTCCGGCTCGTCACGATGGTCCGCAGCAGTCGCTTCACATCCCAGCCCGAGTCGCGGAAATCCGCCGCGAGCCAGTCAAGGAGGGCCGCGTGCTGCGGGAATTCCGCCTGCACCCCGAAATCCTCGGCCGACTTCACGAGTCCGATGCCGAAGAGCATCTGCCAGAAGCGGTTCACGGCCACGCGGGCCGTCAGTGGATTCTCCGGAGCCACGATCCAGCGGGCGAGGGCGAGACGGTTGGGCGGAACGTCCGGCGGCAGAACCGCAAGGAATTCCGGAAGGGCCGCACGCACTTCCTCCTGCGGTTTGTTGTAGAGTCCGTGATCGAGAACAAAGGTTTTCCGCGGCGACTCACGGTCGGCCATGACCATGACCTTCGGACCGGAAGCGGCGAGCTGGGGCTCGCGGCTGGTTAGTTCCGCGAGTTTCCGACGCAGACCGGCGAGGGAGGCATCGGCTTCTTCCCATGCAGCTGCGATGGCGTCCTGCTGGTCCTTGTCGCGTTCCGCGGCGGGTGTCTGCAGAGCGACCGCGAGGCTGGGGTCGACCGTCCCGAGTTTCGGTTCGGCCTGCTGTGTGAGACTGATCCGGAACCGTCCCATATTGTGATGACGGTTGCCGGATTCGTGACGGAAGCGGAAGCGCAGGACGGTGTCATCCTTTGCCTCCAGAGGCTCGGAGAAGCGGAGGACAGCCGCGTGACTGCGGTCGACCTTGCGGCCTTCATGGACGGCCCAGCCGGTTGCGGGATTGTCATCGAGAACGCCTTCGAGCTTGAGCCCTCCTTGTTCGTAGGTGGCTGCGACGGCTGCGAGGGCGATGGGCTGCGGGGCCGCGCCCTCCCTTTCCCGTTCCATGCGCAGGGACGTGAGGACGAAGTTCCCGCTGTCCGAGCGCGCCAGTCCGCCGTCGGTCATGCTGGGATGGCGGAGGACATCGAGCCTCAGACCCGTCCAGCGGCCTGCCCCGGCGAGCACGGTGACTTCATAATGATCCTTTTCGGGATTGGCTCCGCTGTTCAGAATCGAACGGTCGGGCTGAATGGTCAGGGTACTGCCGTCGGCTTTGGCGGACTGGGGGACGAGCGGCTGCCATGGCGCTGCGGCCGCTGCGGCCTGCCCTTCCCATGCGGTCCGGCGGGACATGGCCGCAGCGCGTTCCTGTTCGAGCGATTTCCGGGCTTCGTCGATCTGCTGCCGCAGTTCGGCGAGCTGGCGGGCCGCATCGGGATCCGGCACGTGCAGGACGGGCGGCGTCTGCGGATCGCCACCGCCGCCATCGACGGGCGTCTGATTGAAGAACGCGGTGAGACTGTAGTAATCGCGCTGCGAGAGCGGATCGAACTTATGATCGTGACAGCGGCAGCAATTGAAGGTGAGAGCCAGCCAGACCGTTCCGGTGGTCTCGGCCATGTCCATGACATAATCGACGCGGTTCTCTTCGGCAATGCGGCCGCCTTCGCCATTGATGGGATGATTGCGCAGAAAGGCGGTGGCGAGCCGTTGTTCGTCGGTGGCTCCGGGCAGCAGATCGCCCGCAATCTGCCAGACGGTGAATTCATCCCAGCGCTGGTTGCGGTGGAACGAGCGGACGACCCACTCGCGCCACGGCCACATCGTGCGCATGCCATCGCCCTGGTAGCCGTTGGTATCGGCGTAGCGCGCCGCTTCCATCCAGTCCCATGCCATGCGTTCGCCATACGCCCGCGAGGCAAGGAGCCGATCGACCTGACGTTCCCATGCCTCGGGGGATTGATCCGCGAGCCAGGCCTCGATTTCCTCAGGTGTCGGCGGCAGACCGGTGAGGGCGAGGGTGGTGCGGCGCAGCAGGGTGGCGGGGTCGGCTTCCGGAGAAAACGCGAGTCCTTCCCGGGCGAGTTTGGCGGCGACGAGGGCATCGATGGGGTTTCCCGCGGCGGCCGGGACGCCGGGACGCTGCAGCGGGGTGAAGGCCCAGTGACGACCCCATGGCGCGCCCTCCGCGATCCATCGCTCCAGGGTTTTCCGCTGGGCCTCGCTGAGTTCCTTGTGAACCTCCGGAGGCGGCATCACTTCGTCGGGATCGGTCGTCTGGATCCGCTGCAGCAGAAGACTTTCGGCGGGTTTGCCGGGAATGATGGCAGTCCCGCTTTTTCCTGGTGCCTTGGCGGCCGCCTCGACATCGAGCCGCAGATCACCCTTCCGGTGCTTCTCGTCCGGTCCATGACAGTAGAAGCAGCGGTCCGAGAGCAGTGGCAGAACTTCGCGGCTGAAATCGACCGGTTCGGCCCGTCCCGGTGCCGCTGACAACCAGATGGCTGCCAGCGATCCTGCGGCAAGGTATCGCGCTGTCATGATCGCGCTGTCATTTCGCATCGCACGGCACAACGGTCACCCCGGATGGCAGGGTGACCGTCGTGGCGCACGGATTTGGGATTACTTCTCGAGTGGGTGCGCCTTGATCAATTCCTCGGGGCTCCAGAAGATGGAACGGTCCTTGGTGGCTTCCCGGACTTTTGCGACAGTCTCGGCCTTCACCGGTGCTGCCTTGTTGCCCCACGAATTGCGGACGTAGGTGAGCACAGCCGCGATTTCCTCATCCTTCAGAAGCGCCGCAAACTGCGTCATCGGGGGAATCCCCTTGGCGGGGTCATAGGTCTTGCCATTCACTTCAATGGGTCCCCAGAGCCCATGGAGCACGAGCTTGGTGAGGCGTTCCTCCGATCCCGTGACCCAGACGCTGTTGGCCAGCGGGGGGTAGATCGGGTCGAGTCCGGCACCGGTCTTCTGGTGGCAGGTGGCACAATGCCCATCGCGCAGGAAGACATTGGCTCCCAGCGTATAGGCCTTCGCGTCGTCGCCGCTCAGGTGCCCCGGGACAACGACTTTGAGCTCTGCCACGGCCTCATTGATCTGCGTGGCCATCTGCCCCTTGGTTGGGTCAGCTGGTCCCCAGTGATGCTTCACGGTGGCGGCAGCGACACGCGCATGGGGTTCGGGCGAATTGAGAACGGCTTCCAGCAGTTCCCTGTCCTGAACATTGTGCTGCTGGTGGAGCCAGAGGGCTTCGAGGAGGTGGTGCGCATCCTCCTTCTTCTTCGCATCGAACTGCTTCATCCATGCCTTCACGGCAGCGATGACTTCGCCGCTGTTGCGACCGCTCAGTTCGACACGCGCGCGGTGGCGGAT
>JBIICE010000196.1:0-7362 GCA_044239025.1 Verrucomicrobiales bacterium
GGGCTTCGAGGAGGTGGTGCGCATCCTCCTTCTTCTTCGCATCGAACTGCTTCATCCATGCCTTCACGGCAGCGATGACTTCGCCGCTGTTGCGACCGCTCAGTTCGACACGCGCGCGGTGGCGGATTCCGTCGACGGGATTCTTGAGATGGTCGAGGAGCACGGGAATCGGCTGACCGGAGATGGCCACCGCTTTCTGGAGCGGGCGGCCCTTGTTCACGAGGCGGTAGATGCGGCCGTGGCTGTGGTCGCGCCGCGGGTCGCGGATGTTGTGCTGCATGTGACCGATGATCGCATTCTGCCAGTCGGCAATGTAGAGGGCTCCATCGGCTCCGAACTCGGCATCGGTCGGGCGGAAGTTCGGGTCGTCGCTGCGGAAGTAATCGGGTGTCGGTGTGCCCCAGACTTCGCCGAAGGCACGCTTGGGATTTTCAAAGCCCTCGCGGTGCAGTTCGTAGCGCTTGATGCCAAGATAGCCGATCGTGTTGAGCACGAGGAAATCCTGCTGGATGTCCTCCGGGAAGTTGTCGCTCGAGACAATGCAGTCAGCCGGCACGGGACGGACCTCCATGTTCACGAGCTGGTGCATCTGGAAGCCATTGTCCTGCGGGCGCACCTGGAAGGAATTGCCGCCGGTGCCGTCATTGGCGTAGTGGTAGCCCCAGTAATCGAAGGAAGTCCCGTGCGGGTTCGGACTGTTGCCGGCGTGGAAGGTGATCGTGTAGCGGCGGGGATCGAACCGGTACATGCCCGATGCCGTGGCGTGCAGTGCGGCCCCCCAGGGATGTTCGAAGGCATTCTGCAGAAAGATGCCGCTCTGCCAGTAGATGGCTCCGTCGGGACCGAGAATCAGGTTGTTGGCGGCATGGTGCGTGTCCGCGGAATCAATGCCCTGGAAGAGCACGTAACGGACATCCGCCTTGTCGTCGCCATCGGTATCCTTGAGGAAGAGAATGTCCGGCTGCGTGGTGACAATGACTCCGCCGTTCCAGAACTCGAAGCCGAGCGGATTGTGAACCTTCGCAAATTCGATCGCCTTGTCGGCCACCCCGTCGCCATTTTCGTCAGGGAGAATCATGAGGGTGTCGTTCATCTCCTTGAGCGGTTCCCATTTCGGATAGGTGTTCCAGCAGGCCGCCCAGAGCCGGCCCTTGGCATCGACCTGCAGCTGCACCGGATTCGCAAAGCCCGGAATCGTCTTCTCATCGGCGAAGAGATTCACTTCATGCCCCTCCGGCACTTTCATTTTCGCCATGGCGGCCTTGCCCTCGAGGTACTCGCTCGGGTTGCCGAGGTTTGATTCCACCGGGATCGGCGGCGGCACATTCCCATCGGAAACCTTCAGCGTCTTGCCTTCGGACGCCGCCCAGATGGCCGCATCCCGGTTCGACGTCATCACATCCAGCATCTTCAGTTCATGCTGCAGCACGTCTGCATTCGATTGACCGTTCACGAACTTCAGGCCGGAACGCCCGCCCCAGATGTCATTGCCGTCGGTCGCCCGGTAGCGGTTGTGCCAATGCCAGTTCTTGTCGAGCACCGCGGCCCGCAGCGGTTCGAGGGACGGACTGCCCGTGACCGCTTCCCCCGTGACCGCCTTCGCGATGATTTCTCCAATCTGCCGGTTCCCTTCCGGCAGGAGATGAACGCCGTTGATGGTCAGCGGAGCCGGAGCGGCGGCGTAACGGGCCTGCGACGAAGAAAAGAGATCCACGAAAGCGACACCCTTCTCTTCGGCGACCTGCTTGATGGCACCGGTGTAGAGCGCCAGATTCACATTGGTGGCCGCGCCATTCGGAAGATTCGGACTGCGGTGATTCTCAAACGCGGTCGGCGAGAACAGCACAAAGCGAGGGGCCGACTCTCCATTGAACTGGATCCCCCGGTACTTGTCGATCATGGCCGCGAGTTCTTCCCGGAACTTGCCAACCCCGGCTTCCCCGGCGAACGATTCATTGTAGCCAAAAAACACGAAGATCACGTCGGCCTTGCAGAGCTTCAGATAATCCTCGGGCGACGAAAATCCTTCGTGCCGCGGCCGCTGATTCACCATGTCGCCCGTGATTCCCAATTCCCGGAAGCTCAGCTTCTTTCCGGCCGACTTGCTCTGAATGAGCGTCTCCACCCAGCCATCGTGCTGCATCCGGTCGGCCAGTCCGTTCCCAATCGAACAGATCACATCGTCCGGCTTGAGTGGCAGTTGAGCAAATGCAGGAGCGACCGCCAGCGCACTCAGCGCCAGCCCAAGAGGACGGAAAGATCGGGATTTCATTGGGAGATTGTGCATAACGCTCGAAATTCCCGTTCGTATCAGGGAACCCACCCGCCGGGAACTTCTGTTTCCCAAAAGGAAGGGCCCAGCAGGGCCGCATCTCTCAGCAGCGACCCCGCCCGGAACCGCCGCATTCCAGAGAAAAGGCAGGGAAATCTCAGCGCTTCGCCACGAGGTCGTACCCGCGCCAGTCGTTGACGGTGACTTCGGCGAATTCACCAATCGGCAGGGCTGGATCCACGAAAACCGTACCGTCGATGTCCGGCGCGTCCATCTCGGTGCGCGCGACACCCGGTTTTTCGACGAGCACGCGCAGCTGCCGCCCCACCTGCGCTGCATTGAATTCCTCGGCGAGGACCTGCAGTTCACGCATGGCCCGGTTCCAGCGGCTTTCGATGGTCTTGTGATGCACGCGGCTATCCATGCCGTAGGCCTTGGTGCCTTCTTCCCGGCTGTACCGGAAGACACCCGCCCGCTCAAAGCGCGTGTCGCGGATGAAATCGAGCAATTCCGCAAAATCTTCCTCGGTTTCCCCGGGAAATCCAACAATGAAGGTCGTCCGGATCGCCAGACCCGGCACCCCGGCGCGCATCCTCCGCACCAGATCCCGGATGTAATCGCCACTCGTTTCCCGCTGCATCAGCGTCAGCATCCGATTCGAAATGTGCTGCAGCGGAATGTCCACGTAGCGCGCCACCTTCGGAGATTCCGCGATCGCCGCGATCAATTCGTCGGACCAGTGCGCCGGGTGCGTGTAGAGCAGGCGGATCCAGAAATCCCCCTCGATGGCATTGAGCGCCCGGATCAGAGTCGCAAGGCTCTCGCCTTTGCTGCTGTCCACCGGACTCCGCGGATTGGGCCGCCCGTCTTCCCATCGGTCCATCCCGAAATAGGTGGTGTCCTGACTGATCAGATTGATCTCACGGACGCCCGACTTGACGAGTTGTTCCACTTCCCGGACCACGCTTTCCTGGGTCCGGCTGCGGTGACGGCCCCGGATGCGGGGAATGATGCAGAACGAGCAGGGATGATTGCAGCCTTCCGCGATCTTCACGTAGGCCGAATGCCGCGGCGTGAGCCGGAACCTTGGGGTGTCATAGTCCGGAATGTACTTCGGCTGCCGCGTCACCAGATTCTCCGGCCCCTCCCCTTTCCTGCCGACCAGGCCCGCAATGATCGGAGCCACCTGCGTGATCTGATCCAATCCGATGAAGGCATCCACCTCAGGCATGAGGCCCGGCAGTTCCTTGGAAAACCGCTGCGAGAGGCAGCCGGCCACAATGATCTTCTGACGCTTCCGCTTCCGGTCGCCGGCCCGGTCGTCCACCGCATCCTGGATCGTTCCGATGCTTTCCTTCTTTGCCATGTCGATGAACGAACAGGTGTTCACGATGAGCACATCGGCTTCCCCGGCCTCCGGCGTCATCTCCATCCCGGCCTCCCGCAGATGCCCGATCATGATCTCGGAATCGATCAGATTTTTCGCACACCCCAGAGAAACAAGTCCGACTTTGATCATGGCTCAGCAATTGAAGAGAAAATTTGGCAGAACGGTCACCATGTCCCATCCGGCCACGCGCGAAACTGAAATTTTACAGCGAATCCTCCGGGTTCCGGGGTGCCGCGGCCGCGGTGACCTGACTCCGGACGAGCTGGGCAAAGCCATCGGCGAAGGCACCGCAGTTGTAGGTGTAGTGATCGCCGGGCATGATCACGCACCGCACGCTGGCGGCGTGATGTTCCCAGCCAAGCGTGGCCGAGGCCCCGGGAAACAGAGCGACCGTCTTCCCGGTGAGCAGCAGCGTCAGTTCCCCATGGTACCATGAGGGCTGCCACAGACTGGCCTGAGCCCGGCGGATCGCACCCTTGACGCCGTTGCTGAATTTCGGGCCCAGCAGCCTCTGACCAATCCATGCCGTGGCTCGGACGCCCCGCTGCCAGCCATGCCGCGCCATCCACTGCACCCTCCGCGACATCCACCACCGGGCCTCTGCCAGCAGCCGGGCCTGCAGTTTCTTTGGCCACGAAGCGTTTCCGATCCGGCTCAACTGGACGGCTTCGGCTCCCCGTGCCAGCGCATCGTACCCGCTCATGGGTGCAATGTCGCAGACACCGACGTACCTGACCGCATACCCCCGGCGGAGCAGAACGCTGCCCAGTTCCATGGCCACCCGCGACCCAAAGGATATCCCCATGAGATAGACATCCGATCCCGGCGGGGCTCCGCGCGCAATCCGATGCGCACACTCTTCCGCCAGTTGGGGAATCGTCCGCATCCTCTCCAGTTCCTCGTCCACCGTGGTCAACTCGAGAACGGCCGCGCTCACCAGATCGCTCAGCTGATCCACCAGCCATCGGTCCTGCAGGGTCGCAACGGGAGCCCATGTCACCAGCCAGAATGTTCCCGGCAGCCGGCGGTCGGGCCTTTCCGATGCCTCCTCGGCGGTTCCGGCCAGCTGCCGGGCCATGGATTCGGGTGTCGCGGCCGGACCCACGGTGGACGTCGGCAGTTTCCTCCCGGCCCGCCGTTCGAGCGTCACCAGCAGTTCCAGCGCCTGAATCGAATCGCCACCCGCTTCCTGCCATGGCGCGGTCGCCCTCGGGGGTGTCCGCCCGCAGGATTGCTTCCAGGCCTCCATGGCTACCGCCAGCCAGTCGGTGCTCCGCTCTGGCGCTGGCGTCGTCGGGACGGTCGTTGCCGGATTTCCCGCATCATCCTGCAGAACTTCCGCACAAGCCAGCGGCTGCAGCGCCGCATAATCAACCTTCAGATTCGCAAGGCGCGGCAGTCGCGCGAGGACGTTCACTTTTTCCGGCACGAGATGACCGGGCAACCGTTCCCGCAGCCCTTCCCGGAGGGCGTCTCCCCCGGGAATCCCGTGGTGCTCGCCTGCGGCCATTTCCACAAAGGCGAGCAACCGGCCCGACTCACTCACGGCGACCGCTGCTTCGCGCACTCCATCCATGGCCCGCAGCTGCGCTTCCACTTCGCCGGGTTCGACCCGGAATCCGCGCACCTTGATCTGACGGTCGCCGCGCCCGCCGAATTCGAGCAGTCCATCGGCCCGCAGCACGCCGCAGTCGCCCGTCCGGAATTCCCGCACGCCATCGCCGAGGTCAAGGAAGGCGGCCGCCGTCAGTTCCGGCTCCCGCCAGTATCCCCGGGCCACATGACGGCTCTGCACGCGGATTTCCCCGCGTTCGCCCGGAGCCACCGGCCCGCCGTCGGCATCGCGCAGCAGCACCCGCCGGTCCGCGACAGCATAGCCCACGGGCACAACCGCCCCAGCGCCGGCTTCCCAGTCGCGCGGCACAAACCATTGACGGTAAAGGGTCGCACATTCCGTGGAGCCAATCCCTGTGTAAACAAAGGCATCGGCCGGCATGACGCGGCGCAGCAACTGCAGATCGGACCCGAAGAACCGGTCGCCGGCCACATACGCGAGCCGCACCCGACGCAGGAGGCCCTCGACACCATCGACGCGCAGCAGACTCCGCAGTACGGGCGGCATGGCATGGAACACGGTCATCCCGGCCCCGCCGGTGCGGCCCAGCGCCTCGGCAAAGCCTTCGCCGAGCAGATCGGTCATGCACAGTTCCGCCCCATTGAGAAGGGCTCCGTAAATGTCCCGGATGGCTCCGTTCACGGACGGTGAATAGAACAGCGAGCACACATCCGTGGCGCTCAGATGCACGGAATTGGTGTACTGCAGGACATCGTGCAGCAGGCCCCTCTGATCCTGGACGACGCCTTTGGGCGATCCCGTCGATCCCGAGGTGTAGAGCACATAGGCGAGGTCATCCGGAACCGCCGACGGCTTCCAGCTGGCCGGTGCGGACGCCACGCCGCGGACGTCGATCAGTTCCGCCCGGCAGGAACCGGGGTCGCCGACCGTTTCCCCGGCCACCAGCATGGTCCGGCAGCGGGCATGCCGCAGAATCGTGGATCGCCGTTCGGCTGGATGACGCAGGTCGAGCGGCACGTAAGGCCGTCCCGCAGCGAGGCAGGCCAGCATGGCTGCCGGGATTCCGGATCCCACGGGCAGGGCGATTCCCACGGGTTCGCCCCGCTCACCATGGTCCGCGAGCAGCGCGGCCAGCGCTGTCACCCGTTCCAGCAGTTCGCCATAGCTGACGGATCCTGCGGCATCGCGCACAGCGGTCTTCCCGGCATGGCGGGCCGCGACCTCCGCGAAGACCGCAAAGACAGAACGATCCAGCAGTTCCGGCCCCATGGGCACAAAGGGATGCCCCTCGGGACCCCCATGATCCAGGGACGGCACCGGCTCATTCATGGGAAACTCCAGCGAATGGAAGTTCCCGGCACTCATCACGATCCGGCCGCGGACTGCGGGCCTCGGCGATGAGGGCATCCACGTTGGCTGCGGGCGTGTCCTGCGTGAGCACACAGCCGGCACTGAGCAGAAAGCGCGGTCCTTTGCAGCGCCGCAGCAGTTCCTTCGTCTCCTGCCGCACTGCTTCCGGAGTCCCCGTACGGATCCAGCCTTGCTGGCAGGGCCCGCTGGAAACCATGCGACCCGCGTCCCGCAGGACGGCCTCCGCCGGAGGATTTCCCCCGCCCTCTTCGTAGTGCAGCACCACCGCATGATCCTCCGGCACCGCCGCAAGATGAACGCCCTCGCCATGCAGATGGAAAAAATTCAGCGGCATCTCGGCCGCAGCCGCGAGACAGGCCCGGTCGGATGCTCCCGCCACTTCCGCGTACCGTTCCTCCGCAAAGACACCGGACCTTGCCTGCTGCGCCACCAGAAAGACGCCGTCGGCCCCGGCGTCCACGAGCGCTTCGATCAGTTGCACCGTATTCCGGCTGAGAACCTCCAGCCCGGCCGCAACCTCATCCGGATTCTCCGCACAGTCGCGCAGAAACCGCTCCCCGCCCAACGCAGCGGCCTGAAACAGGGGCAGAAAAACCGTCTGCACCACGGGAACGTGCCGCTCGAGGGCCCGCCGCACCATCGCCGCACAGGCCAGATGCCGCCCCAGAAATCCCGCGGCTGGATCGAGTTCTCCGAGACGCCTCCAGTCGTCTGCCCCGCGGATCAGGCCGGGACCAATCCAGCGCCGCCCGA
>JBIICE010000197.1:0-7346 GCA_044239025.1 Verrucomicrobiales bacterium
ACGCCACCGGGGACGTTGTTGGAGTTGATGAGAGTGGAAACCTCGGCTCCCATGGTCCCGTTCTGAATGCGGAACTGGTTGACGTTCGCGACATTGGTATTGACGAGCGGAATGTAGTTGGCTCCGACTTTCGTGACGCTGAAGCCATTGCCTTTGAGGCTGGAACCGAGCGCGGTGCCGCTGCGGATGTCCCAGCGGCGGCTCCCGCCGAAGCTGGCGTCGCCGGCCAGCACCACCTGCTGCACCGCATTCTGCTGATCGTTGGCGCTCGTGTTCAGCAGCGCACCGGTGCCACCGACGCCTGTTCCACTGACCGTGACGACCTCGGCGCCGAGGTTGAGTGCGTTGGCTGCCAGCGCCCCTCCCAGTTCCAGCGCTGCTCCGGAGGCAACCGTGGTGCCGACTGCCGTTGTACCGAAGGCCGTGTTGGCCTGCGCCACCATGGTTCCGGCGAGGATATTCACCGGGCCCGAGAAGGTATTGGCTCCCGCAAGAGTCCATCGGCCCGCCCCGGTTTTGTCGATGCTGACCACACCGGCACCGTTGTTCGCGATGATTCCCGTGACCACGTTGGCGGCCGTGCTCGTCCCCCCGAGGGTCAGCAGCCGATTCACCGCCGAACTGGGCTGCACGCCGTTGAGGATGTTGAGAATCCCGGTGTTGTTGTTGTTGATCCAGCTCTGGTCGGCAGCCAACCGCACGTTCACGTTCTGGTTGGCGGTAGCGGAGCCCACGGACATGGCACCAGCGCCGGTCTTCACAATCCCGGAAGCTCCCAGCGTCAGGAGTCGGTTGGTTCCACCGGTCTGGAGCGTCACCGCCGCACCCGAGGTGAAGCTCAGCCCCAGCAGCGAGCGGTCCGCGTTCACATTGACGGTCTGCGCCGTCGTCAGTGCGGTCGCATTGAAAATTGCCACGTCAGCCGCTCCGGGAATCGCCCCCGGATTCGTTCCGCCGCCGGCCACCGAAGACCAGTTGGCGACACCACCCCAGTCGTTCGCTGTTCCGCCGACATTGTCCCACCAGATGTCAGCACTCCGCGCCACCTGCGGCCAGGCGGCGATCAGGGGAGCGACAAGGGCAGCGAGTCGGAACGGAATCCAGCGTTTCAGTGCAGCGCGTTTCATATTGGTCTCGGGAAAGAATTCGAAGAACAGGGACGACTATTAGCGGCCAGAGGAGGCAAATGGCGGGGGGGCAGAGAGCGGAACACAAGGTCCCGTCATCGAGCCCTGGATTCGCGTTAAACTCAACCTTTAGCCGCCCCCGGGTGGTGACGTCAAAAGTTTTTCGCTACGGATGACCGAAAAATCATTCCACCACTATGGAAATTCCAGTCTTTCCAGAATTTTGTATTGGTTAGCCTTCGCGGCCTGAGGAATGTGCGAACTCCGGCAATCGGGCCGGGGCATCTGGTGGCGGCGTCCCCATTTTCCGGGGAAAAGTGGGCAGTGGACCCGGGGGAGCACTCAACCCACAATGATGCCACGGGCGCGGCGATCCTTCTCACGTTCCACGAGGGGCACGGTTTCACCCGACTCCATCACGGCAACGCCCTGAGGCCCAACGGAACCCATGGTCAGCCCCTTGAATTGCGGGATCTCCGCAGCCAGGGCGCGGAAGACATCATCGATGGAATACAGGCCATTCTGGCCGGAGACCGCAAGAATCAGATCGCGCAGCACTTCCCAGTCGTCGCGAGCCATGCCAGGGGAGGCGACCGCGGCGTTGAGCCGCTGGATCCTTCCGGTGGCATTGACCATGGTCCCGCGCTTCTCGGCGTACGCTGCCACCGGCAGGGCCACGTGGGCGACTTCGGCACCCGAGTTCAGCATGACATGCGTCTGCAGGACGAACCGGGCCCCGCTGAGGCTTTCCGCGGAGAAACCAGCACCCGCGAGGAGATTTTCGCGCAGGGCAATGACTGTGGTGATTTTCCCCGAGGCCAACCCATCGCGGATCCCGGCGAGCTGCGCACCGGGCGTCGGCGTGAGGATGAGGGATGCCCCCCTCGTATTCGGGTTGCGGTCGGCATGCACGAGGTACTGATCGGCAGGGCCGCTGCGCGGTACGATGTCGATGTGCGCGGGAAGAATCCCGAGAACCTCTGCCAGCCTGCGGGCAAGGTAGAGTTCCTCATTGGTCATCCGGCCGCTCGCCACGAGGGCGATCTGTCCGGACTCGGCCTTCTGCAGTTCCGCTGCCGCCTTCCGGATGGCGTCCTGCCACCCGGCCGGGCGATGCTGTCCATTTTCGCGGACGGTCGGCTCGGTCATGCGCCGCTCGCTGTTCACCCAATGGAAGTCGAGCCGCCCCTCATCGCACATCCAGGTGGAATTGACTTCATCGTTCTGACGCGGGGTCTGACGGTGAATCACATCGTTGCGCGACCCGATTTCCGTGTTGCAGCCCCGGGCGCATCCCGTGCAGATGCTCTCGGTCTCCTTGAGAAACCACACGCGCATCGCGAACCGGAAATCCTTGCTCGTGAGCGCGCCCACCGGACAGATGTCCACGGTGTTCAGACTGTAGTTGTGCGCCAGTTCCTTGCCCGGATGCGTGGTCAGTACGGTGTAGCTGCCCCTCTCGGTGAATCCAAGTACCGGCTCGTCGGCAATCTCCGACGTGAAGCGGATGCAGCGGCTGCACATGATGCAACGTTCGTCATCCAGCATGATCCTCGGACCGATGCTCACATTCTTCGGCTTCTTGACCTTGTCCTCGAGGAAGCGGCTCTCGCCACGTCCATGCTCCACGCTGAATTCCTGCAGCCGGCACTCCCCGGCCTGATCACAGATCGGGCAATCCAGCGGGTGATTGATGAGCAGAAACTCCATCACCCCGCGGCGGCATTCCTCCACAAGCTTCCCCTCGGTCCGGATGCCAATTCCCTCGGAAACCGTATTCGCGCAGGCAATCACGGCGCGCGGACTCCACTGGATCTTCGCAAAACCATGCTCGTCCTTTTCCACTTCCGTCTGCCCGGGAGCCGGACGCACCGGCATCCCCATCTCCACAAGGCACATCCGGCAATTCCCCGGACTGCTGAGCTTCGGGTGGTAACAGTAATGGGGCACCTCCACCGAAACCCGCCGGAGCGCCTCGATCATCCGCATCCCCTTCGGAAACTGCATCCATGCTCCGTTCACCTGCACGTTGACCATGTCCACGGACGGAGCGGCAGAAGCGGGTGAATTCGATGCAGTGCTCACGGGATTGTTTCAGACGGTTTTTCGGTTCGGAATGCGGGCGGGAAATGATGCCTCCGCACCGGTCACGGGCAAGGGTATTTGTGAAAAATTTCACAAGCTTCCGTTCGGGGGAACCAACTCCCGGAGAACCCGGAAAACCGGATTGCCGGGACGCGCGGTCGCCCGTTCCTCCCGGGACCATGGCTTCTGGCTAGATGCAGCGGGCGAGGGCCACGAGAGCCTCGCGGACCACCCCTTTCAATTCCGCCTGCTGCAGAAGGCGGTGAATGTCCTCGCGCTCGGCATGAGTCCAGCGCCAGAGCATCTGGTCGAGCGCGGCACGCCCATCCGTTCCCTTGCCCTTCGCGGGCTGCGCTTCCTCCCACGCCAGTTTCGCGACATCACCGAGACGGAGTTCCATCCACGCCCGGAGCAGAATCCTCGCATCGTCCTCGGAAATTCGGCCCCGCAGGGTTTCAATGATCCGCCGCATGCTGTCACCGTCCGGGAAATCCCGGCCATGACGCCAGCCGGAGATACTGGTCGGCTTGACACCGATGGCTTCGGCCAGGGCATTTCCATTGAGTCCGGACGCGTCCATGAACTCATCAAGCATTTTCGCGAAAGCAGATGGTAAGATCATGCGGCACAATACACCATCTGGCTCATTTGCGGCAGAGAAAAATCAATTTTTTTCGTCCTCCCCCCAAAAAGAAGAGGGTGCCGAGCCGGCACCCTCTTCATGACCTGCAGGTCAATAAAAGCCAGAGTCAGAGACCCTTGGAAGCGATGTACTTCACGAGGTCCACCACCCGGTTCGAGTAACCCCACTCATTGTCGTACCAGCTCACCAGTTTGAAGAAACGGCTGTTCAGTTCAATGCCGCTGCCGGCATCGAAGATCGAGCTGTGCTGGTCATGGATGAAATCGGTGCTCACGACTTCATCAGCGGTCCATGCCAGAATCCCCTTCAGGTAGGTCTCGCTGGCCTTTTTCATGGCGGCACTGATCTCCGCATAGCTCGTGTCCCTCGTGGTTTTCACGGTGAGGTCGACCACCGAAACCGTCGGGGTCGGCACCCGGAAGGCCATCCCGGTGAGTTTGCCCTTCACCTCGGGAATGGCCAGACCGACCGCCTTGGCCGCTCCGGTTCCGCTCGGAATGATGTTGATGGCTGCGGAGCGCCCGCCTTTCCAATCCTTCTTCGAGGGACCATCCACGGTCTTCTGGGTGGCCGTGTAGCTGTGCACCGTGGTCATGAGCCCTTCCTCGATGCCGAAACCTTCCTTCAGCAGCACGTGCACGACAGGAGCGAGGCAGTTCGTGGTGCAGGATGCGTTCGAAATGATGTGATGCGACGCCGGGTCGTACTTCTCATGGTTCACCCCCATGACCACGGTGATGTCCTCATTCTTGCCAGGAGCGGAAATGATGACTTTGCGGGCACCGGCGGTGATGTGACCCTGGGCCTTTTCCGCCTCGGTGAAGAGACCGGTCGACTCAATGACGATGTCGACGCCGAGTTCCTTCCAGGGAAGGGCCGTCGGACCTTCCTTCACCGCGAGGCAGCGGATTTCCTGACCGTCGACGACGAGAATATCATCTTCCGCCACATCCGGGCTGCTCTTCTTCGAGTAGACTTCTTCCTTGGCGCGACCCTGCACGGAGTCGTACTTGACAAGGTAGGCGAGATTGTCCGCGGGAACGAGGTCGTTGACTGCCACAACCTGGATCTGCTTGCCAAGGAGGCCCTGGTCGCAGATGGCGCGAAACACGAGGCGGCCAATCCGCCCGAAACCGTTGATACCGATCTTGATCATGTGATATGGTGGGAATTGATGAGTAGGCTGGCCGTAAGCCCCGGCTCGCCACGCCGTCAATCGGGGATGCAGCGCGGGGAATGGTTTGCGGCAGGAGTGTCGGCACTCCCATCCAGTGAGCCCCCGCCCCCGGAGGGTCAGTCCACAATGCGCCCGTCGGCCATGCGCAGCCGCGCGGGCAGCGATGCGGCAATCGACTCGCTGTGCGTGACCATCAGGATGGTCGCGTGACGATCCCCGTGAATCCGGTGCAGCAGATCCATGACCCGGCCAGCTCCTGCCGAGTCGAGGTTTCCGGTCGGTTCGTCCGCCAGCAGCAGCCTCGGACGGTGCACGAGGGCCCGCGCCACTGCCGTGCGCTGCATTTCTCCTCCGCTCACTTCATGGGGCAACCTCCCCATTTTGCCCTCGAGTCCGGCCAGGCCGAGGAGTTCGTGCGCGCGCCGGCGCGCCTCCGTGGATCCTGCGCCAGCCAGCAGCAGCGGCAGACTGACATTCTCCTCCAGCGTCATGCCCGGGAGAAGATGGAAAAACTGGAAGACAATGCCCACGGTTTCCCTGCGGTACTTCGTCCTCTGCTGCTCGCTGGCGAGATCGAGCCGCACCCCGGCCACTTCAATCTCCCCCGCATCCGGCCGGTCGAGCGCCGCGAGGAGGTGCAGCAGGGTGCTCTTGCCGCAGCCGCTCGGCCCCGTCACCGCGGTGAAGGTTCCTTCCGCGATGGCCACGCTGACAGCGTCGAGGGCCGCCACCGGTCGGCCCTCGGATTCATAATGTCGGGAAATGCTGCGGAGCTGGATCACGGGAGTTTCGGTAGTCCCGGCAGCACGATGCCCGGGGCGTCCGCTTCAATAACGACCTCCGACCCCAGCCGGAGTCGCTGGAACAGGTCGATTACATCCGCGTTGGTCATGCGCACACAACCATGGCTCGCGGGTGAACCGATCCGTTCCTCCTGATTGGTGCCATGAATATAGATGTAGCGCTCCCGGGTGTTCCCGTTGCCGGAATCAAGTCCGTCCAGCCAGAGAATGCGGGACAGAATCAAGTCGTCGTCCACGGCCCCGCCATCCCAGTGCCCCACCACCCGGCGGCTCCGGAAAACCGTGCCCGCCGGAGCCCCGTGGCCGATTTTCTGCCAGACCCGGAACCGGCCGGTGGGCGTGCAGTTGCTGCCTGGCTCGAAACCGGGCCCCCGGAACGAGGTCGACACGGGATACCAGGCCACCATGCGGCCGCGGCGGTCGAGCAGCCTCAGGCACTGATCAGGAATGGAAACAACCGCGCGCATGGAACAGAGGGCCCGTTCCTCAGAAAATGCGCACGGACCAGCGTTTCGCGGGATTCGCCCGCAGCTCGAACAAGGTCAGCCCCCGGGCGTCATAGACCGGAAATCCACTGTCTGCGAGGACCCCTGCCCGCAGCACCGATGGCCCCCCCGCACGCGCATCGCACAGGAACAGCCGCACATTGATGCCGAAACCACTCTGCCCCGCCCCGTCGAGCGACCACTCGTGGTGCACCAGATTCCCCCGCTTCATCGTGAACTCGATCCGCCGCGTTCCATCCGGCCGGGTCTCGGCCTTGGCCCGGAAACTGTCGGGGTGATACTGGTACGCATACCCTTCACCGAAAACGGCCGGCAGAACCGACTTCACTTTCATCGGGCCATCCGCGCGGGGAATATCCATCGCGATCTTTCCAATGCACCCGAACGTGCCGTTGGCAGCCTCGCCGCGCCCGTCGATCTGCAGTTCCAGCGCGCCCCACGGCTTGCCTTCCACTTCATCGGAAACCAGCTCCGGCGGAACCTCCAGAATGAAATACAGGCCCTCGAGGTCGGCCTGTACACTGACCGATCCGAAGCCCGGGGCTCCTTCGCCCACTGCCTTCGCGGATGCTTCTCCGACCGGTGCGAGGTACAGACGCTGATTGAGTCCGGCGTGCCGCACTCCCTCGAGTGTCCGCGCCCAGCTCAGGACCCGGTCGCCCACCGGAACCTCGACACGCACCACTTCGCGGAAACGGAACGCTTCCCCCGGATCCGGCAGTGCCAGCCGCAGCGGCAGCGGCACCGTCGCCCCCGGATCGGCCTTCACCGCCACCACCGTTTCCTCTCCGCGCCACCGCACCTTCGCCACCGTATCAAGCGCCACCGTTCCGGTATTCACCAGCTGCGCCTTCACCAGACAATCTCCCTCCACCCCATCTTCCCGCTCTTCAGGCCACAGTACCGACACCGGCTGCACCAGTGCCGCAAAATCCGCAAGCCGCACAAATCCGTCGTCGCTCAGCAGCACCGATCCCCGCACCCTCGCTTCGTCTCCCGGCGGTT
>JBIICE010000198.1:0-7343 GCA_044239025.1 Verrucomicrobiales bacterium
CTGAGCCGGCGGCGGCGAGTGTGCCGGAAGTTACTGCGGCCGTTGTGGTTGCGCCGGTGCGGCGGGTGGTTCGGAAAGCGGCGGCGAAGCAGTTGGCTGCGGAAGTTCCGGAGCCTCCCGCCCTTGTGGCGGAAGCGTCGGCGGAACTTCCAGTGACCGTCAGGAAGAAGGTCGCCCGCCGGGTTTCGGCGAAGAAGGTCGCGGCGTCCGCAGGGGAGACTGCCGCCGCTGAGCCTCCGGTTGCTTCCGAGCGGGTTCCCGGAGTTACCGGTGTGGTGGCGGCACCAGAGGATGCACCGGAACCAGCAACGGTTCAGAGGGAAGGATCCGAAGTCCGGCTGCCGCGGGGCCGGAGGACTCCCGGGCCGGTCTCGAACGACCGTGAGAGTTCCGGAAGCCGGGAGGGCAGGTCCCTTGATTCCGGTGGAGATCGGATCCGCGATGAGGCGGGGCGGCCTGATCGCCGGAGCGAGGGGCGAGGACCCGAGGGGCGGCGCCCCCCGATCTCCCGTCAGTCCGAGGGGGACGAAGCGTTGCCGGGACCGGGAGGATCGTCCCAGGGCATGGGCGGCGGGGATTCTTCGCGGCGGCCTACAAAGTGGGAGCGCTGGAAGCAACGGAAGGAAAAGTTCCGGCTTCTCAAGCAGCAGCGCTACCTCGAGCGGCAGGCGCAGATGCAGCCGGGCGGACTGCCTTCGGATGGCGCGGCTGGATCGGGCGGGCCCGAGCGTGGCCCGCGGCCGGAGCCGGTCATGGGCCCTCCCGAGGAATGCAGTGGACTGCTGGAGATTTCGCCAGGCAAAGAGTTCGGCTTCCTGCGTCCCCGGGACCGGGGGTTTCAGCCCATGCCCTCCGATGCCTTTGTGAGTCCCGAACTGGTCCGGGAGCACGGTCTGCGCGAGGGCGTCTGGATTGACGGCATCATGCGGCGCGGGGGACGAGGACCTCAGGTCATGGAGATCCGTTCGGTCAATGGCCGGACTCCCGATGTCTACCGGACGCTGCCGCTTTTCGAGGAACTGACGGCGGTCAATCCGAACAAGCGCTACCTTCTGGAAACCGTGCCGGGGCGGCACACCACGCGGCTCATTGATTTCATCGCACCGGTCGGGCGAGGTCAGCGTGGCCTGATCGTGGCTCCACCGCGGGCAGGGAAGACGACCATTCTTCAGCACATTGCGGAAGCGGTGCAGGAGAATTATGAGGACACAAAGCTGATGGTGCTGCTGGTCGACGAGCGTCCCGAGGAGGTCACCGAAATCGCGCGGGCGCTGCCGCGGGCCGAGGTCATGGCCAGCAACAATGACCGTGATCCGCGCGAGCATATCCGGATTGCCCACCTTGCCATTGAGCGGGCCAAGCGACTGGTCGAGGCAGGCGAGCACGTGTTCATGCTGCTTGATTCGATCACGAGGCTCGCGCGGGCGTTCAACAACGCGATGCGCGGGCATGGCAGCGGCAAGGGAAGTCTGTCTGGTGGCGTCGACGCGCGGGCGCTCGAGGGGGCCCGGCGTCTCTTTGCATCGGCCCGCAACACCCGCGAGGCTGGCTCGCTCACCATTGTGGCGACCGCCCTTGTGGAAACGAACAGCCGGGCTGACGAATTGATCTTTCAGGAATTCAAGGGCACCGGCAACATGGAGCTGGTGCTCGACCGGCGCATTGCGCAGCAGTACATTTATCCTGCGGTCGATATCTTCAAAAGCGGCACCCGCCGCGAAGAACTGCTGCTGCCACCCCATCAGATGGAGAAAATCCACCTCATCCGGCGCGGGTTGGCCGGGCACAAACCGGTGGAGGCGGCGGAACGGCTGATTCACTTCATGAACAAGTTCCCGAGCAACGCCCAGATGCTCATCGAGATCAAATCCCGGGAGTGATGCCTCCGAAGCCGACTGCGGCCCCCGCAAAAAAAGAACCGAAATTCAGTTGAAACCTTAACACAACCCGTCAATACAACTCCCGCCAAAACCTGGTAAATATGAACAAAACCACCATCTCCATCTTTGCTGCCGCTGCTTGCGGCCTCGCTACCGCCACAGCCGGTACCCCGTCCCTTGGCAAGGCTCCGGCCAAAGGTCCAGTGCCCGACCTCAAGGTTCCGGGCGTGTGCGACTGCTTCAATGCCGGTTCCTCTTCCGTGAGCGTCTACGCCTCTGGTCTTCTCCCTAACGGGGCCGGAGAACTCGACGACGCCTTCGGCGGCGGTCTTGCTTACGACTACTTCTTCACGCCGAACGTCGGTTTCATGGTCGACGCGACCTGGTCCGCCACCGACAGCGTGACGCACCTCTTCACGGGAAGCCTCGTGCTCCGCGCTCCGATCTCCAGCCTCTGCCTCGCTCCGTACGTGTTCGGCGGTGGTGGCTACCACACCAACGGTGAAAACCAGGACGTGTGGCATGCGGGTGGCGGTCTTGACTACCGCGTGAGCAACTGCTGGGGTCTCTTTGCGGACGCCCGCTACACATGGGCTTCCGACACGCAGGACTACACCGTGGTCCGCGCCGGTGTTCGCTTCGGCTTCTGATACCTGCGTTCCGCAACGCTGAAACCTTACGAGCCGGTCCTCTTCGGGGGACCGGCTCTTCTACGTTGATGCGTAGAACGCGGAGCTTCCACTGACCAATCGGGGAACGCATGGATCGAATGGTTAGTCAACTTCCAACGATTTACTGCAATGGGCATGTTCTCCAACTTCATGGGCCGGGTTTTCGGCAAAAAAGAATCCGAAGAAACACCGGCGGCGGTTCCTGCCGCCGCGGAGGAAGTCGCCGTGCAGGCAGTGCCCGCGGCGGAGCCCGCGGAGCCGTCCAGGGCAGTGCGCGTCGAGCCTTCGGGTGATGTGGCCGCAGTCCCGGATTTTGATGTGACCGCCTATCTTGACGGACTGACCAAAGCGTCGAAGGAGAAGGGGCTGGACTGGCGGAAATCGATTGTGGACATGATGAAACTGGTGGGCATCGACAGCAGTCTGTCGGCTCGCCGCGAACTGGCGGAGGAACTCGGTTTCAGCGGTGACCCCAAGGATTCGGCAAAGATGAATGTCTGGCTGCACCGGGAGATGCTGCAGCGCATTGCTGCCAATGGAGGTCGGCTTCCCGCGGATCTGCTCGATTGAGCGGCCGTCCGCAGGAAGGTGGTGAGCCAGGGAGGGGTGATGCCGCCCGGGGGTTACGCGCAAGGCTAACCTTGCGCCCCGGCTGACAACGCTTAAGCACACGGGATGCAAAGGCAACTCATGGAAGACCAGTTGGCCCGGTTCAGGGGCCTTCGGGTCATGGTGATCGGGGACGTGATGCTGGACCGGTTCATCTGGGGGAACGTCACGCGGATTTCACCCGAAGCACCGGTACCAGTGGTGCACGTGGTGAGGGAGGATGCGTATCCCGGGGGAGCAGCCAACGTGGCCCGGAATCTGGCGCCGTTTGCCGGTCAGGTCGATGTTCTGGGAATTGCCGGGGAGGGACTGCTGACGGAACAACTGCTGGGACTGCTGGAGTCCGGTGGCATTGCAACCGACGGGATTCTGGTGAGTCCGGAGCACGAGACGATCGTGAAGACAAGGATCATCGCGCGCAGTCAGCAGATGGCCCGGATTGACCGGGAGACAATCCGCCCGCCATCCCCTGAGACGCTGGCGCGGGCGGTTGCGTGGTTCCGGGCCCGGCTCGCGGACACCGATGCGGTGATTCTGGAGGACTATGCCAAGGGGTTCCTGACGCAGGAACTGGTGGATCTCGTGCTGAGCGAGGCCGCGGCCGCCGGGGTGCCGGTTTCCGTGGATCCCAATCCCGGCAACCCACTGGGATGGCATGGCGCCACCGTCATCAAGCCCAACCGGCGGGAGGCCTTTGCGGCCGCGGGGCTGCCGGATCCCGGCGACGTGAGCGAGGCCGGGCTGATGCGTGCGCTTGTGCCGCTGGGAGAAGTCCTGTTTGCGAAGTGGAAGACGCGCATGCTGCTGATCACCCTGGGCGAGCATGGCATGGCACTGCTGGAGCCCGGGAAGCCCGTTTATCACACGCCGACGCGGGCGAGGGAGGTTTTTGATGTCTCGGGGGCAGGAGATACGGCCATCGCGCTGTTCACTCTTGCGCTGGCGGCGGGAGCGGAGGCGCAGGATGCAGCGGAACTGTCGAACATGGCGAGCGGCATTGTAGTGGGCAAGGTGGGCACGGCGACGCTGACCCCCGAGGAGTTGCTGGCGGCGTGTGAAAAGTAGGATAACCGGGATGGCGCTCCGGCTTTACAGGGCGCATGGATGAGAGCATAGCACCGGATGTGTTTCCGCACGCTGCCCTTCGGTTCCCGCATGGGGCGGGACCGCCGGAAGCAGGAACGGAGGCCACCTCATTTTTGCCATGTACGGAGACTACCAGCAGCATGTTGCCGCCACGCTCGAGGCCATCCGGGGGGATGGACTCTTCAAGACCGAGCGTCTCATTGAAGGTCCTCAGGGGGGGCGGGTCCGACTCGCCGATGGCCGGGAGGTGGTCATCATGTGTGCCAACAACTACCTTGGCCTCGGCAATCACCCCGAGGTGATTGCGGCGGCCCATGAAGCTCTCGATCAGTGGGGTTATGGGATGGGCAGCGTGCGCTTCATCTGCGGGACGCAGACACTGCACCGGGAGCTGGAGCAGGCTATTTCCGCTTATGTGGGGACGGAGGACACGATCCTTTACTCATCCTGCTTCGATGCCAATGGCGGTCTCTTCGAGACACTCCTCAGCGAGGAAGATGCGGTCATTTCGGATGCCCTCAATCACGCCAGCATCATCGATGGGATCCGGCTGTGCAAGGCACGGAGGTTCCGCTATCAGAATCGTGACATGCAGGATCTCGAGGCGAAGCTGCGGGAGGCGCGGGAGGGAGGGGCCCGGTTTGTGATGATCGCGACGGACGGCGTCTTCAGCATGGATGGAACCTATGCGCCCATGGGTGAGATCTGTGATCTGGCGGACCGTTATGGTGCGCTCGTGATGATGGATGATTCGCATGCGGTGGGCTTTGTCGGGCCGACCGGGCGGGGAACTCATGAGAAGTTCGGGGTCATGGACCGCGTGGACATCATCACGGGGACCCTTGGCAAGGCGCTGGGGGGAGCCAGTGGTGGCTACACGAGTGGGCGGCGGGAAATCATCAGTCTGCTGCGGCAGCGGTCCCGGCCCTATCTTTTCTCCAATACGCTCGCACCGGTCATTGCTGCGGTTTCGCTGAAGGTCCTGAAACTGCTGAGCCGTGACAGTTCCTTCCGGGACACGCTCTGGGAGAACACGCGGCGGTACGTGGAGGCGATGCGCGCGGCTGGCTTCGAGATTGCGGCCGGGGAGCATCCGATTGTTCCGATCATGCTGGGTGACGCGCGCCTTGCACAGGAAATGGCAGCGCGGCTGCTGGATTCCGGTGTGTATGCGGTCGGGTTCTTCTTCCCGGTAGTGCCGCAGGGGAAGGCCCGCATCCGCACTCAGGTGAGCAGTGCGCTGACGCATGGCGATCTGGACCAGGCGGTGTCAGCCTTTGTGAAGGCGCGTGCGGCCGCGACCACCTGAAACATTTCCGACTGCATGATCCGCGTGATGCCAATCCTTCCGGTTCTGCTGATGCTTTCGGCGGGGGCCATGGAACCCCCGGCTGCGGAGGATGCCGAAGCCCTCGCGCTGGGGCGGCGGATCCTGAAGGTGCAGCGTGCGATCGGGAATCCTGACGGTCTGGAGAGTCTGAAGGCGGTGACGGAACTGGGGACGGATTCTCGGTATTATGTCATGGTGCGTGGCTGGCTTGTGCAGCAGCTGGCGGGTGATGAATCGATTGCGGAGGCCGCTGACGGGAAGCCGTCCGGAGCCGTGGCGGCGCGCATCCGTTTTCTGAGGAAGGCCATCCGCGCGATTGATCTGGAGAAGTGATTTTCGGCGGATACCGGTGCGCGGAAGTGTCTCAGAATCGCCAGACGAGTCCGGCACGCAGGGTGAAGTCGGGCGATTCTCTTGTCAGACCGAAGCCGACACCGGCGCGGATGAGGGTGCGGTGCCCTGGTGACCAGTAGGCACCACCCATGAGTTCGTGCATGCCATCCGGGGAGAAGTCGCCGATTCCTTCCATGCCGAGGGCGAAGGAATGGGAGAAGGAATGGCGGTAGCCGGCAGCGTAGCCCCAGGCGGGTTTGCCGGTTTCCGGGACGACGGCGATGAAGTTGCAGAGTACCTTGTCGGCAGCGGACAGGTCCGCTTCCACGATAAGTCTGGCAAAGGCGTGATTGACGCCGTGCTGGTGGATGCCTCCATGGGCGTGCAGGATATCGTCGGCGGTCAGTGTGGAGCCTGAGTGCGGGTGATTGTCGGTGACCGCGGCGTGGTCATGAGTTCCGTGGTCGTGGGAACTGGGGGTTCCGTGGTCATGGGTGGAATGGTCATGCGGTGGCGGTGTTGAGGGGCCATCGCATGGTGGGGCATCCGGTCCGTAGTCCGGACCGCAGGCCACCGTGGCAGCGGGAGCGGTTGGAGGAGGGGGCACCTGGCTGGCTGCTGGGGTGCTGCGGTGCCGTGGAGGCTTTGCTGCGGGAGCGGCAGTCGGGGTACTCCCGCTGTGGTGGTGACCGCTGTGGTTCCTGTTGCGGGTTACAGCGTAGCTCCATCCCGCGATGGCGGCGATGCGGAGAGGGAAGCGGGCATCCGGCGGAGTCAGTTGTAACTGCACGTAGGGAGCGACGGCACTGAAATTCCAGCCCGTGCCTTCGTCCCCTCCCTTGAGATTGACGCCGAGACCGGTGCGGGGAGCGACTCCGGCGAACACGGCCGTTTCCATTTCCATGGTGTCCGACGGCTGCTGTGACGCCCATTCGAATCCGCCCGTGATGACGCCTGAGAAGGGCACCGGGATGCTGTAGTCCTGGAGGAGGAGGAAGTCTCGGCCGTGGTGGGCGTGACCGGTGGAAGCGCAGAGCGCGGAAAGGACGAGGGAGTACCGCAGGAATTTCATGAAGGGGAGCAGGGGGGCGGCGGGAGCGGGGGCCGCTGCCGGAACCGTGGGGTGATTCCGGCAGCGGGCGGGGCATTTTCAGGAGCGGCGGCGGCGGAATGCGGCGAGTGAGGCCAGTCCCGCGAGTCCCACCACGGACGGCTCCGGAATGGTGTGCAGGGTGGCGCGGTATCCCTGGCGCTGGGTGTCCGTGGCCGGGGCGTTGCTGCCGAGGACAATGCTGTAGTTTCCGGCCGGCAGATTCCATGAGCGTTCCACTGCGGTCAGCGTCGAGTTGTCGAGATGATCGAGGTAGCTGAGGTCTTCGGCCCAGCTGATGTCGCCGCGGTTGTTGTAGGTATGGTTGTCGGCCCCATCGCCGT
>JBIICE010000199.1:0-7340 GCA_044239025.1 Verrucomicrobiales bacterium
CTCCATGAAACCCTCGCCGCGGAACCGGACGCCTACGGCCAGATCGAATGCGCCGTGTGGTCAGACGAAATCTTCCTCACCGGTGCCATCGTCACGCGGATGCCGACCTCCTTCCGCATGGCCGATCTTGTCCGCACGGTCGGACTCGACATCGGCTACACCCCGGGGAATTCCATCGACGCAAACCGCTATCAGGTTCACGACCACATCTGCCGCCACCACCGCAACCCACAGGAATGGACGCGGCATGTCAATGACCAGGCGATCATCACGGGCTGGGCTGGCTACGATGCCGCGACGCACTTCCTCCCGCCGGAACATTTCCTCGCGCACTCGCTGCGCGAAGCCATCGATCATTCCTGCCGCTACGGCGAAGCACTCGCCAACCAGGGACCAGACGGAAAAATCCTCGTGGTCATCGATGAATCGGAAGGTCGCCGTCCGTCCACGGAACGCTGGCGCATTGTCTCGATCCTCGTCACGCTGCAGCAACAGCCGTCCCTGCCACTCGTCGAACTTCAGGAACGACTCGCCGCCCTCATCTTTCATCACCTCCGGTCTGTCGCGAATGCGGACCCGCGCTGGATCTTCGACCGGGAATCCGTGCGCCTTCTCATCAATCCCAATGGACCCTTCACGGACGGAGGATCGAACAGCGACAATGGCCAGACGGGCCGCAAACTGGTCATGGACTTCTACGGCCCGCGCGTTCCCATCGGAGGCGGTGCCCTCAGTGGCAAGGACCCCAGCCACATCGACCGCACCACCGCCTACGCCGCCCGCAAGGCCTGCGTGGCCGCCGTCGCCGCCGGAGCCCGCGAGGCCTTCGTGCGCGTCTCCTTCGCCCCGGGAATCACCGATCCCATCGATGTCACATGGTCGTTCCCCCACGGCGGCCGCCCTCCCGCAGGCACCGACTTCTCGTTCCAGCCCACGGCCTTCCCCCATGGCTCGCTCTGCCAACTCGGCCGCGGCACGCATTTCTTCAATCCCTCGCTTCCATGGAATCAGCCATGACTCACCGGCCGGACCGCTGCCGTCACTGCCGCACGGGCCGACCCGCTTCGTCCAGCACGCGGCGCAGCGTCTGCCCTCCATCGCCGGACCAGTACAGGCCGTCCCCATGCAGAAACCACCATTCCCTGCCCTCCTTCACGTCCCCTGCCACCGCGAGCAATCCGCGCGAAGAAACATCCCCCCGGCTCTCCAGCCACGACCACTCGAAGGCCCATCGCTCGCTCTGTGAATAACGACCGGGCCGCACAGGATCGAGCGCCTGGGCAAAACACCGCCCGAACTTCGCCTCACCCTGCGCCGCCGCGCCCACCGCCGTGAAGGGCCGCAGCCATTCAAGCGACTTCGCCCCGGCATACAACGCCATCTGCGTCCCCGCAAAAACCTGACTCTGCAACCCATGCGCCGTCGCATAACGCATTTCGTTCACTGACTGCAGCGCCTTGTCGAACGCCACGTTGAAGAATCCCGTATCGGCCCGCTCGTCGGAAACGGCTAGACTCTTCCCGCCATCGGGCGACAGATAGCCACGGGCGACTTCATTCGGCGTCCGCACCGCAGGCTCGCCTCGACCCAGCAAGGGCATCCAGCGGTCGGGACAGGTGCACACACAGAGATGACTCCGCCCCTGCGCGGGAGCCGGATAGTGTTCTTCCCATGGCCATACCACCACCGCGGTGATCCGCTCGCCGGCCTGTCCGGCCAACTTCCATGTCCGCCCACCGTCTTCGCTGCGGAAGAAACCGGCTGACTCTCCACCGGCATAGACAACGTCGGAATTCCGCAGATCATAGGCCAGCACTTCGCCGCACAGCGCCGACGGACCATGGCCATCGAAGTCGCCCGGAAAATCCACTTTCTCCCAATGCTGCCCCGCGTCGGCAGTCCGCCACAGCGCGCTCTCTTTCCCATCGCCGACGGCACACAGCATCACGGCCGCATCCCGTGGATGCACGGCCACACTGCGGACCCAGCGCCCCAGGCGACCCAGCGCAGCGCTGACACATTCCCAGCTCGCGCCACCGTCTCCGCTCCGCCACAGACCATGGCCGGCACTGCGCACGAGCACCACGCGGCGGTCGGACCGCGCCAGCACGACTCCCGTGAGACGATCGCCTCCCGTGCCCTGCGCCACGGGTGGATCGGGAACGCGGTTATCCTCCGCGACGCCCTCACGCAGCGTCAGTCCGCTCACCCGGCAATGATAATGCGCCCGCGCCTCCTGCGGCAGCGCACTCACAAACAATCCCGCTTCCATTTCCTCAGGCGCACGCCGGAACTGCAGCGCCCCGAGTTCCCATGATTCCCCATCGGCCGACGTCCACGCCGTCCACACATTCCCCTTCCGCATCACCCGCAGCCACGGCCGTCCCTCGGGCAAGGCATACGAACTGATCCGCCCCCCGCCGAAATCCGTGAAATCAGCGGACGACCGCAGCCCGTCCGCGGCCGTCTGCACGAGATGAAAATCCGGTCCCCATTCCCAGTTCCGGCGGTCACCCTGGGCCCGCGCGCTCAGTCCAACCCATGCCCTCCGGTTCACGGGTTCGCCGCGCTTTCCATTATAGTCATCCACCCGGCACGTCATCGTGAAGTCACCCCGCACGCGTTTCGTCACCACGTGCATCCCATTTCCAAAGAACTGCCACGCACCTTCGCCGGCCGACCACATTCCGGCCCGCGATCCCGCATCGCCCACATTGCGGACATCCCATCCCGCGGCCGCCCCGGGACCATTCACGTCGACTTCCTGCACCGCGGAGTCGACCGTTTTGCCCCCATCGAAAATCAGCCTCGCCCGGAGCCCATTCACCCCGGCGGCCAGCGGTCCATGATACTCCACGACCGCACCTGCGGCCCGCGCCAGTTCCCAGTCGTCCAGATAAAGCACCGTGCTCTCGACGGTGCGGCCACCGGACGCCGCGGCCCGGACCACAGCCCCTCCTCCACCATCGGCGCGCGCCTCAATCTCCACCGTTGGCCAACTGCCATCGTCCGCACTCAGCAGATTCGCGACAGGCACCAACTGCTCCGCAAGACCCGGACCTTCCCACCGCACCGCAAAATTCCGCCCGGAGAGCGCATCGTAGACATGCTCAAGGACAATCTCGTGATCTCCCGCCGCCAGCGCGGCCCAGCCACTCCGCTGTGCGGTCCCGTACTGACCATCCCGCTCAATCACCGTGACCCCTCCCACCTGCAGCCGGTACGCCCCGTCAATCGACGTCTGGAAACGGTACAACCCACTCACGGGAACCCGCAGCAGGCCCCGGAACACGATCGCATACCCTTCGTCGCGTCCGTCCCGCACCCCGATATCAAAGCCTTTCGCCAGCCCCGTCCGCACCAGCTTTCCCGACGCCATTTCCGCAAGATTGACCCAGTAATGCGCTTCGTCCGGCCGATGCTCGGGCGGATGAAAATACGACAGTGGCCTCCGCCCATCCCTGACGCGGAATTCATAGGACAACCCTTCCATCACGGCCGGCGCCGGCCGATGCGCCGCACGCAGCGGCAGCGCCTCCCAGCGCACTTCCCGGGCCTCGGACTCGCCATCGAAGGCATCCACCAGCACCAACCGGACGGCCGCCGCCCCCGCAGGCAAGGGCAGCATCATCGACCGCATCCCGGGACCATTCTTACGGATCTCGGAGCCAACCTCCTTTCCACCGGCGTCAAGGACCACGGCCTTCACTCCCAGCTGCGGCGACGAGCCCTGACCAACTTCCCAGCTCACCACTCCCATGCCTCCGGCCATCACCGCCCGCACACCTTCCACCACGGGTCGGCCGAGCACCGGCACATCGGGCTGGCGCACCACAAATTCATGCTTCCGGTCACCCGCAAGCACCGCCCCACGCAACTCCACCGGCAGCAGATCGGGCCGCTGCGAGTATTCCACTGCCACATACTCATGCTCTCCCTCGGGCAGTACTTCTGCCACCACGTACTGCGTCCGGTCGATCGCAATCCGATCGGACTTCTGCCACACCCCATCCTTCCGGTGGTATCCCAGCCGCCGATGCAAGGAACGCACGGCTTTCTCGCTCGTGAGCGGTTCAATGAACCCGCTGTTCCCGGTGAATCCAGTCACCGCGAGGGGCAGCCGCGCCGTCCCGATCAGATGCCAGCGACCATCCGCGGAATCACGGATCCATCGGCCCACATGACCCACGCCTTCCTCGCCCGGATCCCGCCACACCCGCGCCAGCATGGTGTACCATCGCTTCACCGTCACAAAACGCCACGGCTCGGCTCCGGTCGTCCCACTGCTCCCTTCCCCTCCATAGTCGTTCCGGATGTAAAGATTCGGAGCCGAATCCGTAAACCTCACGGGACCGCGTACGGCATCGCTGCCCCAGAAGGTCCAGACCGATCCCGGCCGGAAGCTCTGCTGCAGCGCGGCGTCGGGATTCGGCCGCGCTCCCTCGCCATCGGCCAACCAGCTTGTGAAGCCGGCATAGAAACTCAGATTGTTGGGCTTCGGCAGAAATCCGGAATTCCAGTTCGCATAATACGTACCGGATGGCCACCACGGCCACCGCAGGTCCATCATGATGATATCCGCTCCCTCGGCCACGTTCTCACTGTACCAGGTCGCCCGCGCCGGAACGACTGCTCCGGCCAGCAACAGCAGAATCCCCAGAACCTTTCGCATCTTCATATCTCCCACTCGCACAGCTTCCCCCCGGACTGCAATCCCCTCGTTCCAGTGACGCCGATTTCGCTCGCTTTTCATCGCCTGCCCCGGGCACCATCCTCACACTTCCCTGCCCCATGAAGCTTCCCGCCACCGCAGCTGCCTTTTTTTCGCTCGCCACGGCCGCCTTTCCGGCTGCCGCGGTCCTCACCGATACCGCGGCCTATGGCTTCCCGGATCTTCTCAGCTACCGCAATGCCACGAGCAAAGGCTGGAATTTCGGCAACTCGGCCGCCAATGCCCAGCTGGTCTCGCTTCTCGGCGTCACGTTCCGCGGCAATACCGGGGCATCGGACACAGGCAATGGCCTCACCTTCACCACCGCCCCCAGCACCTACGCCATCTCGGGCTTCGCATGGCCCGGGGCCCCGGAGCAGTCCGCCCGCGATCTCCTCTCCCGCGGCGGCCTCCACGGCGGAACGGGCACCTTCGCGATGCGTTTCATCACGACGCCGGGAAAAATCTACATCGTCGAAATCCTCGCGCTCGACGCCGCAGCTCCGGCTGGCCGCAGCATGGATGTCATCATCGATAATGTCACCGTCATCAATGACTGGTTCATTCCGGTCGGCACTCCCTACAACCGCCTCGCCCGCATCAAGGTGGCTGCCGACGACAATGGGATCGACCTCCGCATGGGCCGGGGAGGTCTGTCCGGCACGGATCAGAACCCTGCCATCTCCGCAGTCGCCATCACGGAGGAACTCGCTTCGCCACCGGACTTCGTCTCTCCCCCGTGCAGCCAATCCCATCCCGCGGGCGGCACCGCCACGTTCTCGGTCGTGCCCTCGGGCAACCCACCACCCACGCTCCAGTGGCGCTTCAAGGGCGCACCCATCGAGGGACAGACGGCCCGCACGCTCACCATCCCGAACCTCAGCAGCGCTCACGAGGGTGCCTACGACGTCGTCGCCACCAACGAAAACGGATCGGCCACCAGCGCCCCTGCCATCCTTTCGCTGGTCCCGCTGGTCTCCCCGTCTCCCTTCACCACAGGCCTCATGGGATACTGGCGGTTCGATGAAACCACGGGCTGCACCGCGGCGGATGCCTCGGGCCAGCATCACAGCGGCAACCTCATCAATTACCCTTCCGGGTCGCAGGCCCACTGGACCACCGGGCGCATCGGCGGTGCCCTCCGCTTCGGCGGTCCTTCCAGCTTCCAGCATGTCATCGTCCCGGATGTCCCCCGCCCACCGACGGCTTCCTACTCGCTGGCCGCATGGGTCATGGCCGACGCCCGACCCACCTGGGCCACCATCGCCAAAAACTGGTTCGGGTTCATGCACTTCGGCCTCGATGCCAATGGCGGCCAGCTCAGCAATTACTTCGGCCTCAATCCATCGGGCCAGGTCCGCATCGCGGAGTCGGAACCATTCCCCCTCAACGCATGGCAGCATGTCGTCTGCACGGCGGAAAACGGTACGCTGCGCCTCTACCGCAACGGTGCCCTCACCGCGACACAGACGTTCGCCGGCTCCAGTTTCCCGTCCCCACCCTCACTCCTCGGCATCGGTGCGAAACTGACAGGTGCGGTGGCCGACCCCGGTACTCCCGGATACTGGCAGGGCCTCATCGACGAAATGGCCCTCTGGCACCGCACGCTCTCGCCTGCCGATGTCGCCACGCTCTACGCCGCCGGTGTCCAGGGCCTCTCGCTCGACAACCCGAACCCGGAACCGCCCGCCCGCTCACTCGTCATTTCCGAATTCCTCGCCCGCAACAATGGCAGCAGCCTCGACGAGGACTACGATTCCCCGGACTGGATCGAACTCTTCAATGGCTCTCCTTCCGCCATCGATCTCAATGGCCACTTCCTCACGGACGACCCCGCCAATCTCCGCAAGTGGCGCTTCCCGGCGATAACCCTCGCCCCCAACCAGTACCTCGTCGTCTGGGCGAGCGGCAAGGACCGCCGCAATCCAGCCAGACCACTCCACACCAATTTCCAGCTCTCCAGCAGCGGCGAAGACCTCGCGCTCGTCGCTCCGGACGGCACCACCGTGCTCCACGCCTACACGTCTCCTCTCTCGGCCCCGCAAGGCGACTGGTTCCCCCCGGAACCCAATGTCTCTCTGGGACTTCAGGGCGGCCCTGACAAAATCGTCTACTTCCCGGTCCCCACCCCCGGAACGGTCAATGCCGCCCCCCTCCCGGCCTCGGGCCCGATCATCGATCTCGTCCAATCATCGGATCCATCCCCCGCCGCGGGCAGCGCGATCACGATCACGGCCCGCATCAGACCGCAGAACGCAGGAGCCCAACCGGATGCGGTTGCTTCGGCCACCCTCGCCTGGCGCCTTAACTTCGGACCGGAATCGTCGGCGATGCTCCGCGATGACGGCGCGGAAGGCGATGCCGCCGCCAACGATGGCATTTTCACGGCACGCTTCTCCCCGCCAGCCACTGCCGGTCAACTCCTCCGCTGGCGCCTCACTGCCAACGCGACCAGCGGTGCCTCGCGCAAGTCCCCGCAGAACCTCCTGCCGGATTCACCGGTCTACCACGGCCTCGTCTTCGCCGACCCCGCCATCGCGACTCCCCTTCCGGTGCTGCACCGCTTCATTGCGCAGCCAAACCTCGCCGACACGGAAGCGGGCACGACCTGCAGCATTTTCTTCAATGG
>JBIICE010000200.1:0-7297 GCA_044239025.1 Verrucomicrobiales bacterium
GGCGCTTCGCCCTCGGCCACTTTCCAGCACGTGCTTCTGCCCCATCTCTGGCCTTCCGTCGCGGGTGCCGCCCTGCTCTCGTTCGGCGTCTCCCTCGACGAATACGTCATCAGCAACGTCCTCGCTGGCCCCGGCACCAGCACCGTACCGGTCGAAACCGCCAGCATGATCCGGAAAAGTTTCACCCCGGAAATCAATGCGCTCGCGGTCCTGCTGCTCGTCGTCTCCGTCTCCCTTGCCCTCGCTGCCATCCGGCTCCAGCGGCGCTCCTGACTGCGCCCACCATTCAGGATTCCCGACGCGCCACCACCAGCATCGACTTCGCCGGAGGTGCCCGCCGCCCCACCCGGTAAACCCTCTGCACGGACAACCCAGCCTCCCGCAGCAACTCCGTAATCGTCGCGGGCGACCAGAACTTGATGTGGCCATGATCCCATAGGGCCGTGAAATGGCGGTCCATCCCACCGGTCAGCGCCAGCAGCAGATTCTTGAGGTTCCCATGGGGCGGTGTTGAAATCAGCGCATGCCCCCCGGGTACCAGCAGGTCCCGCACGCAGCGCGCAAAGTCCCGCGGCGCGTACACGTGCTCCACCACCTCGAGACTCACCACGAGCGGATATGTTCCGAAAGTCTCATGCAGAGAATCATATGCCGATCCCACCCGCAGATCGAGGTCCGGATAGGCGCGGTGCGCCTCGGTAATCCCGGAAGTCGACGGATCCACCCCAGCCACCGCAAACCCTTTCTTCCGCAGCCAGTCCGCCACCGACCCGTTCCCGCACCCCAGATCAAAGGCCCGCTTCGGCTGAGGATCAATCTCCCGAAGCACCGCTTCCATCGTGTCGAGCAGATCGTCATGCGCACCGTTGCAGGCCCGCCTCAGCGAAGCGGTACCCGGAGATGTCAGTTTCTGCCATGACCTGGATTTCCTCTGGTGTGATTGCTGCTGCCTTCCCACGCTTCAGTCTTCCAGACATGAAGCCTTCAAAATCATGAACTTGTGACGCCAGAGCCCGATCCCGGCCCGACAACCGGAAGCTCCGGCCGTGGAAACACTGCGCGCGGCTCGATTCCCATGGAGATTTCCCTCGTCTGAAACTTCGCGAGCATGGCGGCGAATCCGGGGTACACATCCTCCAGCACGTCGGCATGCTCAATTTCGGTTTCCCCGTCCGCGACCAATGCCGCTGCCGCTGCCCCGAGCGCCAGTCGGTGATCCCCCCCGGCACTGAGCAGCGCCCCGCGCAAAGGACCCCGGAACGCATTCCCCCGGACGTGCCACGACGATCCCATGTGCCGCACTTCCACTCCCATCCGCTCCAGATTGGCCGCCGTCGCCCCCATGAGCCGCGCCGCTACCGATCCCGGCACCACCGCAAAACTGCTCTCGCCATCAGCCACCGCCGCTGCTGCCGCCAGCACCGGCAACTCATCCGCGACGAGGGTGCTTTCTTCCGCTGTCACCCGCACGGCCCGCAGGGGCATGCCATGCACCGTCACATGCCCCCATGGCTCTCCGAACCGCCATTCCTTGACCGATTCCCCGATCTGCGCCGCCATCCGCACGAGAATCTTCAGGAAAACGGTCCTCGACTCGTTCAGCCCCACCTCCCGCACCACAAGGTCCGCCCCGGGCTGCATCGCCGCCGCGGTAATCCACACCGCCGCACTGCTGATGTCCCCGGGAACCGGAAAATCACGCGACTCCGGCACCTGCCCGCCATGAATCGAAATTTCCCGGCCACGCCGCAGGGTCTTCACCAGAAAGTACTGCATCATCCGTTCCGTGTGATCCCGCGTCCGCACGGATTCCAGCAGCGTCGTCCGCCCGTCGGCAGACATTCCCGCAAACAATCCCGCCCCCTTGACCCGGGAACTCATCACCGGACGCGCGGCCCGCGCGGCACGCACCCCATGCACCCCGTGCACCGTGTACATCCTCGCTCCCACCGGACCACTCACGGATACCCGCACCCCCATGGCCTGCAGCAGATCCACCACAGGCTGCACCCCTTCCTGAACCCGGCTGTCAGCCAGAAACCGGCTCCGGAATGGCAACCCCGCCGCCACACCCATCAGCAGAGCCAGAGGAGTGGCAAAACTCCCGCAGTCAATCGGATCGGCCGGCTCCTCAAATCCCCTCCCCACCCCACGGACCAGAAGGCGCACGGGGCCCTTGCCGCCTGCCACTTTCCCGCTGGCCATCTCCACGGAAACGCCGAAACCCCGGCACGCCGCAACGGTCGCAAGACACTCGGGCGACGGCACAAATCCGCTCAGCTCACACGGCCCGTTCGACAGAGCCGCCAGCAGCAGGGCCCGATGCGAAATGCTCCGGTCACCCGGGACAGTGACCTCCGCCGCGATCGGCCGGGCCATCTGGACGCGGATTGCTGGCATGACGGCAAACGGTCGGGATCTCAGGAATAACGTGTCTGCCGCAAGGCGCGCGCTTCTTCCAGCAGGGCCTGCAGCCCTTCGCCATCCCCACGCTCCAGCAACGACAGGAGACGTTCCGTCCGCTCCCGGAATTCGGCCAGCACCGGAAGCATTTCCTCCCGGTTGGTCATCAGAATCCCCCGCCACATCCCCGGATCCCCGGAAGCCACCCGCGTCGTATCCCGCAACCCACCAGCCGCAAACCGCCCCACCGCCGGATCAGGCTGCAGGGCCGTCAGCGCCGCAAGAACTGCCGCCGCATGCGGCAGATGCGATACCCGCGCCACCATGCGATCGTGCTCGCCTGGCGTCATCGCCGTCACCCGGCAACCCATCGCTTCCCAGAATCTCGTCACCAGCACCGCCGCGGCCGATTCCGGCTCCCGGGGCGTCACAATGCAGGCAGCCCCCGCAAAGAGTCCATGCCGCGCCTCCCCCAGGCCACCCTTTTCAGAGCCCGCCATGGGATGCGCCCCGACAAACGGTACCCCCGCACGTGCAAAGACCGGAGCCACCCATTGCTCCACCCAACCCTTCACGCTGCCCACATCAGTGACCACCGCTCCCGTGCCCGCCAGCACCGGGGCCATTTCCCCAGCCAACCCGCTCATCGCCTCCACCGGCGTGCACAGCACCACAAGGTCGGCTCCCTGCGCCACCTCACGGGCATCCACGGAAGCTTGCCCGGCGAGACCCGCCGCCAGCACTGCCGCAACACCCTCGGGCCGCCGGGACCAGACCCGGCACTCCCGGAACCCCAGCCCGCGCGCGTCCATCAGCACCGACCCACCCAGCAGGCCGGGCCCGTACACCGCCAGGGTCATTCGGCTGAAATCAGGCGATTCCATCACATCAGTCGCCACGGCCCCCGCCGACCAGTGCCCGCGGAAAACCAGCAGCCGGTTCAGCCTTCAGGGAACCCGGAAGAACTTGTGGGTATAGGGACATTCCACCTTCGTGCCGCGCGCAAATCCCTCCACATCCACAAGGCCAGTGGTGTGGTAGGGGCTGTACACACAGCCAGGCTTCGTCACCGCAGGAATCCCATAAGGCAAATCCTCCCGGGCCACCGGTTTCGGGGTCGGGGCAGGAGTTGGCGCGGGTTTCCGCTCCGGAGCCACCGCAGCACCCTCGATCCTGACATCCGGTTCCGGGGCGGGCTTCGGTTCCACTTTCTCAGGCGTCGGCAGCGGCGGAGCCGGAGGCGGCTCGGGAGGCGTCAGATCCACAATGGTGTCATTCGGATCCCGCTTGATCACCACTGGTGGCTTCTTCCGCACCGGAGCGGCGGCATTGCCCGACCCCGTATTGCCGACGGAATTGGCAGAAGCTGCATTCCGCGGAGCCGGAGTCACCACCGGTGGAGGCACATTGTTCGGACTCTGCACCCCGCCATAGCCAAACCGGGGCGGCTGGGGCTGCGGCGGAAATGGCTGCGGCCCGGGCACTGGCGGGCCATACATGCCGGCACAGGATACCAGCACTGCCGACACCAGCGGCACCACTGGCACCATGAGAACACGACGCAGCACAGGAAGCGATCGGAGAGCTTGCAGGGAAGAAAACCGGACCATCCCCAATCATGAAACGGCCTGCCTTCCGTTGCAAGCCACGTCTCTGCGTTTCAACGCCGCTGCAGCCGGTAGAACATCAGCAGCCCCAGCCCCCCGAAAACCACGTTGGGAAGCCACACCCACAGAAAAGGCAGCTTGTCCGCCTTGTCCTTCCAAAGCTCTCCCAGCATGATCAGCGTGAAATAACTGATCCCCACCACCAGGCTCAGCACAAATCCCGACGAAGTCTCCCTCCGCTGCGCCGTGATCCCGAACGGAATTCCCACCAGCGCCAGCACCAGACACGCCAGCGAGAAACTGAGCCGCCGGTTGAATTCGGTCAGAATTTCCGTGCGCGATGGAATCACGGCAACCCCCAACCGCGCCGCCAACCCACCCGGATCCCGGATGCCCAGCCACAGATCCTTCATCGCTATCCCATCCACGCGGATCCGCTCGGACCGCTCAAACAACCGCGTCAGTGGGACCGAAATCGGCGACGAGCCCGTCTGCACATCGGATACATCCGGCACCTGCCGCATCGCTTCCTCCGCCCGCAGTTCGAGGGCCTCGATCTCCCCGGGCTTCATGGACGCGCGGTCCTCGTCTGAAAGCGTCCGCGGCCAGCGCCGGCTCACCACAAATGCCCCATCCATCGAGAGGCCCAGCGCCCGGCGCGCCCGCAGTTCGCGGTCGTCCAACTCCGCACGCCGCGCCACAGTGACGCTTCCCGGACGCGATCTCGTGATGTCGGCCCGCTCCCCGCTCAGCGAAAACAACTGCACGTTCTCCAGTACCTTGCCGGTCCGCTTCTCCGCGTAAATCAGATACCCGGGAATCGCGGTGATGGGCACGCCGGGCGTGAACAGGGACGACGGATCCTCCAGCGCGGCACGCTGCGTCAGGCGGCGGCTTTCCGTGTACGCATGCGGAGCCACCGTCGTATTGATCCACAGACAGAAACCCGACAGCAACCCGGCCACCACAAACACCGGGAGACAGATCCGCCGCAGGCTCAATCCTGCCATCCGCATCGAAATCAGTTCGTTGTCCGCAGACAAACGACCAAAGGTCAGCAGCACCGCCGTCAGCACACCCCACGGCACGGTGTAGCTCAGCGACCACGGAAAGGCATAACCCACGAACCGCAGCACCGCCGATGGCGACAGAATCCCGCTCACCAGCAGATCAAGGAGCTTCTTGAAAATCTGACCCAGCACCAGCACCACACTGAGCACCACCACGGCAAACAGCGTGGAAAAGAGCACCTGACGGCTCAGATATCGGTCGAGAATGCGCATGCTCGTCTCCTCACTTCCCCTCACCCCTCTCCTTGTCAAATCCTAAGCCCCGCCCGTCGTGCGGCTTGCCCCGCCCGCCGCCAGCCTCTACGGTCGCCTCCATGCGGCTCCCCGAATCGCTTGCCTTCTTCCTCTTCCTGACCGGCGTCCTGCTCGCGGGAATCTTCGGAACGTGGACGGTCATGACCCCGATGTGGCTGGCCGCACCGCTCCTCTGGGCCGCTGCCATCATCGCCGTCATCACGGTGCGGCAGCGCACGGCCGGACACCTCGCCCTCGTTCCATCCGCCGCCTTCCTTCTCTTCACAGGATGGATCTCCTTCCGGGCCTTCACCTCGGATGTCCGCTCCCTCGCCCTGCAGGACCTCTTCTTCGCAGGCACCGGTGCCATCGGCTACGCCCTGATGGCCACCCGCTTCACCCGGCCATCGCAGCGCTTCGCCATCCTCGCCATCTGGGGGACCATCATTCTTCTCAACCTCGGCCTCGGCCTGTATCAGCTCGCCGGCCACCCCTCGGCCAACCCCCTCTGGTTCCTCGGGGTGAAACGCCCGGTCGTCGACGCGGTCTTTGGTGGCCTCTTCCCCAGCTCCAATCATCTCTGCGGCTTCCTCGAACTCACCGCCTTTCCCCTGCTCGCCCTCGCCCTCTACAGGGGCATGCACAGCTTCATTCGGCTCGTCTGCGCCCTCGGCTTCGCGGCCGCCGTCGCCTGCATCGCCCTCTCCACCAGCCGCGGCGGCCTCTCGTTCGGTCTCGGAGCCCTCGTCCTCGGCGGCATCCTCGCGGTCCTCCGCGCGGGACAGAAGGCCGGACGCCACCCCGCCAACCGCCGCGCCGGTTCCACCGTGCTCGCCGGATTCCTCCTCCTCCTCGCCGCCGGAGGCTACCTCGCCTCCCGCGCTCTCGAAGGCAAATTCGGCGAGGGCAGGGTCTTCGCCAATCTCAATGGCCGCACGGGCATGTGGCAGCGCGCCATCGAACAATGGCAACTCCGCCCCATCACGGGCACCGGAGCCCGTTCCTACGAGTACTACGAACGCAGCTTCCGCGACCTCCGCACCGACTGGACGTTCTGGAACGAGGTCGACATCGATGCCGTCTTTGCCCACAACGACTGGCTCCAGGTGCTCGCCGACTACGGTCTCATCGGCCTGCTCCTCACCATTGCGGTCGTCCTGACCCATGCCTGGCGCGGCCTCACCTTCGCCCTTGCCCAGAGCGACGACCCCGCCGGCGGACGCTGCCTCTTCCCGGACTACCGCGGGCCGCTCACCATCGGCATCATGGCAGGCCTCTCGGCCTTCGCGCTTCACTGCGCCGGCGATTTCCACATGCACGTCGGCATCAATGTTCTCACCGCCGGCATGCTCCTCGGCATGCTCGCCAACCCGGGCGAAGCGGATCAGCGCCGCCTGCATAGCTCCCCCCCGCCGGTCAACCGGTCCCGCCTCCCTTCGGCCATCGCCCTGATTTCCTCGGCAGCCGCCGCGGCCCTCATGCTCTCCGTCACCCCACGCATGGCCGCAGGGGACTGGCACTTCCGCCGCGCGCTCACCGAATTCTCCAACGCGGAATCACTCGAGGGCTACCTGCGCGCTGCCGCCGACTTTGCCAAGGCGGCCGATGCCAACCCGGACGACCCCATCAATCACCTCTACTGGGCCATCTGCGACCTCAAGGCCGCCGACGAAATGCCACCAGTGAGCCGTGCCTTCACCGAGAAGGCCATTGCCCACCTCGAAAACGGCATCCGCCGCTACCCGCCGCATCCCAACATGGCTCTCTGGCTGGGGCGCTCGTGCGACGCCCTCCAGCGCTTCGACGAGGCGGAATCGTGGTTCCAGCTCGCCCGCCGCTGGGGCAATGGCTCCCGCGAGGTCCATCACAAATACGGCGACCACCTGGTTTTCACGGGCCGTCCTGCCGAGGCCCTCCCTCACTTCCTCGCCGCCATGCACCGCTACCCGGAAGGCACCGTGGACCGCTGGGAACTCCAGGCCA
>JBIICE010000023.1:0-28433 GCA_044239025.1 Verrucomicrobiales bacterium
GCCATCAGTATTCCGTCGGGCCAAAGAATCTCGTCTCCCTCCCGCTCAATATGCTCAGCGGCATCCGCACTCCCGACTTCTCGGGGATCATGAGCGCCGCCGGCCTCAAGTGGCTCTCCATGTTTGCTCTCGTCGGTACCCTCGAATCGCTTCTCAGTGCGAAGGCTGTGGATCTTCTCGATCCATGGCAGCGGCGCACGAACCTGAACCGCGACCTGCTCGCCGTGGGTGCCGCCAACGCGCTCGTCTCCTGCATCGGCGGCATTCCCATGATTTCGGAAATCGTCCGCTCCTCCGCCAACCGGAACAATGGCGCACGCACGCGCTGGGCCAACTTCTGGCACGGCACCTTCCTCCTCATCCTTGTCGCCAGTGTCCCCTGGCTCCTCAACATGATTCCGCTGGCCGCCCTCGCCGCCATGCTGGTCTTCACCGGGTACAATCTCGCGTCACCAAAGGAATTCCATCACATGTGGGCTGTCGGCAAAGGCCAGCTGCTGGTCTTTCTGGTCACCATGACCGTGACGCTCGCCACCGACCTTCTCCTGGGCATCGCGGCCGGTATCATCGCCAAGCTCATCATCCATCTCTGCAACGGCGTCTCTCTCCGCAACCTGTTCAAGCCGGAGGTCATCGTGGAACGGAATCCCATCACCGACGAAACCGTCGTCCGCGCCCGCCGGGCCCTCATCTTCAGCAATTGGCTGCCTGTGCGGCGGCAGCTCCTCGACCTCCGCGGCCTCCACCGCGCCCGTCTCGACCTCTCGGAAACCACCCTCGTGGACCATTCCGTCATCCGCAAGCTCGAGGAAATGGTGCAGGACTGGAAACTGGAAAACCGTGAACTTCTGCTCGAAGGAATGGAGCAGCACAAACCTGTCTCCCCTCATCCGCAGGCCGCCCGACTGCAGCGCGCCTGATCCCCACGGAATTCCCAACAACAATCCATGAAATCGTCCGCTTCTCTCGTGGCCGCGGCGGCCCTCGCGCTGGTGACAGCCGTCGAAGCCGCCTCGGTCTTCGACTCCAACGGAAATCTCTGGGTGAATTACGTCGGCGACCACCCCCTCGGCAAAACCCCGTGGGGCATCCACCTTGAAGCCCAGATCCGCCGCGCCGACTTCGGGGGCGACTGGCAGCAGCTCCTCATCCGCCCGGGCATCAACTACACGGTCAACCCCAGCGTGACGCTGTCGGCAGGCTACGCGCGCGTCACCACCTACCCCTACGGTGACTACCCGGCACCCGACGACTTTCCGGAGAACCGTCTCTGGGAACAGGTCACCGTAACCCAGAAGGGCTTCGGCCTCGAATGGACCCACCGCGTCCGCCTTGAGCAGCGCTTCATTGGAGAACTTGGACCTGCCGACCGCTCCGGCGACCGCTCCGTTTCCAGCTGGCGCTACGAAAACCGCATCCGCTACCTGCTGCGCACTTCCATCCCGCTCAGCGCTGACCGCCGCTGGTACGTACCCGTCTGGGACGAGGTGTTCTTCAACTTCGGCGAGAACGTCTCCCGCAACCACTTCGACCAGAACCGAGCCTTTATTGGTATCGGACGGAAACTCTCGGACTCGAGCCGCATCGAAGCCGGTTTCATGGAACAGACCCTGCAGCGCCGCGGCGGACGCATCTGGGAAAACAACCACACGGTAGCCGTCTGGTTCCTCTCCAGGTGGCCCTTTGACTGAGCCGCCGCATCCGGGCCCGGCGGAAATGCCGGGCTTCACTCCGGCCCGGCATCGGTCTCGGGCCGCACCGCAGGCACCACCACCTGAATCTGGACGCCCCCTCCCTGCGGAGTGCTCAGCACCACCCCCCCGCCACACTGCCGCGCCCGGGCCCGCATCCCTGTGAGACCAAGACCCCGCGGGCTTTCCTCGGAATCCCCGGGTATGCCCCGGCCATTGTCCGCAATCGTCAGCCGCAGCTGCCCGCCCGCCTCGGTCAGCGAAACCCGCACCGCCGTGGCACCCGAGTGCCGCGCCACATTCGTGAGCGCTTCCTGCGCAATCCGGTACAGGTGGGTCTCGGTCGCGTCCGCATAGCGCACCGCCACGTCCGACTCGTAGCGGATCTCAATCCGGGCCCGCTGCGCAAACTTCTCGGTGAGCGAACGCAGCCCCGCATCGAGCCCGAAATCATCCAGAATGACCGGCCGCAGCAGCTGGGAAAGCTCCCGCACATTCGCGATCGATTCATCCACAAGGTGCACACAGTCGGCACGCAGGGTCTCCAGATCCGCGGTCTCGCTCTTCACCAGGCCACTGCGCAGGGCAGCCAGCGACTGTCCCAGCTCATCATGCAGTTCATGGGAAAAGCGGCGGGCGACTTCCTCCTGACTCTGCAGCATCTGCCACGACACCCGGTTCAGTTCATCCGCCTGGCGCGCCATGCGCCTCAGCCCATGCCGCACCAGGCCCACGGTGGCGGCCGCACACAGCCCGGCCAGCGACAACGACCCGCCCAGCAGCACGGACGAATCCGTCGCCAGCGCCTCCGACTGGTCGGTCACCGCCGACTCCGCCGATTCCAGCAGACGGGCATTCTGCTGCACAATCGCCTCAATGGCCGTCGCCAGTCCATCATGCTGCCGGAACAGATCCTCCTGAGCCGGCCGTGCCACGGAATCCCCCATGTCCAGCAGAAAATACACAGTTCCAAAGAAACTGTCGGCGTTCCGGCGCAGCTCATGCCACAGCGGCGCATCCTCCGATGCTGATCCCTCCGCCGCCAGCCGCGCCAGCGACGTCTCGCTGTGCTGAATCCGGTTGCCCAGCGCTTGGCGCACTTCCGCTGGTGCCTGAAAGGCGAGCCGATGCAGCAACTCCCTGATGACAGTCTCCTCGGCCTGCACTTCCTGCATGAGGCGGGCAATGCGCGACTGCTCTGCCACCAGCCGGCTCGTCGTCGCACGGATCCCCCGGCTGTCCCGCACGACCGTAAGCCCCGCCACCGCCAGCAGCACGAGCACCGCCGCAAAACCAATGACGAGCACCCGCACGAGGTGCGACGGACCGTTCTCCGGGGGGCTGGCTGGAACGGCGGGCGGCATGGGCAGCAAATCAGTCGATCAGGCCGTTCCGCACCGCGAAACGCACGATCTCCCCGACGGAATGAAGATTGAGCTTCTCCATGATGCGCCCCCGGTGCGCCTCCACCGTGTAGACACTCAGATGCAGGGCCGCCGCGATTTCCTTGTTCGTGCGGCTCTCGGCAATCAACTGCAGCACTTCCCGCTCCCGGCTGCTCAGCAGGTCTATGGGGTTCGTCACGTGCCGCCGGAAATCATCAATGACGGCACCGGAGACCGCCGCACTGAGGAATCCCTGACCGTGGGCCACAGCGCGTACCGCGGTCAGAAACTCTGTCTCGCTGCAGTCCTTGAGCAGATACCCCCGGGCCCCGGCCCGCAGCATCTCCCGCACGTACACCGCATCCTTGTGCATCGACAGCGCCAGCACGCTCGTCTGCGGCGAAACCGATGGCATCCGCCGTGTCGTCTCAATGCCATTGAGCCCCGGCATGGTGACATCCAGCACTGCCACCTGCGGACGGTGCTGCTCCGCGAGCCGCAGCGCCTCCGTGCCGCTGGAGGCCTCCGCCACCACGGAAAGATCCCACTGCGCCGCCAGCAGATGGCGGAAACCACTGCGGACTACCGCATGGTCGTCGGCTAGCAGAATCGTGATGACCGGTGCCGGCATGGAATCATGTCACGCATGCCCGCAGCCACCGCACGTGAAACCACGGTCACTTTTCCACCGGAAAGCCGGCCGCTTCCCAGCCCCCGAAACCCCCATCAAGATGCACGAGTTTCTTGAATCCAAGGTCCTTGAGCTTCGGAAGCGAGCGCGCACTGCGCCCCCCGGCCTGGCAATGCACCACGATGGTTGCTTCCTTGTCCAGCGCGGCCACCGCGTTCGCAAAATCCTTCGCGTTGAAGTCGGCATTGACGGCCCCCTTCAGATGGCCCGCCTTGAATTCCTCCGGAGTGCGCACGTCCAGCACGATCACTTTCTTTTCCTTCGCCCCTTCCACCATGCGGCGCGCTCCTGCGGCATTCACATGGATGACACCGTCCTTGACGGTTTCCGTGGCGGCGGGCGGCTTGCTCTCCTGACCGCATGCGTTCATCATGGGAAGGCTGGCAACGAGAAGAAGGGCGGCGGATGTTTTCATGGATGGCGGACGTTGTGAGTTCAGAGAGAATGACCCATCTTGAGCTTCTTGGTTTCAAGGTAGCGCTGATTGTGCTCATTGGGAACCGGCCTCACCGGAACCTGCTCCGAGATTTCCAGGCTGTGACCCTCCAATCCCACAATCTTGCGCGGATTGTTGGTCATGAGGCGGATGCGCCGGACTCCCAGATCATGCAGCATCTGGGCGCCCATCCCGTAGTCCCGCAGATCCATCGGAAACCCGAGCTTCGCATTGGCCTCGACGGTATCCAGACCCTGCTCCTGGAGCTTGTAGGCGTGAATCTTGGCGGCCAGTCCAATCCCACGGCCTTCCTGCCGCATGTAGAGCAGCACGCCCCGGTCCTCCTCCGCAATGCGCCGCATGGCCGCATCCAGCTGCCAGCCGCAGTCGCACCGCTGCGACCCGAAAACGTCACCCGTCAGGCATTCACTGTGGACCCGCACCAGCACCGGCCGCCCATCACCAACATCTCCCCGCACCAGCGCCAGATGCTCCTGCTGATCAATTGTGCTCCGGTACAGATACAGCTGAAAATCCCCGTAGTCGGTCGGCATCTGGATCACCTGCTCGCGCCGCACGAGGATTTCGCTCCGGCGGCGGTACTCGATGAGGGCCGCAATGCTCGACATGCGCAGACCATGCCGCCGCGCAAACTGCCTCAGTTCCGGAACCCTCATCGCCCGGCCATCGGGTGCCAGAATTTCAATCAGTGCTCCCGCCGGACGCAGGCCCGCCAGCCTCGCGAGATCCACCGCAGCCTCCGTATGCCCCGCCCGCCGCAGCACGCCACCAGGCCTCGCCACCAGCGGATTCACATGTCCGGGCTGCACCAGATCTTCGGGTCCAGTCCCCGGATCAGCCAGAATCCGGATGGTGTGCGCCCGGTCAAAGGCGCTCACCCCAGTCGTCACCCCACTGGCCGCATCCACAGTGATCGTATAGTTCGTGCGGAAGGCATCCCGGTTCTGCGCCACCATCGGCCCAAGGTGCAGCGCCTCGGCGATCTCCTCGGAAACCGGCGCACAGAGCATGCCCCGGCCTTCCGTGATCATGAAATTCACCATTTCCGGCGTGATCTTTTCCGCCGCTCCAATGAGGTCGCCCTCATTCTCCCGGTCCTCGTCGTCGGTCAGAATGACCAGCTTGCCAGCCCGGATATCGGCAATGACTTCCTCGATCGGATCGAACGCCGCGGAATCTTCTTCTGGCATCATGTGGTTTCAGGGGATCGGGACGTCGGTGCCCCGCAGTCCCTCGCCGTTTCAGAGTTCGAGCTTCCTGCGGGTGTAGCTGGAGCTCTGTTTTGAAAAAGGACGGCCACCTGGAGCCCGGTCGACGCCCCGGCAGGTCACCCGGTCGCCCTCGGCAATCATTTCAAACTGGCTGGTCGATCCATTCTGCCCCCTCGTCTTCCAGACAATGTGCTTCCCGTCGTCACTGAGCTGGCCGACGTACTGGTTCTGCGCATTGTCCCCGAAGTACCAGGCGCGGTAAACTTCCGCGGCAGTATCCCAGGTGCAAATCCAGCGGTAAGCGGAGGAATTTTCCCCGGAGGCCTGTCCTGTCATCTCAAAATACCGCCCGCCAAACGTATAGAAGCCCTTCCATTCGTCCTTCCATGACTTGTCGAGGGCCTTGAGCGGCTCGTCCTCATGCTCGATTTTTTCCGTCCCGGTCCATTCAGCCTCCAGGGGTTTGAAAACCTTCATCATGGTCGCCACCTGAGCCTTCTCCTCCTCCTCCTGCTCCTTGAGCTGCTCCTTGAATTCTTCGGCATCGAATTCCTCCGGGACCGGTGCCTCCTCGGCTTCAGGTTCCTCCTTCTCCTGCTCTGCCGGTCCCGGCTTGCTGTCATCCTGAGCGATCACACAGGGAGCCGCGGCGGCCAGCACGACGCCGAGCACCAGAGCAAAGGGGCGGAGCAGAAGTCTCTTCATGAGGTCCAGAGATACGCCTGATTGCAGGGGATGCAACGCGTCACTCCCGATTTCGTGGACCCGCGGCGGCCAGCACCGCCAGCAGGCCCGGACCATACCGTTCCCACAGCACCGCCGCGTCCACGGGAACTGCTCCCGGAAGCTCCATCGTGAGAATCGGCCGGCCGACCGTATCGCCGAACCATGCCCCCAGCGACCCCGGACGGGCTCCCAGCCGCCGTGCGGGGAGCCCGCTCCCCCGGGCCAGCACCTCCGCAAAGACCGCTGTCTCCGGTGGACCATCCCAGTCAATGCAGGCCAGCGGCTGATGAATCGACACAATCAGCACCGGCTCGACACGGCCGATCAATCCAGCCAGCGCCGCACTCTCGGGCTCGGAAAGCGCGAGCATCCCGAACCGGCTCCGGTCAATGCGGTTCCCCGCCGGAAAATTCCGGTTCAAATCGACGCCCCGCCGGTTGAACCGCTGCCGGCGGACTAAGCCATCGGGATTGGCGACCGGCAGCAGGTACAGGGTCAGGCCGTCCAGCAGAGACGGCTGCTCCTCCAGATGCCGCCGCAGCGCCTCCAGCAGCGGCGTTCCCGCGGGCTCGCTCCCGTGAATCGAAGCCATCAGCAGCAGCACCCGCGGCCCCCTGCCCATCCGCAGCGCCGCCAGCGGCCGTCCTTCCACACTCCAGCCGAGCGTGAGCGGTTCCGCTGCGTCCCCAACGGCATCCGCCCGGCCCAGTGGCCTTTCCGGCAACCCGGAAACCCGACGCAGCCCGAACCCGAGCATCAGCAGTCCGACAACCACCGCCGCTGCTACCGTTCCGCCTCTGGCAGTCGACACCGTGTCCATGGGTTCAGCGCCTTCCGAATTTGCGCGCCAGTTCCTGAAAGGAAATCTGAATCAGCGTCGGGTTCCCGTCGGGGCAGCAGTAGGGCATTTCGCAGGACAGCAGCGCCGACGTCAGCGCCCGCGCCGCCAGCGGATCGGAAGGAACCGGAACCTTCGCAGCCTGCCGCGCCACCGCCGCCGCCACCGCATCGTCATCGAGCCTCCGCACCGAAAAACGCTCGCCCGCTTCCTGGATGTCCGCCAGCAGGGCACTGATCAGTTCCGCCGTGCTGCCGTCCGCCTCCCAGAACGGCGGCAGACTGTCCACCATGACCGTGTTGGCCCCGAATTCCGCGGCTCCCACCCCCATCCGGCGCAAAGCCGGAAGATGCGGGCGCAGCAGATCAAATTCCCGCGGTGCCAGCTGCAGCGTGATCGGACTCAGCAGGGCCTGACCCGCGACCGGCTCGCCTGCCCGCCGCGCCCGGGCTTCTTCATACAGAATCCGCTCCCGCGCCGCCCGGCAGTCCAGCACCACGAGCCCTTCCTCTCCTTCCATGAGCCAGTAAACCTCTCCAAGGCGCTCCAGCATCCGGAACGGCACCGCCACGGGCACCCGTGCCACTTCCCTGGGTTCCCGCCGCTCCACTGCGCCTTCCGCACCCCCGGAAGTCTCCAGCGCTGCCGCGGTAGCCGGGATCTCCGACCAGTCGTGCCGCAGCGCCCGCTGCTCAGGCTCCGGGATGAGCGCTGGCTGCGAAGGAGGCACCACCCACCGCGCCTCGGGCACCACCACCGGCGCAGGTTCCGCCCACGGCTGCGGCCGGCGCCCCTGCAGTACCGCTGCACATACCGACGTCAGGGCCGCCTGCACCATCTGGCCATGACGGAACCGCACCTCGCGCTTCGCCGGATGCACGTTCACATCCACCTCCCCGGGATCGATCTCGATGAATAAAAACGCCACCGGCCATTGTCCCCGCGGCAGCGCCTCCCCATAAGCCCCCCGCAGCGCCATCGTGAACACCGCACTCTCCACCGGCCGCCGATTCAGAAAACAATAACAGAGCGAACGGTTCGACCGGCTCGTGCCCGGTTCCCCAAGAAAGCCACGTACCGTAATGCCGCCTTCCCTCGTTTCCGGAATCTCCCGCAGCCGCTCCGCCACCTCCACCCCGGCCAACCCACGGATCCGCTCCAGCAGCGCACTGGAACCCGGCAGCTGAAACACAAGCCGCTCATCATGGGTCAGACTGAACGCCAGCTCCGGATACGCCAGCGCATGCACCCTGACCTGCTGCTCGATGTGACTGAATTCCGTCGACTCCGCCTTCAGAAACTTCCGCCGCGCAGGAACATTGTAGAAAAGCGACCGCACCTCCACCTGCGTCCCCGGAGCTTCCCCGGCATCGGTCACCGCCACCATCTGCCCGCCATCAACCAACACTTCCGTGCCGTGCAGCGACTCCCTCTCCCTCGTCCTGAGCACAAACCGCGAAACGCTCGCAATGCTCGGCAGCGCTTCGCCCCGGAATCCCATCGTCCGGATGGCCGCGAGGTCCCCGCTGGTCCGGATCTTGCTGGTGGCATGCCTCTCCACACACAGCAGCGCATCGTCCCGCCCCATCCCCGCCCCGTCATCCACCACCCGGATCAGCGCCATGCCCCCACGCCTCACAAGCACATCAATCCGCCCCGCCCCGGCATCAATGCTGTTCTCCACCAGCTCCCGCACCACCGAAGCCGGACGCTCCACCACCTCCCCAGCCGCCACCTGGCTGGCCAGCACCTCGGGCATCACCTTGATTTTTTGCATCACAAGACAAGAGAAGCGTTTGATTTCCGTAAGAAAAGACAGAAATGCCCCCTGTTCTCCAGAGCATTCCCCGTCCATCCTGACTCCATTCGTGCCAACATGATCCGCCTGACTGCCTCCGCCGTGGCCCAGCTGCGCCAGATCCTCGGACAACATCCGGAAAGTGGATCAGGATTGCGGCTCGGCGTGGCCCGCGGTGGTTGCGCCGGCCTTCAGTACATCATGAAAGTCCAGCGGCCGGAACCAGGTGACCTTCCGGTCGGCGACCCCGGCGCTCAGGTGTTCATGGATCCGCAGGCTTCTTCCTACCTGAGCGGCTGCACGCTCGACTACGTCGATGACCTTGCCGACGCCGGGTTCCGCATCGTCAATCCGAACGCCGCCCGGAGCTGCGGCTGCGGAACCTCCTTTGAGCCGCTCCCCGAAGCCGCCGGGACAGAACCCATTCCGGAAGGCGAACCCTGCGCGACCCCAGCCTGACGCCGCAAGCTCTCAACCGTCCCTCCCCATGCGCCCACCCCGAGTCGAATTCATGCAAGCCCCCCGAGGCGCATGGTCTCGCTCCGCCGGGGGAACCATGCAGCGGACCGACGGCGGCATCTTCTGGTGGGCCGTCGGCATCACAGTTCTCCTCGGCCTCGCTGCCTTCTCATGGTTCTTCTGCATCTCGGTCTTCAGCCATCCGGAGAAACCAATGCACTACGAACTGCTCAGCCGGTTCGACAAACTCGAGAAAATCCGCCGCTTCAGCGAGTCGGATGCCCCGGCCGGGAAAGCCTTCACGCGGACTGAACTGCGCGAAACCTTCGGAAACTTCTCCACGGATAGCCTCAACGAAAAAAGCGGGGAACTGCGCCGAGCCTACCTCACGAATTACCGCGATGACCGCCCGGTCTACGTGCGGGGCCGCTTCCGCATCGTGCACGCCCGTCCACTGCAGGCATCCGACGCTTTCACCAGTGGCGTGGTCGCCCGCGCCGTGGCGCTCGCCGATGACGGTTCGGAGGACCGCTCCGTGATCCTGGAATACATTCTCCCCACCAGGAAGGACCCCAAGGCGAAATTCGGTCCCGGCGACATCATCGAAATCGATGCCTCCGAAGCGGGCCCCCGCCGCAAGCTGCACGCCGCCCTGCTCAACGTGCAGCGACTCCCCGATGCCAGCATGGTCTTTACCGCCCTGCCGCTGGTCTACGGAGAGCATGCCGTCAGTTCCGCCGCCGACACAAGGATCCTCGCGGAACCACCCGCCCGACTCAATATCAAGGCCGCGTGGCCAGTGACAGGACGCGATCCCTCGGTCAGCACAGACGCCGCCCTTACGGTGGCCGCCCCCTGAGAGGGCTGGAGCCCCGGATTGCTGTCCCTCTCCGCCGAGAGAGGTCCTCAAGAGCGCGGAACCGTTCCCGGGAGAGACCAGCGCCACGCTCACCCGTCGCCTCACAACGAGCCTCCCGCATCCATCCAAGGACCACTTACACGGAAACGTGTCCCGCTCAAATCACCATGCGCCGCCCGGAAGTCCGACTCAGGAAGATTCTCCCTCGGCGGCAGCAGGAGACTCCGGGATCTGGCACTGCCCATCCGGCGAGCACTGCAGCGGAGTCCCGGCAGCGGCCACATCGGGCACCGCAGCGGCCGCTCCAGGCTCCGCAGTCGCTTCAGGCGATCCCGTAACCACGGACGACTCCTCAGCCGCCACCTCTTCGGCAGCGCCACCGTGGTCCGACACGGCGGCAGCGGCTTCAGCCACCGGCACTGCCCCGGCAACCGCTGCGCGCGGCGGCCCGGATGGCAATGGCGGCCGACCGAGCACGTACAGCTCGCCATTCTGAAATTCCGTCACGTACCCCTCACCCACCAGCCAGCGCAGATCCTGCAGAATCGCAATTTCCTCGGGACTCAGCACCACGGCAGGAACCACCGGCACCGCCGCCTCGGTCGGCGCTGGCTCCGGCTCGGCAGCGGCAGGCGCTTCCTCCACAACGGTCACCGCCTCCGCTGCCACCGGATCAATCGCTGCCGCCACAACTTCCCCGGCCGTCTCCGCGACGGTCGTTCCTTCCTCCGTCACCTCGGGCGCAGCCACAGGGTCCATGGCCACGACCGGCGCGGCCTCCACCACCGGAGCTTCCGCGGCCACGGCCTCCATCGCGACCGGTTCAGCCGGAACGGTGCTCGGCATGGCCGGAACCTCAGCAGAACGCACCTCGATGTGCGGGGCCAGGGTCGATACCAACCGGGTGTAGGTGATTCCGGGATTGGCCCTCACCATTTCCACAATCGACCGAACCCGATCACCCAGCACGACATCGTCTCCGAGGAAATGAGGACGGTTGCGCGACACAAAGGTCGTCTTGCGGTCCTTCTTGAAAAAGCGCAGACCGGTCCGCTCGAGATCCCGGCAAAGATCCTGCACCAGCTGGATCGGAAACTTCTGCTGACGCTCCACCTCGCTGCGCAGCAGGGCCAGCAACGGCGGTGAAAGCTTCCTCCCGGGAATGTTCCCCGGCACCGTGACATCCGTCACCGCCCGGACCACCTCCCCGGCATGATGCGCCCGGAAATGCGCTTCCATTTCCGCAGCGTTCTTCAGCGGAGCATGCGCTTCTCCTCCCTCCGGCACCTCCGGAAGCAGCGGAACGAACTGCTGCGAACTGGTCTGCGATTCCTGCCACCGCTGCAGCGTGGCCTCGTCCTTCTCCACCCGGATACGTGTCTTGTAACGGTCGATCGGCATATGACTGAACCGCTCCCGGTGCAGCCGCGCCACGTTCCGCTGAAAATCATGATGATTGGGCGGCCCCAGAATCGTTCCGGAAAACCCACACACCGCCACCGCCGTGAAATTCCCCTTCGGAACCTCGAGCGTCACCGCTTCGGTCCGGTAAAACGCATCCAAAGCCGGCGACGACAGCAGATGCCGGATCGCTTCCTCCCGACCGGCCCACAGCGACCCATCCGCCACACACTGAAATACCTCGGGAGCCGCCACCGGAGCCGCTTCCGCCTTGCCCTGCGGCTGCCGCGGACGCGCCACCCGCATCCTCACAAGGTACCTCGCCCGGTCCTGCAGAAACAACCGGGCAACGTCAAAAACAGAGTAGGCCCGACCCGATGCCTTGATCTGACGTCCCACGGCCTCCACGGAACGCGGATCCGCCACCAGACGTGCCTCCCAGCCCTCCTGAGGTGCTGGCCCTTCCCGGAATGGTGGACGCGGCCCGCGATGATGTTCCTGCCCCTGCGGTCTTGGTCCACGCGGGCCGCCACCCCGGAAGTCCCGGCGCTCGCCAGGGGGACGATCCCCCCGAGGCGGCCCATCCGGACGCGGACCCCGGCGCTCCCCCGGCGGTCGCTGCGGACGTCCCTCATGCGAAGACGGTCTTGGCCGCGGCGGTCCTCCCGGACGCGGGCCCCGGCGGTCGCCACCTCCCGGACCGCGACGGTCATCCCGAGGTCCACGACGCCCACGGCCATCATCATCCCCGCGCTCGCGACGCAGTGCCTCAGGCGAAACCTTGCCCCACACCACTTCACCAGTCTCCTTGCCGGACAGATCATCGACCCAATCCGGCCGGAACTGGAGATTCTGCAGCTGCGACAAATCAATGGAGTCAGACTCGCTCATGACGGAAATCAGTTAGACAACTTCGGCTCGGACACTACCCCTCAGACAGAGGGAGCGCGATCGTATCGGAACCCCCTGCTAAATCAATCTCAATTGTCCCCGTTCCTCAGAACGACTGGAAAACCGCTCCGGTGCTCGCTCGGCAGCCGGACCAACAAGGAAAACGACCAATGCGGAGGCTGCCTGCTGCCCAGTTCACAGCCAGCCAGCCCCGTGCAGATCGCGGGTCAGCTTCATCTGACGCTCGAGCTGTCCACGGTAAACGTCATGCGCCTCCGCCGACGGTTCACACCGCGTCCGTTCATCGAGCGCCACAAGGCGGTCGGTGAGATGACTGAGGGGTGCGCTGCTCCCGGCTTCGGATGCCACCACATGGGCGGCCTGGATCGCCGCACCCAGCCCGGCTCCCTCGGCCGTCTGCAGGGTCACGGTCGGCACTCCAAAGGCATCGGCCACCACCTGACGCCACGCCGGACTCTTGCTGCCACCACCAGTCAGGCGGATCTCAGACGGATTCACCCCCAGTTCCCGGAAGCGCTGCAGCCCGTAGGCCAGACCGACAGTGACTCCTTCCACTGCGGCCCGCGCCAGATGCGACGGCGTGGTGTTTCCCGTGCGCATCCCGAAAAGCACGCCGCTGCCACCCGGAAGGTTCGGCGTGCGCTCGCCATTCAGATACGGCAGGAAAAGCAGGCCGTCGGCTCCGGCGGGCACGGCCCGGATGTGCGACTCCAGCGTCGGCAGATCCCATGAAAACAGATCGCGCATCTGCTCGGTCAGCACGGTCACATTCATCGTGCAGACCAATGGCATCCACTGGTCAGCACTGTCGCAGAACGCGGCCACTTCGCCCGCAGGATCAATGACCGGCGACCCCGCACAGGCAAAGACCGTCCCGCTCGTCCCAAGGCTCACTGTAACCACGCCCGGCCGCACGTTGCCGGTCCCGATCGCCCCCATCATGTTGTCGCCCCCCCCGGCACTGACCACGACGCCGTCGGGCAGCTGCCACTTCTTCTGAAGTTCCCCGCCCAGCACCCCATGCCGCACCAGCGACGAACCGACCTCCGGAAGCATGTCGCCCAGCCGGGCATCGATGAAATCAACCAGTTCCCGGTCCCACGTCCTCGTGCGCACATCGAGCAGCCCCGTTCCGGAGGCATCGCCGTACTCCATCCGCTGCACCCCCGTGAGCCGGAAATTCAGATAGTCATGCGGCAGCAGCACCGACGCGGTTCGCGCAAAATTCCCGGGTTCGTTCCGCTTCATCCACAGGATCTTCGGGGCTGTGAAACCCGGTGGCACCGCATTCCCCGCCTTCGCAATCAACCCGGCCGAACCCCCGAAGGCCTGCGCCAGCAGCTCGCATTCCGCCGCCGTCGAGGTGTCGCACCAGAGCTTGGCCGCCCGCACGGGCTGACCGTCCCGGTCAAGCGCCACCATGCCGTGCTGCTGACCGCTGACCCCGATGCCCCGGATTTCCGAACGGCGTGGCCCGATGGCCGCAAGGCAGGCCGCCACCGCCTTTTCCGTGGCGTCCATCCAGGTCTGCGGATGCTGCTCCATGTGCCCGGCCGGCAGCCCGGGAATCACGTCGTACTGTTCCGCCGCATGAGCCACGATGGCCCCACTGTCAGCGTCGAGGATGATGGCCTTGGTGCTCTGCGTGCCGCTGTCGATTCCAATGAATAGCATGGGATGATAAAAAAATTTCCTGCGGATGGAAGCGGAGAGGCCGCCCGCCGTCAATCCCGGGCCTGCAGCGATTGCGGAGCCGCATTCCCGTTTGCCCCGACGGCCCGTCCCACCATTCCTGCAACCCTCCATGCAACTGCTCCACGGCATCCACCTCGCCTACTGCACGAATATCCACCGCGGTGAATCATGGGACGAAACCATGGCCGCCCTCGAACGGCACACCCTCAGCGTCCGTCAGCGGGTCGCTCCGAACCAGCCCTACGCCATCGGCCTGCGCCTCGGGGCCGCCGCGGCCCGCGACCTCCTCGACCGCGACACCCGCCTCACCTTTCAGCGCTGGCTCGACCGTCACGACTGCTACGTATTCACCATCAACGGATTTCCCTATGGGAAGTTCCACGGAAGCCGCGTCAAGGAACAGGTCTTCCAGCCCGACTGGAGTACCGCCCTCCGCACCGAGTACACGGAATCGCTCTTCCGCATTCTCTCGGACATCCTGCCCCCGGGCATGTCCGGCAGCGTCAGCACCGTGCCGGGCAGCCACAAATCCCTCGTCCCGGATGAACCGTACGCCGATCTCATCCGCCAGAACCTCCGCTCGCACGCCGCATGGCTGGCCCGCTTTGCGGACCGCACCGGGCAGGACCTCCACCTCGGTCTCGAACCCGAACCGCTGGGATGGATCGAGAATTCCCCGGAATCGATCGCTCTCTTCACCAGCCTTGGCCGCAGCGAGGACATCCGGCGCTGCCTCGGCATCAACTACGACACCTGCCACTTCGCGGTCGAATACGAAGATCCCGCCAGCGCCCTCAGCGCCCTGCGCGACGCCGGCATCCGCATCAGCAAGCTGCACCTCAGCTCGGCCCTCCGCCTCAACCCAACCCCCGAAGCGCTCCGTCTCATGGAGTCGTTCCGTGACGAAATCTACTTCCATCAGGTGATCGCCCGCCGCGAGGACGGGGTGCTCGAACGCCACGCCGATCTCCCCGACGCCCTCGCCAGCGATCCCCGCAAACGTGGCATCGAGGAATGGCGCGTTCACTTCCACGTGCCGCTGCACGCCCCTCCCCAGGAACACCTCGAAACCACGGCCGATCATCTCACCGGCACCCTTGACGTCCTCGCTGATAACCCGGGGATCTGCCAGCACCTCGAAATGGAAACCTATACCTGGGAAGTTCTCCCGCCGGACCTCCGCGCCGCCTCCGTCGAAGACCAGCTCGAACGCGAGTACGCATGGACCCTCGCGGAACTGCGCCGCCGCAGTCTCGCCCCGGCTCCCGCTGCTTGACCGCCGGAACGTCCCTCCGGTTCACGGAATCCGCACGCGGCCAAAAACGCGCACGTCCCCCGCAAGGGCCTCGCCGGACCGCCAGACTTCCGTGGCCGTGCCATCCGGATGCAGCGTCCGCGACACCAGCACCTCCATCGGCTTCCAGACCGTCAGATCCGTCGACATCTCGGGAAGGTACTGCAGATCCTCACTGTCGGCCCGGCGCACCATCGTCAGCGCAAGAAACCGCTGCCCCCCCTGACCGACCGCCTCGGCCTCGGGCATCCGGGGCACGTCCGGCCGCTGCGGATGTCCGCCAAAGGCATACTCCAGCCGATTCAGGTAACCATCCCCATCGTCATCGGCTGCCGGGCCACCCAGTCCGGGATACCCCGCGCCCCACGCCGCATAGGAAATGAGATCATCGGCGCCGGGACTGCCTCCGGTACGCGCGCTGGCACGCCAGTGCTCCGGAACCGCGTGATCCGGCAGCGCAGCCGGTGCCCGCAGCACCATCGTCCATCCCAATCCATCAGCCGCTTCCGGCCAGGGTGCCCGGTCGCCATAAGTGAACGCGATAACCTCCGTCCCAGCCCCGTAACTCAGCTTCAGTTCCTCACCCGCATTGTTCAGACTGCCCGGGGCAAACGTTCCCGCAATGATCGCATCCAGCCCCGATCCCCAGCGCTGCCGGAAGGCCGCCACATCCTTCACCACGAGCGCAAAGCCTCCCGCCGGAATCACCCAGCCAGCCGGAAAATCAAAGTCGATCCCCTTCGTGAATCGCAGCCCGTCCATCGGCAGTGCCGCGCCACTGACATTGCGCAGCTCGATCCATTCAAACTGTCCGCTGTCGCTGAATCCAGCCGCTGCCTCGGCCGCGGTCAACGGAGCCGGATGGTAATTTACCTCGCTGACCACAAGGCTCCGCTGGTAAAGCGAGACATCCGGCACGCCAGCCGTGAACTGCACCGGCTCGGACCAGCGCGACCACCGCCCATTCGCATCACGATGCCGCACCCGCGCCCGGTACGTCGACCCAGGCCGCACCGCTGTCACCGGCACCTTCACGGCCGCACTGAAAACCGGCAGCACGGGCGACGTCCATACCTCCTCGATTTCATACTTTCTCGGCTCGCCGTTCACATATCCGGGCACCCCGGGCGCAGCAACCGCACCAATCCGCCACTGCATGCCCCCGAAAACCGTCCCGTTCGCCGCAGGCACGAAGCCCGAACTCGTGAACTCCAGCCCCGATGCCGGATACCCCGCCGCACCGGCATAGGCAATCACCGGCCGCGCCGGAAAGGACAGATCCGGAGCCGATGGATTCAGACCGAGGCCACCATAGAGCGATTCCCATTCCAGAAACTTGTAACCGTACCCTTCCGGACGCCCATTGCTGCGCACCCATGTGCCACCAGGCCAGGCATTCGTGCTGAACGCCGTGAGGTAGGACATCAGCCCCTCGAAATCGCCGAACCCATCGCCATCCGGATCGGACAGCCGCCGCGTCCACCTTGTCACCACCCCCATCGGCGCCCCGCGTTCATCGGCGAAGGTCGCCCGGAAGAAGTTGCTCTTGTGATTGGTGTAGCCACTTGCCGTGCCGGCCGTGCCCGCCGTCCGTGGGTGCATGTTCCACATGGCGGCATCCGCATCCGCCCACGTCAGCGCCTGACCAGCCGGATTCACCATCTGCGCATACTCGTCAATCAACTGCGCCATCTGCCCGCCATTCGGAGCCGGATCGGACGCCAGCAGATCCAGCAGCTCGCGGCAGCGGTTGCGGAATTCCACGGCGATGGCCGGACGTCGCGTCACGGCCAGCCACTGATTCGAAACCCCGGGCCACACCGTCGCATCCAGCGTCGCGGCCCAGTGATGCGCCGGCAGAAACATCATGTCCTGATCATAGGGCATGATCACCCACCGGTTGTCCCCCAGCGGCGGAGCCGGGCGGTGATACGCCCGGTAGTTGTCCCCGCCACGGATGTCCACGTTGGCCACGTACCGGTTGAGCGCCTGAAAGGTGCAGTAGGCCGGAACATCGAGGTTCGCCCGGTACCAGGCCTCGTTCTGACCCGCCTGCGTGGTGCCCGCCGCAAAGGCCGTCCAGTCGGAATTGTCGCTGACCTGGGTTTCGGACTGATGCTTCTTGTCGGCCCCGTAGCCTTCGATGCTGTAGATGTTGCCGTCGGGCAGATCGCGCTCGTCAAGGAAGGCTCCTTCGTACGGCTCCATCCCGGTGTAGAGTCCCCAGAAATCGCTGTCGTACTGATTGGCCCCGGTCTCGGCTGCGGAATCGATGACTCTCCAGTGAACATAGTGGGTGCGCAGTGCCGGAACCCCGCACAATTCATATACCCGGTAGCTGATCACTTCCTCGACCCCGGCCATCCCCCGGTGCACCGCACACCATGGAGAAGCCGCCGCGTCCATGCTCATGCTGTTCCATGTCTGATCGTAGTACCGACCCCAGTTGTCCTTCACGCGGATGTTGCGCGCCCGGTTGAAGTAGAAGGCCCACTTGTTCTTCCCGCTTACGTACGTCGATCCGATCCCGCGGTTCTTGAACTGCATGTGGTCGTACACCTTTCCGTCGTACACCATCGTGCCGGAGAAGCGCTGGCCGTCACTGGCGCTGCTGTACTGGCAGTTGATGACATCGGTTCCGTTCGCAATCAGGTGCCACGGCGGAATGGATCCCAGCAGCCCGGGTGCATAGGTTTGCACCGCCCCGCGCGGGCCGGAGCCCCCGGGTGTGATCGCCCCGCTCCATGCGGGAATTCCGCTGTAGCAGAAATAGGCGAAATTCGGCTGCTCATCATCCGCATACGGAACGCGCACGGACCCACCGATGGCGTCGGTGGCTTCGATGCGGTAGCGGATGAGCCGCCGGTGCACCTGCACGGAACCGGGAATCCGCACGGACCAGATGCCATCGCCGGCCAGAGCATCGCCATCCGTGCCCTGATCATTCATGGCCAGCGGAACCCAGCCGTTGCCATAGGCCGCATCAGCCTTCCGGATGTAAGCCCCCGGGTTCACCAGCTGGTAGAGGACCTGCGCGGAAACGACTCCGTTGCGGTCTTCGATCTTCGCGGAAATCACGACGTCCTGTCCGGCCGCAGGAGTCACGGGTTCGTGCGACACCCCGCTCACCGCAGGCGGTGCGGCCACGGCAAACACAGAATTGACCGCCCCCGGCGTCTGCTGCCGCGGCAGGGCCTGCGAACTGCGCCACGATCCTCCGGCATCATTCTCCAGCGCCGGATGAATCAGTTCCATGCTCGGCCCCGCTCCCGCAGCTGCCGTCGGCCACGGAAATCCCGGCGCGTAATCCACATCATCCACCGCACTGCCTGCCGCGTCGCTCAGCACTATCCGGTCGCCACGGTTCCGCAGCCTGCCGCTCCATTGTCCCACCGGAGCAAATCCATAGGCCGTCTGAAACACGGATGCGTTTCCCGCCACCACGAGGTAACCCCCGGGCGGCAGGACGGCGCCTGCCGGAAAGGTGTACGTCACCGGACCGCTGAGCCGCCAGCCTTCGAGAGGAAAGGGAACGGCGGCCGGATTCCACAGCTCCACAAACTCCGTGTTCCTCGTTTCATCGGCGGGCTCGTAATGAACTTCACTGATGACCACCGCGGGCCTGCGGCTGCTCTCGAATGTCTGAGTCGCCTCACTCCAGGAGACACCCCCGGCATTGGAGGCACTGACCCTGCAGAAGTACCGCGCGGCGGGCTGCAGTGACGTCAGGTAGTGCCCGAAAACTCCGCTCTGCGTACCAAGGTCGACCACGTTTTCCCACGCCGCTGCCGCGACACCGCCATCCACCGTACCCCAGTGCAGCCGCACCACCGGTGCGTCGTTGCCCGTAGACGTCACCATGCCATTGAGCAAAGCCGTGTGGCCCGTCACCCCAAAGGCGGGCTGCAGCAGCACCGCCGCCCGGTTCACTTCAAGGGTCACCAGCCTCACCGTGGCCCCCGCCCAGTCGGAACCAGCCTCGTTTTCCGCATACGCCCGGTAGAAGTAGGGCGCTGCCACCGGCAGGCCGCTCAGCACCAATGGATACGTCCCCGGTCCGGTCTGCACGCCAAGATCCGCAGTGGCCGCCCATGCCGCAGGATCGCTGCCGCCATCCGCCGGACCATGGTACAACCGCACCCTCGTGGGCGCAAAGCCCGCGGTCTCAAGGACGGCTCCCGCGGTCGCTCCCGTCGCTCCGATTCCCGTGGGCTCGGCATTCGCCACCACCGGCGGCAGAATCGCCAGCGGCGTGCCAAATGTCTGCACCTCGGCCAGACTCAGAAATTCCCCGGCAGTCGTCTCCACCCGCACTTTCCGGCCCACCAGATTCGGCTCGACCTCGCTGCCGTACCGGAACGGCGTCACGCTGCCCACGGCCACGGTCACGGTCTGCGTCCACACGGTCGCACCCGTTCCATCAAGTAACCGCACCCGCACATTGCTGGTGTCCGCCCCATCCGTCCGGTTGAACAGGAGGATCGAAGCCACGCGCATGTCGGTTCCCAGATCAGCTTCCCAGAACTGTCCGACGCCCGCCGCGGCCGAGCGGTACACCGGAGAACCGGCCGCCCCCAGCGCCCCATGAATGTCACCATCGTGCGCATCGCCCGCACTGGTGCCGCTGCCCGCAGGCGAGGCCGCCAGAGCCACCGGCGTGATGAGCGGTTCCCTCGCACCCACGCTCCCCCAGACTTCCAGTTCTGCAAAAGTCAGGAAATTCACCGCGGGAGACGCATTGGAAACGCGCTCAATCCTCAGCAGATCGGCCGTCACACCACGCAGCACCGAGCTCCCCCACGCCCTCGCGTTTCCAGTGTCGGTCGCCGCCGCCACCAGAAACACCTGGTTGAACACTTCCACGCCGCCACGCTGAGCCACGATCCGGAAATTCCCGACCGATCCCTGCACCGCATCGCTCCGGTTGAAGATCCGCACATGATCCAGCACGCTCCCGGCGGGCAGCGTCACCTGCCACCACGAGGGCCCGGTTTCGTTGAGCGTATGAAACACGGAACCCACGGAAAAGGTCCCGTTACGGTTTCCGTCATTGGCATCGGAGGCAAGGGAACCATACCCCTCGGACGATGCCGTGGCCGTTCCGGACCTTGCTAGATTCACAAGCGCCGCCGGAACCGGCAGCAGGGACAGCAGAACGAACAGGATCGGCAGCAGCAGTTTCATCAGGGTGTCACCCCAGCATGACGGATGCCCATGGCCCTGTCACGACCCGATTTCCCCCCTTTCCGGATCACCGCATCCCCCCGCTCCGGCTCACGAGGCAAGGAAGGCTTCCCAGTCCCGGATCCCATGCGTGTTGCGGATGAACGCCGACGCCGGCAGCTCCCGCGGCGGAGCCGGTGCCTTCAGCAGCTGCAGCCCGGCTTCGTCCGGTGTCCGGTCCCCCTTGCGCTGATTCACCCGTTTGCAGGCCAGCACGCAGTTCTCCCAGTTGGACGCGCCACCGCGGCTCCGCGGCACCACGTGATCAATGTTCCCCTCGCCAGGCTGAAGCTGACGCCCGGTGTACTGACAGATGCCACCGTCACGTTCCCACAGCCCGCGCAGCGAAAAACTGAGCCGCCGCCGCGGCATCCTCGCAAACCGCGCCAGTACCAGCACCGTCGGTGCCCGCACCGCCCCGCGCACCGTCCGCACCGGAAGATCATGCTCCCGCACCGCCAGCGTGAGCCATTCCTTCCATCCCACCGGACGCATTCCCTCATCCGTGATGTCAAGTCCACTGGCCGATCCCGTCGCCATCATCCCGAAGGCCTCGGCTGGGGTCTTCACGTCAATGGCCTGCCAGTGCCGGTTCAGCACCAGTACCGTCGGACTGCGGAGAATGTCGCTCATGCCAGATAGCAGTGGTTGCGGCGCGGCGAGCAGACGCCGGAAGGCCCGGTGGAAAACCGGTTCTCCGTCAGCGTATCCGCCCCAGCCGCTGCCAGCCCGCAGGCAGACGCGCGGATCTAAGCGCATCTCCCCCTGCCGGGCAACCGGACGATAGCGGAATTCACCGGAAGTTACCCTGCCCGCCTCCGGATCCAGCCCATTGAACCGGTTACGCCCTGATGCTCAACGATCCGGAATCCGGTGCACCGTCCCGTGAATCACCCTTTCCTGTTCCGTGCCATCGGCCCCGCGGAACCGGCAGCGCACCGAGACTCCCATCGCCGGATGCAGACCCGGCACGGTCAGCACCACGGTCCGTTCTCCCCGCAGCGCGGCAGCCGCGACCGCGAGGCCATGCTCGCCGACGTGCTCGCTTCCATAATTGGCGGACCGCTTCAGATCCCACGCCTTCACCTCGTATCGGCCGGCATCCCCCACCGTCGCGGAATCCGGAGCATCACTCAGGTCGATCTCCACCGCATCCTTCCGGAACCGCAGCCCGATCGGCTGCAGCGCCGCCTTGCCAGTCCAGCGCACCCGGTAGAATCCGCCGGGCTGACTCTGATTCCCGGCCCAGGCAAACATCCCGCAGGCATAGAACTGTCCATCCCGCGGATGAAATCGCCCGCGCATCACCCCAGTCGGAAACTGCGGCAGCGGCAGCGCACACATTCCTCCCTGCGCCTGCCCGTCCACCATCTCATGAGGTACGGTGTAGATCCGGCCATACCCATACGAAAGATTGAGCAGCGCACCGTTGAACGGTCCCCAGCGGGCCTCCTGCGGCACCCACACGAGTTCCGATGGCGACCGGTCGAATGCATTCGTGACCCAGCAGAGCGGCTGCTCCATGGCCGCATCGGAGGAATCAGTCACCGGGGTGTAACCGAACATGTTCCCGTAGAATTCCCCGGGCCCCTTGCCCCGCACCAGATTGATCCGGTTCTTCGGAGTCCAGAATCCCTCCTGATCGGTCACAAAGAAGGTCCCGTCAGGATTCAGGCAGACACCATTGGCGGCCCGGAACCCAGTCGCCAGAATGTCTGTGCGCACTCCGTCCGCACTCACTTTCAGCAGGGTGCCATGATGCGCGACGACTTCCTTGAGGGCATGCCTCCCGGATTTCGCATAGTAGAAGTTCCCGGACGCATCGGCCTGCAGCCCCATCGCAAATTCATGAAAATGCTCGGTGACCTGATGGTCGCTGTTGAAGCACTCCACGAAGTCGGTCTCTCCATCCGCATTCCGGTCGTGCAGCTTCGCAATCTGATCACGGCAGCAGACGTAGATTTCTCCACGGACAATCTTCAGCCCAAGTGGCTGAAACAGGCCTGTCGCGATCCGCCGCCACCGGAGCTTCCCGGTCGGCTGACCAATCCCCGCCACGGTCCACACATCTCCCATCCACGTGCAGACAGCCGCTCGGTCGCCATCCGGATAGAAGTCAAATCCGGTCAGCCGCAGCCACGATTGCCAAGGATTGGCCGCCGCATCCGGATGGGTCAGGACATCGGCCGCAAACGGCCCGGATTCCTCTCCAGGCGCAATCTCGGTCTCCACTGTCTGCGTCCACTGCGCCGGGCCTCCCTTCGTGAGTTCCTCGAGGCCCAGCGGCAGCCGCGCCGCCCGGACAAGGGCCTCCACGCTCGCCTCATCCGTCCCCCTCGTCAGCCCAATCCGGAAATTCCCTGGCGTAGCCGACGCCGGAACGTTGAGCACATGAAAACCGCCTTCCGTCACCAGTCCCGCGCCTTCTCCCACCACACGGACCACGAGCCCGTTGCCTTCCGGAGCCAACCTCAGCCGCAGATCCCGCGACGATTTCCCCGCATTGAGCGTCCGCACGAACAGGGGGTGCGTCCCGTACTCGATGAGTTCGGCCGCCTCCAGCACACGTGCATCGCCCACGGTGTACTGCAGCACACTGGTTCCTCCATGCCGGTGCAGTCCCTCAAACCGGCACCACGTCCTCGGCAGCGGCCCGTACGGCTTGCCATCCCGGCCGCGGAACCGCAGATCCTCCCAGTTTCCCGTCTCCGGATTCGCCCAGGCGGGCGCATCGGGATTCACAAAAAGCGCCTCGCCGGTCAGACTGGCATGCGTCCCATGTGAGCCATCAAACGCCACGCCGCGCCAGTCAATGAAGGCACCCGTGGTCGCCGCAGCCGCCTGCAGGGTGTCATGTTCATAGACCATCCACGCCCGTCCCCGGGAAACTCCGCCTGCCCCCTCGTCCAGCCGCATGGCAATGCCCTTCTGCGCAATCGTCGCCGGACCGGTCTGGTACGTCCACATGAGATACGGGCCGTAATCCATCCTCTCATGCTGCGTCGCCGGATCTTCCTTCGGGGCTTCCTCAGCCGGCAGAGTCTTCATCCGCCGCGGGAGCGAAGCCAGCCACGCTTCCTCCGGTTCCGCATACTGCGTTGGATTGAGCGGGCGCACGAAGGTCTCCCGGAGGTAGTGAATCACCGCATACTTCTGCGCCGCCGTGTACTGGGGCATCGGCATCATCAATCCATAGCCGTGCGTCAGGGTCTGGTACTGCCGCCACGGATCACTGCCGTTCCGGAAGGCCTCCAGATGGAATTTCCGCGAGGTCGGCATCGATCCTTCCTGCTGGTCGGTGCCATGGCAGGTCACACAGAGCGTCCGGTAAATCTTCGCTCCTTCCGCCAGCGTTTCCGCATTCTGCCCGCGGATCAGCGCCGCATGATCCGCCACATCGAGGGGCTGTGCCCATGCCCCGCGAATCTCGGCTCCTCCCCCGAGCTGCAGACTCACCCGCACCGGAACCCCCGGAATCCCCCGCGGAAAAGTCGCTTCGGCAGATTCCCCCTTCCATTCGTAAAGCGGGGTATTGACCGCACCTGCCTCGCCCCGGCTCAGCGCCTTCGCCTCGTCGTCGCTCAGACTCCGTTCCCAGTAGCGCAGCAGACTCACGCCTCCCTTTTCAAGGTCTCCCTCAAAGCCGGCGCTTCCCTGGCCGACATGCAGCCGATGACCTTCCGCATCAGGACGCCGGAACCTGTCGCCGGCCGCATCAGGACGGCCGTCCACAAACAGCTGCACTCTGCCGTCGTTCATCCGCAGCACGGCCGTGTGTGGCTTGCCATCCTCCAGATTCCGGGAACGCCCCGTCACCGCTCCCAGCCAGCCGACATCAAAGAACAATCTGCCGTCCCGCAGTCCCAGCATCTTGGCGTCGGGCTCCCACTTCTCTCTCCGGCAGAACGAGAACAAAGCCCCCTTTCCCGCGGTCCGGAACGAAACCATCACCGTGAAGTCCCGGTCAAACCGCACCTGCGCCGCGGGTCCCTCCTTCCCCTCCTCCACGGTCGCACCGATGGCCGCATCTTCCGCCACTGGTTTCCCGTCGATCTCCGCACTGTAAATCCCCGGATTCCCTTCGGCCTGTTCGGCCCGCAGTTCGAGGGTCCGCCACACACCATCCGCCGGTGCCACCAGCGGCAGTTCCGTAGCCTCCCCCAGCCGCAGTGACGCCCTCGCAGCCTCTCCGGGCAGCCGGAACTCCAGATGAACCCGGAAGTTCGCCAGCCGCTGCGGATGCGTCAGTCGCTGCCCGCCAGCGCCTTCCCGGTAATCGGAAAACAACGCAACCTTCGTTTGCTCAGGAGTCAGCGACGGAATCAGCGGAACCTGCGCTCCCGCAGGAAGCAGACCCGGAAAGACCAATGCCATTAGAGATTTCGCACGCATGAAGTTTGGAAACGTTGCGGTTTCAATTTCGCTTTCCACGCCGCCCCTGCGGCCTGCCGTCCGTACCCGGACAGAATTCATTGCAGTCCGCCCCCTCAGCGCTCCCGCACCGCCACCGGCAGCCAGCGCACCGCATTCTCCAGCACCTTCAGGGGCTCGGCCTGACGGTACACTGGATACGATTCATGCCCGGGCCGGAAGTAGAACACCTGACCCCGGCCGACCTTCCACACGCAGCCACTCCGGAAATGCTCGCCCTTGTCCCAGCGTTCTTCAAAAACCACGGCGTCGGGCGGAGGCACGTGAAATGGCTCGTTGTACATCTCGGTCTGCTTCACCTCCCAGCGTGCGGGCAACCCAGCCGCAATCGGATGAGCCGGCAGCAGGGTGCTCATCTTCCCGGGCATCCCATCAGCGCGCCACGCCGGAAACACACACGCAGGCAGGACCAGCCGCCATGTGTTGTCCCCGGTCTTCCTCACGAACGGCGTCAGCTCCGCATCGGCCTTCACGCCAACGCCGATCACCTGGTCGTTGACTACCTCCAGTTGCGCCGCATCGCGGCGGTCCGCGGGTATGGCCGCCCTCGCATCGTCCTTCGCCCGTTCCTGCATCAGACGCACAAAGGGACGCGCCCAATGCGCCGAATGCAGCGCAATCAAACCCAGCTTCCCCTCCCGCACCCGCGCCACCACCCGCTCGGTCGCCAGCTGCGTCACAGCCTGATGCTTCACATGTCCCCACCAGATGATCACATCGGTCTCCGCAAGGGTCGCCTCATCCAATCCCTGCTCCGGGGAATCGAGATTCGCGGATTTCACACGGATTCCGGGCAATCCGGACAGATGCGCCGCTATCGTGCCCCCGAGGAACTTTTCTCCATACGCCTGCTGCTGCTCGGGCTGCTGTTCATCCCACACCAGCACCCGGACCATATCCGCCGCCGCCGCGGTCCCCGCGAAACCGAGCAGAACTGAAAACAGAAGGAATTTCATGCCTGCAGACTGCACCGGCTCCAGCCCCCGCAGCAAGAACCTTCCTCGCCCAACTGGCAGAATTCCGCTGGATCCACCTTCCTTCTTCCCGGAAAACTCCCGGCGTGAACCTCTTCGTGTACGGATCCCTGATGTCGGATGCAGTCTGGCGGAATGTCGCCCGGACAGTCTGTCCTGCAATCCCCGCCACCGCCCGAGGCTGGGAAGTCCGCGCCATCCGCGCCGTTTCCTACCCAGGCCTCATCCCGGCAGCGCCCGATTCCATCGCCTCGGGCCTCGTCCGCACCAACGTCCCCGCAGACGCCCTTGAGCGACTCGATGCGTTCGAGGGCAGCTTCTACGATCGCATCACCCTGAAGGTTCAAACCAGTGACGGCGTCACCTTCCCCGCAGACGCATGGATCGTCGCCCCTCGCGGCCGCCATGAGGTCCTGTCCACCCCATGGGACGCCCACCGCTTCTTCTCGGAACAACTCCGCGACTTCGTCGCCCAGTTCTGCAGCCCGGACTCCGTGGGCTGAGCCCACGACCATCAGTACTCCCTCGCCAGCAGATGGCCCGCCAGTTCGTGAAGCCGCCGGGCCGCCCCGCCAAAAGGAGCCAGCGCTTCCGTCGCCCCGGCCGTCAACCGCGCCGCCTCAACCCGCGATGCTTCCAGCCCAAGAATCGCCGGATAGGTGCTCTTGCCGGCCTCCACATCCTTGCCCGCCGTTTTGCCAAGTTTTTCGGACGTCTGCGTCACGTCCAGAATGTCGTCAATCACCTGAAACGCCAGCCCGAGGGCATAGCCGAACCGGGTGAGCGCCGCCAGTTGCTCGCCATCCGCACCCCCTACCATGCCACCCAGTCGCAGGGAACTCGTCAGCAGCGCCGCTGTCTTCCCCTCATGAATCGCCCGCAGTTCTCCGAAGCTGACCTGCCTCGACTCGCCCTCCAGATCAAGCACCTGCCCCCCGATCAGATGCCGCGACCCCGCCGCCACCGCCAGTTCCCGCACCAGATCACCCACCCCGTAGCCTTCCCCCGGAACCGATTCCAGCAGTAACCCAAACGCCAGTGGCTGCAGAGCATCGCCAGCCAGCACCGCCACAGCCTCTCCATACACCTTGTGACAGGTCGGATGCCCACGCCGGAAATCATCGTCGTCCATGCACGGCAGGTCATCATGGATCAGAGAATACGTGTGGATGCACTCCACCGCGCAGGCCACCCCCAGCGCGCGCTCTTCCTCACCACCACACGCCCCGCAGGCCGCCAGCGCCAGGATCGGCCGCAACCGCTTCCCCCCGGCAAAGACACTGTGCCTCATGGCCGCATGCAGTGTCCCCGGCACCGCCTCCACCCCCGGCAGATACCGCTCCAGCGCCGCATCGACGCATGCCCGCTGCCGCTCCAGATAATCTTTGAGACTTGCTTCGTTCATAAAATTTCCCCCCAACAGGAACCCCGGCCGCACTCTCCGCAAACCGGAAATCCCTACCTGCCCACGTCTCGGCAACCTGACCCACGGTTTTCCTCTGGCATCCACAGATCCCTCAGCCTATCCCCACCACCCATGAACGCGCGCCAGCAACTCCTCAGCATCCTCCGCCGCAAATCCGTCATGTACGGCGACTTTACCCTCGCCTCCGGAAAGAAAAGCGACTTCTACTGCGACGCCCGCCTCACCACCCTCGACCCCCTCGGTGCCATCGCCCTCGGCGAAGTCGGCTGGGACCTCGTCCGCACGGAATCCGCCCGCCTCGGCACGCATCCCGCCGCCATCGGCGGCCTCACCATGGGAGCCGACCCCGTCGCCCTCGCCATCGGCATCGGCGCAGCCCGCGCCGGCTCCGAACTCCAGGTCTTCTCCATCCGCAAACAAGCCAAATCCCACGGGCGCGGCCGCCTCATCGAGGGCAATTTCAAAACCGGCGACACTGTCGTGATCGTCGATGATACCGTCACCACCGGTGGATCCACCCTCGAAGCCATCGAAAAAGTCCGCAGCGAGGGCGGTCACGTGGCCTTCGCCCTTGTCCTCGTCGACCGCGGCGAAGGCGGACGCGAAGCCATCGAAGCCTCGGGCGTGCCCGTCCACGCCATCTTCACCCGCGCCGATATCGACGCCGCCCAATCCTGAACGCAAACGCGGGACTCCGCAGACCGCCGCGGGAAAGCATCGTGTCGCACCATGACCGTCCGCTCTCTTCTCGCTCTGCTGCTGTTCGCATCGGCCACCCAAGCCCGCGCCGCCAGCCCGGGCAGCCTCGCCGGCCGCCGACCCAATGTCATCCTCATCATCACGGATGATCAGGGCTGGCCTGACTTCTCCTGCCACGGCAACCCCATCCTCAAAACGCCCAACCTCGACCGCCTCCACAACGAAGGCACCCGCTTCACAGACTTCCAGGTCAGTCCCACCTG
>JBIICE010000201.1:0-7264 GCA_044239025.1 Verrucomicrobiales bacterium
CGCCCGCGAAGCCGAGGAACTGAGGAAGAAAGCGGAAGCCGCCCGCGAAGCCGAGGAACTGAGGAAGAAAGCGGAAGCCGCCCGCGAGGCCGAGGAATTGCGGAAGAAGTCGGAAGCCGCCCGCGAAGCCGAGGAACTGAGGAAGAAAGCGGAAGCCGCCCGCGAAGCCGAGGAATTGAGGAAGAAAGCGGAAGCCGCCCGCGAAGCCGAGGAACTGAGGAAGAAAGCGGAAGCCGCCCGCGAAGCCGAGGAACTGAGGAAGAAAGCGGAAGCCGCCCGCGAGGCCGAGGAATTGCGGAAGAAGTCGGAAGCCGCCCGCGAGGCCGAGGAATTGCGGAAGAAGTCGGAAGCCGCCCGCGAGGCCGAGGAACTGCGGAAGAAAGCGGAACTGCCGGGACGCATCGACAGATCGGCCCTGCTGCAGGAAGATCAGTTCCTGGGAACGGTAGGTCGGAAGGACACGCGTGAGCTGGTGATTCCTGAGCCACCGATGGGAGAGCGTGATTCCGAGATTCCGGGCAAAGTGCCGGCCGGTGCGGCGGTCCGAACTCCGGTGGTGGTTGGAGACACGAAGCGAGGGACGAGTCTTGCCCCGTTCGCCGTGGTGGCCATGCTGGCCGCCGGTGGTGGCTGGCTGGCGCGGGAAGTGATGGCACGCCGGGAATCCCCCGACGTGGCGGCGGGCGTCGGCGACAGGCCGGGGAGTCGGCTGATTTCGTCGGGACAACGGCAGGCAGAACCCGTGGACCGTCCGGAGCCGGATTCGGCGGCCCCTGTGATTCCGCCCGTGCGGCAGGAACCCGAGAAGCGACCGATGGATGAGGTCGCTCAGAAAGCGCAGCCAGAAACGCCCGCGGTCCCGGTCGATCCAGTCCCGCCACCGGATCCCGTCGCTGCGCCTGCCTTGGTGGCCGGCGGCAAGCCTGAGGATGTGCGGCAGCGCATTGCCGCATTGCTGCTGCCCGAGGGGAAGCCAGCAGAACCGGCGAAGGTGGCCGTCGATTTTCTCGCAGCAGCCGATTGGCGGGAGCGGCTGGCGCTTTCCCTTGCCCCCGATCGTGTCAGGGGATTCATGGAGTCGCAGTACAGCAGTGGCCCCGACGGCCCGATCGTTCCCGACCGGCTTGAATTCCTGAAGACAGTGCCCCTCGAACATCGGCCCGGACGGAAGTATCATGTCTTCACGGCCTTCTTCGAAGGAACTGCCGGGCCAGTGCCATTGACCGTGGAGGAAACAGATGTGGGCCTGCGGGTGGAAGCGCGTACCTTTCTGGAATCACGGGAACGCCTGCTCGAGAAGTTCGCGGGTACTCCGGAGGCGAAACCACAGGAATTCCGGGTCATGCTCAACCGGGCCCATTATTTCAGCGATGACGTGCCCGATCAGGATGGCAAGCTCTGCTACAAGATGCTTCCGCCAACTTCCGATCCAGTCTTCCATGCGTGGATCGACAAGGGCAGCGATGTCTACCGGAAGCACTTCGCCGAGCCATCCCGTCAGGCCTGGGATGTGGCTTTGCTTCTGGTCGTCGAGCTGAAATGGGTCAGCGACGGTGCCGGGAAGCAATGGATCGAAGTGAGCGACGTCATTGCCGGGAACTGGCATCCGGATTCTCTGCCGGGGCTGCCAGGTCCGGTGCGGCCTGGTCCGTGATGCCTCACTTCCCGGATCGTCGGGTCAGGTTCCGAAGCGCGCGGCCAGAGCCGCAGCCACTGGTTCCGGGACATGCCGCCGGATGTCGCCGCCCAGCCTGGCCACTTCCTTGATGACGCGTGAACTCACGTAGGTGAATGCCTCCCGCGAGGTCAGGAAGACCGTCTCCACTTGCGGTTCGAGCGATTTGTTCATGAGAGCCATCTGGAACTCGTATTCGAAATCCGAGACCGCCCGGAGACCGCGGACGATCACCTGCGACTGCAGCGACGCGGCAAAATCAACGAGCAGCCCATCAAAGGAAACCACGTCCACATGGGGAATCGCATGGACCGAACGGCGGATGAGATCGACACGTTCCTCCGTACTGAAGAGGGCATTCTTGGAATCGTTGTGGGCGACGGCGACGGTGACGTGGCCAAAAAGACGCGCGGCGCGCTCGATGATATCGAGATGGCCGTTCGTGATGGGGTCGAAGCTGCCGGGGTACAGCGCAGGCATGGGAATCAGATCTGCTGGCCGAGCGAGGCCCAGCGATGGTGGACTTCGCGGTAGATCTTCGGCGAGATTTCACTTGGCTTGATTTCGCTGCGGCCGCCCCAGAAGACCGCGGTGTAGCTCACCGGAATGCCTTGCGCGGCGAGGTGGGCATCAATGGCCGCCTTGTGCTCAAGGACGCGTTCGCGCTCCGATCCGTGAATCACGGCCATGATATTCACGTTGCCGAAGCGGGGGCCGCCCTCGCGCCAGTAGCAGTGGGTGAGAATGAAATGGCGGCCGATCTCCGATCCGGCGAGTTGTTCCATGCCTTTGGGTACCGCCCAATGGAAGAGGCCATTGAAGCGGGTCACGCGCTGACCCGATTGCGACGGTTTGACATGTTCGAGGAAGGTGGAGAAGCGTCCGATGACCTTCTTGCGGTTCAGTTCGCGGGCCACTTCGCAGAAGCGCTCGTAGGAAACGCCGGCTACGGCAGCGCGGCCGATCCATGGTTCGCTGCAGATTTCGTCCGGGGTTAGTTCCTCCTTGAGCGCGAGGAGCACGTCCCATTCTTCCGGGCTCAATTCCACGGTTGTGGTGGTGTCCATGCGGACCGGATCCGGCGACCGGTCTCCCGGTTCCATGGTCTTGCGGCGGACATGGCCAACCCCGAGGGCGAAAATGCCATTGGCGGGCATGAGAATGAATTCGTGAGCCCCGGTGAGGCGGCGGAGCACTTCGGCATGTTCCTCGAGCGACTGTCCCTGCGGAACCTTGAGGGTCGTCCAGAGCCGGTAGTCACTCCCGGAAATCTCACGGTCAGTACTGCGGGTCACCACGTGTCCACTGAAGGGGTCTTCGCGGAACATGAAATCGAAGGTGGCGTCGATGCGGTCGGGATCGGTTTTCCATGCGCAGAGTGCCCCGTGGGCCAGTTTGGTGGCGAGGAGCGTCTGCCGGACGCGGCGGATCACCCCGGCCTCCAGCATGGCACGGATCCGTTCGAGGACGACTGGAAGTGCGACACCCGAGCGTTCGGCGATCACCTGGAAGGGGTCGGGAACGAAGCCCTGCACCATGTCCTCCGAGACGGAAAGGATGCGCGAATTGATTTCGTCGGTGTGTTCGACCGGAATGGCAGGGGAGGCGCTCATGTGTGGGGCGATGGGAGGACGGGAGTGGTGAGCCGGAGTCCGGCGGGTGAGTCAGACGCTTCGTTTTGAGGGGCCGAGCGGCAAGGGAAAAGGCTGCGCATACCTTCCCGGCGGGTACGCGGATTTTGTCGGGTGACGACCGATGGGAAGTCCGCGGGCGGGCGGGCCATCAGCGGCTGACGGCTCCTTCGGCAAAGCCGCCGGACACGAGTTCCTCGAGCTTGGCCATCACCGCGACTTCATCCGGCCCATCTGTGGAGACGCGGATGCGGGCACCGCAGCCAGCGGCGAGCATCATGAGGCCCATGATGCTTTTGCCGTTCACCTGTTCGTCATCCTTTTCGACCCAGACTTCCGACTGGTGGGCGCTGGCCACCTTGACGAACATGGCGGCAGGGCGGGCGTGGAGACCGAGTTTGTTGACGATGGTGAGTTCCTTGGTCAGCATGGGCTGTTCAACTGATCCGCTTCTCTGCCATCACTTTCAAGAGATTCTTGTTGAATTCGGCGGCGCTGTGATGGCCGAAGCTGCGGAGTTTCTGTTCGAGGGCGGCGACTTCGATGAGGGGGGCGATTTCCCGTCCTGGGGAGACCGGGATCTCGAAGTAGGGGACTTCGATGCCGAGAATGCGGTAGCGGTGTTCGGCCGTGCCGAGTCGGTCGATTTCCTCCATGGCGTCCATGGGTTTCATGTGGACGACGAGGTCGAGGCGTTTTTCGAGACGCATGGAAGCGACCCCGAAGAGGAGGGGGACATTGACGATGCCGAGACCGCGGACTTCCATATGGAAGCGGCCGAGTTCTTCCGCGGTGCCGGTGATTTCGCCGGATCCCGGATTGCGGAAGATCACCTTGTCGTCGGCGACGAGGCTGGCTCCGCGCTGGAGGAGGCCGAGGGCTGCTTCACTCTTGCCGATCCCCGAGGGGCCCTGGATGAGGACGCCGATGCCTTTGACGTCGACCATGCAGCCGTGTTCACTGGTGACGGGGGCGAAGTCCCATTCGAGCCAGTGGGTGCAGGCGTTGATGAACTTCATGGTGTTCATCGAGGTACGGAAGACGGGGACGCCGATGTCGCGGGCGGTGTGCAGCAGGGGAGCGGCGACGCGGCGGCTGCGGCAGACGACGATGCAGGGAATTTCGCTTTCGCACATCCTCGCGAAGACGCGGCGCTGATCGGATTCGCTGAGACTGGTGAGGTAGGCAAATTCCGAGTTGCCGAGGACCTGAATCCGTTTGTAGGCAAAGTACAGGTAGAATCCGGCGAGGGCCAGTCCGGGTCGGTTGATGGAAGGTTCGTGGATGCAGCGGTCGAGTCCGCAGTCCTCCGTCTCGAGTTCGAGCTGAAGGTGCCCGGCGTGGCGTCGGAAGAAGTCCGCGACCGATAATTGGCGGACAAGGCGGGTGCGGGCGCGGCTTTCAACGACCTTGCGGGAGGGGGGATCGTCGGTGGCCATGTGGGCGGGGGGCGTGATGTCCTCGTGGTTCCGCGCGGAGTCCGGTTCAGGGAAACTGCTGGAGGAAGCGGACGTCGTTTTCGATGAGGTGGCGGATGTCCGGGATGCCCCATTGGATCATGGCAAGGCGTTCGAGGCCCATGCCGAATGCGAAACCAGTGACCCTGTCGGGGTGGTAGACTTCGTCGCCGCGGGATTCGCAGATCGCGTTGAAGACGGCGGGATCGACCATGCCGCATCCGAGGATTTCGACCCATCGGGGGGTCTGGCCTCTGGGCGCGAGTTTGACATCGACCTCGTAGGATGGCTCGGTGAAGGGAAAGAAATGGGGACGGAAGCGGATTTCGGTATCCTTGCCGAAGAGGGCGCGGAAGAAGTAGGAGAGTGTGCCTTTGAGGTCGGCGAGGCTCACCTCGGGGGCGACGTAGAGGCCTTCAAGCTGGTGGAAGGCACTCAGGTGAGTGGCATCGATTTCATCGCGCCGGAAAGCGCTGCCCGGGGCGATGATGCGGACGGGCGGGCTCTGGGTCTGCATGGTGCGGACCTGGACGCTGCTGGTGTGCGTGCGCAGGAGCATGCCATTGGGAAAATAGAAAGTATCGCTTTCGTTCCGCGCCGGGTGGTCGGCTGGGGTGTTGAGAGCGTCGAAGCAATGCCATTCCGTTTCGACTTCCGGGCCCGTGGCGAGGGCAAAGCCCATGCGGCGGAGAATGCGGATCGCGCGGTCGAGGACCTGTGTCATCGGGTGGAGTGCTCCGGAGGGCAGCGGTCGGCCCGGGAGGGTGACATCGAGTCCGGCGGCGGCGCGGGCATCTTGTTCCGCCTGGAGGGCGGCTTTGCGCGACTCGAGGGCGGCCGTGATACCGTTACGGGCATCGTTCAGGCAGCTGCCGATGGTGGCCTTCTGGTCGGGCGGCACCTCGCGCATGCGTGCGGAGAGGGCGGTCACAAGGCCTTTTTTGCCGAGGTAGCGGAGTCTGGATTCTTCGAGAACGGCCTCGCTGGAGGCGGCGTTGATTTCGCTGAGGGCGGTGGTCAGCAGAGACTGGAGTTCCTGTTCCATGCGGGGAGAGTTGGGAAAGAAAAAGCGGGGCCGCTTCCATGAAGGAGGCGGCCCCGCTGGGCAAGGGTTTTCGTGTCGTCCGGTCTCAGGCGGTCGCCTTGGCGGCGGCTTCCCTCTTGGCATCGAGACCCGCCTTCGCCTGGGCGACGAGTTCGTCGATGGCGGCAGGGTTGGAGATGGCGAGGTCGGCAAGCACCTTCCGGTCGAGAGTGACGTTGAGGTGTTTCAGGCCTTCCATGAAACGGTTGTAGGTCAGGCCGCGGGAACGCACGGCGGCGCTGATCCGGGTGATCCAGAGGGCGCGGAAGTTGCGTTTCCGGGTTTTGCGGTCGCGGGTGGCCCAGGTTTTGGCCTTGAAGAGGGCGTCCTTGGCGTAGCGGTAGAGACGGCTGCGGTTTCCGTAGAAGCCTTTGGCCTGTTTGAGGATGCGCTTGCGCCGTTTGCGGCTGGCGGGCGCGTTGGTTGCTCTTGGCATGGTGTTTCGGTTGGTTGAGCGGGCTGTTTGTTTTGAATGGATCCGTGCCGTCTCACCCGTTCACAGGCCCCTTTTGCGGAGGAGCCAGGCGGCAGCGGATTTGGCCGGAGGTACCGGCCGGGAATCGCCTCAGGCGAAGGGCAGGCACTCCATGATGCGCGGCACGTCGACTTGGGCGACGGTGGCGACCTTGCGGAGGTTGCGCTTACGCTTGCGGTTCTTGCACTCTGCGAGGTGGCGGCGGCCTTGCTTGCGGCGCAGGATCTTACCGGTACCGGTGATCTTGAACCGCTTGGCGACGCCCTTCCTCGTTTTGCTTCTGGCAACTTTCTTTCTCATAAGAGGGCGGGAGCTTTGCAGAGATCGCGGGGTCGGCAACCGAATTTCCGGCGAAATTCCGGTTGGGGAGCGCGGGACGTGCCTGAGCGGGGGAAGCAGTTGCCGTCGGGCCGAGGGCAGCGTAGAAGCGACGGACATGCAACTGACAATGAGGAACTTTTCTGGTTGGCGGGCCACTGGGCGGGTGGGATTGGTGCTCGGGTGCCTGCTGGCGCTGATTTCGTGTGCGGCTCCGGGTGCCGGGAAGCCGAAACCGGGATCGCGGGCTGGCGCGGTGCCGGCTGGCGGGCTGTCGGGTTCACTGGAGAGCTGGTCCGCGGCGCGGGGTGGGCAATCCGGGATTGCGGTACTGGGCGGAAACCGTGAGGCCTTCATTGATCGGGTGATGCTGGCGGACCGGGCGCAGCGGACGCTGGACGTGCAGTATTACATCTGGACGCCGGATACGATAGGGCTTCTGCTGACCGAGCGGGTGTTCCGGGCGGCCGAGCGGGGCGTGCGGGTGCGTTTTCTGATTGATGATCTGAATCTGAAGATCCGGGATGGGACGATGGGAGTGCTGGCGTCGCATCCGAATGTGGAGATCCGGCTGTTCAATCCGCAGCGGCTGCGGTCGCTGCGGCGGCTGGATCTGCTGCTGAA
>JBIICE010000024.1:0-28399 GCA_044239025.1 Verrucomicrobiales bacterium
CCCGCAGCAGACGCCTCGCCGAGGCCGCCCACCAGCAGGCCCGGGCCGCCACCCGCGCCGGCCAACCGGAGACAGCCCGCTCCCTCGCCCGCGAGGCCATCCGACAGTTCGGAAACGACCCCGCCGCCGAAGGAGTCGAGGACTTCCTCCTCGCCTCCCAGGCTCTCCACCGCGGTCCGGATGCCTCCCGAGCGTTCCTCACCCAACTCGCCCGCGACTCATCCGACGCCGCCGCCAAAGGCCTCACCACCCTCTCGCTCCGCCTCGACTGGGCCCGCGGCCACTTCGTCCTCAGATCCTCCCCCGCGGAAGCCGGCCTCCTCTGGTTTTCTCTCCACAACCGCATCGACCCAGCCACGCACCACCCCCGCATCACCGCCGACTGCGCTGACGCCTGCCGCGAACACAGAAATTTCCCCACCGCCACCACGCTCTACTCGGCGCTCCGTAAATGGCACCCCAGATCCCCGGAGCGCGATCGCGCCTCCCTCGGTCTCGGACTCATCGCCGCTGCCGAACAACGCGACGATGATGCCCTCCGCTGGCTCAATCTCTGCCTCGCCGAATCCATCACCGGCACCGCGGCCGCCGATGCCCTGCTCGCCAAGGCAACCATCCTCGCCAGCCGCCAGCATACCGCGGCCGCCCTCGCCGCCCTCACCAGCGTCACCACCAACCGTCTCGCCTCCCCACAGCACAAATCCAAAGCCCTGCTCGCAATCGGTCACCTCCACCTCAAGGCACGCGACCCCGCCCGCGCCGCCCCCTTCTTCCAGCGTTGCTACCTTTCGGGCGCAAAATTCAAGGCCTCCGCCGCGGAGGCCAGACTCCACCACGGCCTCTGCCTCGAGCAACTCCACGACCCGGACGCCGCCACGGCCATCTTCCGCGAACTCCTCGCCCGCCCTGACCTCGCCGCCTTCCCCCACACCGCTACCGCCAGACAACGCCTCGCCTCCCTCGCCCCCACCCCATGAAACTTTCCCCGCTCACCGCAGCAATCCTCACCGCCTGGCTCACCGCACCCCCCACCGCCCCCGGCGATACCCTCCACCTCCGCAACGGCCACTCCGTCACCTGCGAACTCCTCGGCTCCACCACTTCTTCCCTGCGTATCCGCTACCTCGGGAAGGAAATCCGCACCGTCCCACTCAAGGACATCGACCACGTCGCCTTCTCCCAGCTTCCCGGCGAACCGGAAGCCACCCAGCTCGCCATCACCACCAGCAACCCCACTCCGCTCACCAGCTTCTGGATCCGCCACCAGCCATGGCTCGCGATCCCGCAATCCCGCGCCGGACAACTCGGCCTCGTCTACGCCAGCCTCCTCGCTTCCCACCCATCCCCGGACCGACTCCACCGCGCCCTCGCCATCTACCTCCAGATCGAATCCTCCGACTGGAACCCAGAAACCAAAGCACACGCCAGCGCGGGTCGACTCCGCATCCTCCTCCACCAGGGCAAAATCAGGGAACTCCGCAGCGCCGCCGCCTCCCTCACCGAAACATCGTCCCGCTTCCCAAGGGCCATCATCGAAATCCATCACATCCTCGCCGAAGCCGCCGCGGCAGAACTCCTCGCGCTCACTTCCACCCATCCCCGCTGGCAACTCGATGATGCGCTCTCTTCCCAGCACCAGCAACTCCTCGCCGCCGCCACCGATGGCTTCCTCTTCGCCCACCTCTTCCACGGCTCACACGAAGACCTCGCCGCCAGAGGCCTCTGGAGCGCCTCCCGCCTCGCCGCCACTCACGGCATGCTACCCGCCGCCACCGCCTGGGCCAGCGACGTCACCCGATTCTACCCGTCCTCCCCGGAAAAAACCGCCGCCGCCGCCTTCCTCGCCAGTCAGCCGCCTCCCACGCATCCCCAGCTCCCTGAGACCACCGGGCGTCCATGAAATCTCCCACTCCCACGGCCGAACCCACCGCACCGAAAGGCGGTGGCCTCCTCATCAGCCTGGCCGTCCACGCCGCGCTCCTCTGCCTCACCCTCCTCGTCGTCGTCAGCCGTTACCTCCAGCCTGAAGATGAACCAGTCTTCGTTTCCTCCCCCCGCCTCCTCCTCCCCGCCCAGATCCGCGAGCACCGCATGAACGCGGCCCGCCACGACGCCAGCGCCCCTCGCCCGTCCTACAGCCCCAGAATCACCGGTGCCAGCCCCTCCCCCATCTCCATACCGCCCACCCCGGAAGTCAATGTCCAGCAGATGCTCCCCCTCAACCCTTCCCAGATGGTCAGCGACCAGATCTCCAGCCTCATCGGCTCAGCCGGCTACGGTTCCGGCAACGGAGAAGGCCTCTCGGGCGGTAGCGGCTCAGGCCCCGCCGCCGCAGGGGTCAGCTTCTTCAGCATCAACGATGCCACCAGATCCATCGTCATCCTGATCGATGTCTCCCAGTCCATGTTCAGCCGCACGGGCGACTACGACTCCGGCTCCCGCAGACTCCTCCGCTCCGGAAAGGATCAGGCCTTCCACACCATCCGCACGGAAGCCCTCCAGCTCATCAGCAGCCTCGGACCGGATACCCGCTTCGGCATCATCCGCTGGAGCGGCAGCGCACGATCATGGCAACCCTCGCTCGTCCGCGCCACCGACGCCCACAAGGCGGCCGCCCGCGACCACATCCTCAACGTGGTCGATGCCGAATCCGCTCCCCCCACCGGCGGGCGACCCGGCGGCACCAGACACGACTACGCCCTCGAGGAACTCTTCCGGCTCGCCCCGGAATCAGCGTTCATGCTCACCGACGGCAACGCCACCAGAAGCTCCCCACGAGGTGGCATGTCTCCCATCCCCAACAGTGAAATCTTCGATCTCATCACCTCAGCTTCCCATTCCCTGCCCGCTCTGCCACGCATCCACACGATCTACTACGTCACCGGCTCCGACCGCAAGGAAGAGGAAGACCTTCTCCGCGGCATCGCCCGCAGAACCAAAGGAAAATTCCGCAAGGTCCCGGCCGCCCCCGCCCCCAATCCGCGCTGACACCCTCATAATCAACATCCATTTCCAACGAAGCCTGCTCCCCTCGTCTCCGGAACTCCTTTCCCGCTCCCCCGTATATTTTACACTGCAATTCCCGGGCCACGGTGGCATAGTGTCAGGCTGACCCATGAAGCCCCCCTCCCAGACTAGCCGCCCCAGATCCCCAAGGCACTCTCCCCATTCGCTCGACTTCTCTTCCGGCTGGAACTACGCCCCCGCCCCGGAATCCATCAGACCCCGGATCCGCAGCGAATACGGGGTCTTCATCGGCGGTCAATGGCTCCCACCTTCCTCCGGAGAGTTCCGACCCGTCATCAACCCGGCCACCGGGGAAACCCTCTGCCTCGTCGCCGCTGGCAACGCCGAGGACATCGACCGCGCCGTCCGCAGCGCCCGCTCCGCCTACGAAAAAACATGGTCCCGCATGCCGCCACTCGAACGCGGCAAATACCTGTTCCGCATCGCACGGATTCTCCAGGAAAAATCCCGCGAACTCGCCGTCCTCGAAACCCTCAACACCGGTAAACCCATCCGCGAAAGCCGCGACGTCGACCTGCCCCTCGCCGCGGCCCACTTCTTCCACCACGCCGGCTGGGCGGACAAACTCCCTTACGCGTTCCCCGGCGCCTCCCCTCAACCACTCGGCGTCGCTGGACAGATCATCCCATGGAATTTCCCGCTCCTCATGGCCGCATGGAAAATCGCTCCTGCCCTCGCCTGCGGCAACACAGTAGTCCTCAAAACCGCTGAAACCACCCCCCTCACCGCGCTCCACCTCGCCTCCATCTGCAGAGAAGCCGGTCTCCCCGACGGCGTCGTCAACATCGTCCCGGGCGACCGCTCCACCGGGGCCGCTCTCGCCGAGCACCCCGGCATCGACAAGGTCGCCTTCACCGGCTCCACCGCTGCCGGCAAGGCCATCGCCCGCAGCCTCGCCGGCACCAACCGCGCCCTCACTCTAGAACTCGGTGGCAAAGCCGCCAACATCATCTTCGCCGATGCCCCCATGGACCAGGCCATCGAGGGCATCATCAACGGCATCTATTTCAACCAGGGACACGTCTGCTGCGCCGGCAGCCGCCTGCTCGTCGAGGAATCCGCCGCGCCCACCGTCATCCGCAGACTGCGCGACCGCATGGCTACTCTCCGCCTCGGCGACCCCCTCGACAAGAACACGGACATCGGAGCCATCAGCAGCGCAGAACAACTCCGGAAGATCAAGGACCTCGTCGCCAGCGGCACCGCCGAAGGTGCCGCACTCTGGCAGCACACCGCCACACTTCCCAGCCGCGGCTTCTGGTTCCCTCCCTCGTTCTTCACCAATGTCACCGCCAGCCACCGCATCGCTCACGAGGAAATCTTCGGCCCCGTCCTCTCCATCCTCACCTTCCGTACCCCGGAAGAAGCGGCCGAACGCGCCAACAACACCAGCTACGGCCTCAGCGCCGGCGTCTGGACCGACAAAGGCAGCAAGGCCTTCGCGATCTCGAGGAAACTGAAAGCCGGCGTCATCTGGGCCAATACCTACAACCGCTTCGACCCGGCCAGCCCCTTCGGCGGTTTCCGCGAAAGCGGCTTCGGCCGCGAAGGCGGCCGGCACGGCCTCGCCGCCTACTGCCGCCTCTGACCTGCCCTCAGCAAATCATGCCTGCCCTGCCGGATCTGTCGTTCACCCAGCGCATGCTCCTCCTCGGCATGCTGCTGCTGACCGCTGTCCGCATGATCGTCGCCGCTCAGCTGGGGATCTCCCCAGGCGAAGCGTTCCTGGCAGAATGGGCCCGGCACCCGGGAATCGCCGCCATGGAAGGAGGCTGGACCCCCGCCCTGCTCACCATCCCGGGCACTGCCGTGCTCGGTCCTTCTCCACTCGGCATCCGCTGGCTCATGCCTCTCACCGCGGCTGCCACCACCTGGGTGCTCTACCATCTGGTCCGCCGCGCCACCGGGGACAAACAGGCCGCATGGGCGGCCTGCCTCCTCAACCTCACCCCCGCTTTCAACCACGCCGCCATCTTCCTCCGCCCGGAGCTGCCAGCCGTTTTCCTCCAGCTCTGCGGCATGGCCGCGCTCTGGAAGGCCCTCCACCGCGCCTCCAGCTGGGACTGGCACTGGGCCCTCGCCGGCATCTTCTTCGGCGCGGCGTTCTACTCGTGGCCCGGCACCATCTGGGGCCTCGCCGCCACCACCATCCTCCTCGCCGGTGCCCGCCGCTGGCGCAGGCACCTCGTCCGACCAGGCTTCTGGATTCTCCTCGCCGACGCTGCCCTTTTCGCATGGCCCATCTGGCACTGGAACCAGCAGCACGCCATGGCCGGATGGCACCGATGGCAGGAACTCATCACCCCCTCCCACGCCACCCACTGGCTCAGCGCCTTCGTTCTCTGCGGAAAATGGTGCCTCGCTCTCACCCCGCTGATCTTCGCCGCCACTCTCTGGGCCGTCTCCCGCGGCGTGCGTCGCTGGAACTCCAGTGACCCCGGCCGGTTCTTCACCGCCTTCTCCGTGGCCCCCCTCGCCGGCACCCTCGCCGCTTCCCTCGGCGGCGGCAACGCCACCGGCTGGATCGCCCCCGCACTCCCCGCACTCTGCGCCCTGACCGCATGGGCGTGGGACGATGTCGCACCGCAGAACATTACCCGCCGTCAGCGCCTCCAGTGGCTCAGCGTCCTCCCTGCCTTCATCCTCACACCTCTCTCCATCGAACCCGATATCCTCCGCCTCGCCGGATTGAATGTCCTACCCAGCCACGAACCATCCCTCCAGTGGCGCGCATGGCAGACCACCACCTCGGAAGCCGCCCGCATCATCGAGGCCGCTCTTCCCCAGGCCGAACCCGACTCCCGTGGCTCCCGCCGCCTCTTCCTCATCGCCAATACCCCGGAATTCGCCTCGATCCTCAACTTTCACCTGCCCGACTCCCTCCCGATCCGCCGCCCCTCCCCAGCCCACCCGCTCGTCCACCCCATCGCCTCCGCCATCCCGGACTCCTCGTACCACTTCTGGCCACGCTACGACTCCATCACCGGGGGCCGCAGTTTCTTCGCCGGCTGCACCGCCCTCTTCTTCACCGACTCCCAGCAGGGTGAACCACCACCGGAAATCTCACGGGCCTTCACCTCATGGCGTACCCTCGCCGTCTTTGACACCACCTCCAGCCAACTTCCTCTGCGCCGCACCACCGTTTTCGCTTGCTACGGCTACACCGGAATCCCTGAATGACCTCCATGCCTCCCAGCCCGGCCCCGGCCCTCTCCATCGTCATTCCTCTCTACAATGAAGAGGAAAATGTCGCCGCCCTCACCGACGAGGTGGCCCGCGCCATCCCCCACGCCAACTGGGAACTCATCTTCGTCGACGACGGCTCCTCCGACCAGACCGTGGCCAATATCCCACGGCTGCCCTTCGTCCGCATCCTCGAATTCACCGGCAACCGCGGCCAATCCGCCGCCATGCACGCCGGCATCCACGCCGCCAGAGGCCAACTCATCGCCCTCCTCGATGGCGATCTCCAGAACGATCCCGCGGATATCCCGAAACTCATCGCGGAAATCGAAAAGGGATTCGACCTCGTCTGCGGCTACCGTGCCAAACGACGCGATTCCGCGTTCCGCCGCCTCCAGAGCCGCATCGCCAACTGGGTCCGCAGCCGCTTCACCGGCGACGGAGTCCGTGACACCGGCTGCTCCCTCAAGGTCATGCGCCGCGAATGCCGCGACGCCCTCATCCTCTTCCGTGGCATGCACCGCTTCATCCCGGCACTCATCAAGGGAGCCGGATTCCGCCTCACCGAAATCCCCGTCAACCACCGCCCGCGCCTCCACGGCGTCAGCAAATACGGATTCGGGAACCGCGCCATCCGCGCCACCCGTGACATGTTCGGTGTCCGCTGGCTCCTCAGCCGCCAATGCCATTACCAGCTCCGCAACCCCGACGCCTGAACCTCCCGCGCCGCGCCCGCGGACTTGCCTCCGCCTCCCTGCCAGTCATGGTCACCCCCATGACCGTTCTGCGCTCCATCTTCCCATGGCTCCTGGCGCTCTCCATCGCAGCCAGCACCAGCGCCCAGCAGAATTCCCTCGCCAAACCACTCCGGAAATTCGACCGCAATGGCGATGGACGCCTCGAAGGTGACGAACTCCGCCTCGCCAGACAGGCCCACAACCGCGGCGGACGACCCGCCGAACCCAACCCCGGTCGCTGGCGCGACATGCTGGAACGGCTCGAACGCGAATTCCTCCGCCGCCGCGAAAAGGACTTCGATGCCGATGCCAACGGCCAACTCAGCGACGGCGAACGCCAGCAGGCCCGCACCATCTGGCGGAAAATCGCCGGAGAAATCACCATGCTCCGCGAAGACATCACCGCACGCTACGACCGCAATGACGACGGCGAACTCAATGACGCAGAACGCACGGCCTCACGCTCCGAAAGCGAACAGCGCCGCCGGGAAATCGAGGACCGCATCGTCGCCGCATGGAGGCATTCCCCGGGTCGGCCCTGAAACTCCCCGTCCCGGCAAATTCCGCATGCATCCACCCCTCGCACAGCCTAGGCTCGCTACCCAGTGACTGTCCTTGCGATCACCAGCCAGAAAGGAGGCGTCGGCAAAACCACCGTCTCCGTCAACCTTGCCTATTCCCTCGCCCGCAGGGGCTGGAATACCCTGCTCATCGATACCGATCCCCAGGGCTCCGTCGGACTCTCGCTCTCGGAAAAAGCACGCAAGTGCCGCGGGCTCTACGATGCCATCAACTCCGGGTCCTCCGCGGAATCCATGATTCTCGCCACAAGGCTTCCGGAACTGCGCATCCTCACCAGCGGCCACCCCCACGGATTTCTCGAAGCCGTCCAGCCAGGCATCGATTCCCCCGCCGCCCTCCGCCGCATCCTCTCGGAACTCCGCTCCCGCCAGGGATTCGACGCCATCCTCATCGACACCCCCGCCGGCCTCGCCGGAATCACCGGAGATGTTCTCCGCACCGCCGACGCCGTCCTCATACCCCAGCAGGCCGAACCGCTCGGAATGCGCTCGATCCCCCAGGTGCTCCACGCCATCCAGAGCCTCCGCTCCACGGGATCGCCTCTCGAAGTCGCCGGCATCCTGATGACCATGGTCCAGCACGAGCAGCGCGAAAGCACCGATGTGATCCGCGAACTCCGCTCCCTTCTCCCGGCCAGACTGCTCCTCAATACCCTCATACCCCGCGACCCCACCTTCATCCGCGCCTCCGCTGTCGGCGTTCCCGTCGCCCTTCTCTACCAGCAACCCCCTGCCGTCGCCCACGTGTTCGATCAGCTCGCTGCCGAACTCGAACCCCGCCTCCGCCTCTCCCGCTCCCGACCCCAATCACATGAACACACTAAACTCATGGATTGATGCCGAAACGGTCAGCGGTCTTGGCAAGGCCCTCGCCTCTCCGCACAGCGATCCCGACCATGACCGCGCCGACAGGGATCGCCCCGAACCAATGGTTCTCTCGCCGGACGATTTCCACGATCCGGATCACTTCGCCCCGGCCCCCTTCCCTACCCCGGAGGCACAAGGTTCCCTGCCCCTCCGCCAATTGCTGCGCTCCATCCGCGAGAAAGCAGAAAATTCGGGTCTCATCGCCCATGGAGCCACCCCGGCGGCAGCCCAGGACCAACCCGGAACGCACTCCGCACCACAGCCGGTGGCCACCGACCCCGCCATCCCCTCACCCGTCCTTCCCTTCACCCCGCCGCTCGGCACTCTCGCAACCCGCGTCCGCGCTCTGAGCGACTGGATCCGCCGCCAGACCCACACACACGAACTGTTCATCGCGGATTCAGAAGGCAATCCCGTCACCGACCGCCCCTCCAGCCCGGAACTCGTAACGGCAGCTCTCGTCGTCGCCGCATCCTCCCAGCGCGCCCTCCAGCACGTTCCAGGTGCCGGGGATGCCGTCATCCACATCGACCTCCCGGATGACCGCCGCCTCTGCATCATCTGCTCGCCGACGTCCCTCGGCACGTTTTGCCTCGGCCTCGTCTCCAGCGCCCCCCTCGCTACCCGCACCGCCCAGAGGTTCCGCCTCGCCCTGCGCACCGCCGTGGAGACAGAACCACCCGCCCGGCGCGAACGCTGGTAAGTCGGCCCGCCCCATCGCCATGCGCCGGCTCCTGCTGATCCTCCTGCTCGGCGGCCTTGCTTCCTGCCGACTCCTCCCGGTCAGCACGGTGCCCACCCTCCGTCTCCCCCTCGGTTCAGCCATCCGGCCACCCGGCACCCCGGGCTCGGCCGCCACGAGCGCCGCTGCCGCGCGCCGGGCCTCGCACCCACACGAAAAACTCGCGCTCTGCCTCCAGACCCTCGAATCACTCGGCCCACACCAGAATAAGGCATCCCAGTTGCTCCGCTCGGAAATGACCGGACTCGCCGCCTCCATCTGGCCCACCGCCTCCACCGCAGTCTCGTCCGGAGGCCGCACCTGGCAGGTCCTCCCTCATCCACTACCCGGAACTCCCATCGCCACGGCCGCGCTCTCGCGTCCCACGGGACCGCTCCGCCATTTCCGCCGCAGCGGTTCCGGCACCCCGCTCCTCTGCGGCCCCATCCCGGAACCCGATGCCTTCCCCGGCGGACTCTGGTTCTCCCGCACGGCCTCGGTCCACTTCAGGGAAAACTCGGCCCGCCTCGACCTCAGCGACCCCGCCACCGCTCCGGATTCCACCGCAGCGGAATGGACACTCCCCTGGGCCCGCATGTTCAGCGCCGCCGCCCCGCTCGACCGCCGCAAATTCCCGGATGTTTTCCGACCCGGCAGGAATCCCAACGGCACCCACGTCTACCGGCTCACCCCATGGGACCCGGAGAAACGCATCCTCCTCCTCGTGCACGGATTCTTCGATACCCCGCACATGTGGCGCTCGGTCGTCAATGACCTCATGCGCCACCCGGAAATCGCCAGCCACTACCAGCCATGGGTCTTCTCGTGGCCCACCGGCCTCCCTCTCCTCACGGCAGCCGCCTCCCTGCGGCGGGAACTGAACGATGCCCTCGAAACGGCCGATCCCTCGGGTGCTTCGTTCGCCTCCCGGCACATCACCATCGCCGGTCACAGCATGGGTGGCCTCCTCGCGCGCACCCTCGTGAGCTCCAGCGGCGCTTCCATCTGGCAAGCCCTCTTCACCCTTCCGCCGGAAACTCTCCCCGCAGACGCCGCTGACCGCGAAACCCTCCGCGAGGCCTGCTTCTTCTCCTCCGACCCCCGCGTGGAAAGAGTCATCTTCCTCTGTGTTCCCCACCGGGGCAGCGGCATCGCCTCCAGCATCATCGGCAGCTCCCTCGCCCGACTCCAGGACATCCCCGCATCGGTCGCCGGACCCGTGCTCCGCCTCCTCACGCTCCACCCCCACGTCATTCAACCAGACCTCCTGAGCGATGCCTTCCAGCCGCTCCATGCGAGCATCCCGGACCTGCGGCCAAACGCGCCAGCCCTCCGCGCCCTCTACAGCCTCCCCCTCACCGCGGAACACCACTCCATCATTGCCCTCCGCTTCCCATGGCCGGCCCGCTGGAACTCGGACGGGGTCGTCTCATGGCAAAGTGCCCACCTCCCCTCGGCCCAGTCCGAAACCCTCGTCCGCGGCGGACATCAGGCCTATTCCGCACGCCGTTCCCTCCTCGCCCTGCGCCACATCCTCACCTCCCCGCTCAAGCCAACCGCCCGCCTGCCATGACTGCCGCCCGCCTCTTCTCCGCCACCTTCCTGCTCGTTCTCGCCGCCACCAGCCGCGCCCACGAGTCAAAACGCATCGTCCCGCCACAGGGCTCCAGACTCGCGGAATCCGACCGCGCGGCGCTCTCCGCAGAACTCGACAGACTCACCACCGATTTCCAGAGCCTCCCCCGCAAAGCCGCCAACGCCAATGCCGAGGTCTTCCTCAAAGCCGTCCGCTACGCCCTGGAACTCGGCGAATTCCACAAACCTGACGACGCCACCAAGGCGCGCCGACTCCTCGCCGAAGCCGCCACCCGCATCGCAGCCCTCCGCAGCGATGAGGCCCCATGGCTCTCCGCAAGGGGCCTCGTCACCCGGGGATACTACAGCGCCATCGACGGTTCCCCCCAGCCCTTCGCTCTCGAAATCCCGGACGATGCCCCAGCCACCGCAGCCCCCGCATGGATCTGGCTTCACGGCCGCAGCGATACCGGCACCGATCTCCACTTCCTCAGCGAAAGAATGCAGAAAAAGGGTCAGTTCCAGCTCAGCGGCACCATCGTCGTCCACCCCTTCGGCCGTTTCTGCACCGGATACAAAAATGCCGGAGAACAGGACGTCATCGACGTCCATGCCCTCCTCGTCCGCGAGAAACGCATCGACCCCGCCAGATCCGCCCTCGCCGGATTCTCCATGGGCGGAGCCGGAGCATGGATGATCGGTGCCCACTACACGGACCGATGGAAGGTCGTCCACACCGGTGCAGGCTTCGTTGACGTCCGCCGCTACCGCAACCTCGCGGACAGTGAGGTCAGCCGACTCCCCCCATGGGAAGTCTCCCTGTGGGCTCAGAATGACGTTCCCACCTGCGTCCGCAATCTCCTCAACCTCCCGGTCATCTCCTACAGTGGCGAAAAGGACCGCCAGCGCGCTTCCGCAGAAATCATGGCCGCGGAATTCCAGAAACAGGGTGCCGCCCTCACCCACCTCATCGGTCCGGACACGGAGCACAAATACGAACCCGCGACGCAGCGCCAGTTGACCACGCTTATCCAGGACGCCCTTCTCAAACCAAAGGAAAACCCCTACCCGCTCCGCCTCTCATGGCAGGGCCAGACCCTCGACTACCCCCGGCTCCACTGGATCAAAGTCACCGGCCTCCACCACCACTGGCAGGACGCCCGCATCGACGCCAGCATCGACCAACCCATTCCAAGGGCCAACACCGCGGAAATCACCACGGCGAACGTCGCCTCGCTCCTGCTCACCTCCACGGAAGGCCAGACCTTCCCCACCAGCCTCCGTATCTCCATCGATGGTCAATCCCTGAGCGGCGGCGGTGGCGGCAAGGCCATCCTCCTGTCCCAGCACGATGGCCGCTGGCTCGTCGGCCCCAGTCCCTCAGCCCCGCCCCTCCGCAAGAAACCCGGTCTCCAGGGACCCATCGACGACGCCTTCACCGCTCCATTCCTCTTTGTCCTCCCGGACCAACCGTGCGCCAGCGAGGAGGTGGAATCATGGGTCCAGCACGAGATCAGCTACCAGACGGCCCGCTGGAAATGGCTCATGCGGGGTGACCTCCGCACCCGCAAGGCCTCGGAAGTCTCGGCCGACGATATCCGCCGCTTCCATCTCATCCTCTGGGGCGACCCCAAGGCCAATGCCCTCACCGCCAAAGTCATCCCCCAGCTCCCGATCCAGTGGGACAGCGAGGGCGTAACCGCCGGAACCCGTTCCTTCCGAGGCCCCCGCATGATCCCATCCCTCATCTATCCCAACCCACTCAACCCGGAACGCTACGTCGTCCTCAATAGCGGCCTCACCTTCCGCGAGTCCCACTCCTCCACCAATTCCCTCCAGAATCCCAAACTCCCGGACTGGGCCATCATCAATATCCAGACGCCCCCGGATGACGAAAAACCCGGGCATGCCGAAGCGGCCGGTTTCTTCAGTGAATCGTGGCAACTCACCCCCTGAGCCACCCTCCAGGGCGCTCCAGGCACCCGGAATCATCCCGTCAGGCACCGGCGGTCGTCTGCCGCTGCCGCCGCTTCCACTGATCCCGGAAACTCTCCACCGGCAGATCCGGCAGGTCCCTCGACCCCGTCCACGCCCGCGCCGGATCCCAGGCTCCGCCCTCAAGGAACACCCGGTGCAGGGGCCGCAGCCACCGCGATGCCCTCAGCACGCTCCGATAGAGCCACGGTCTGCGCATCACCACCCCAAAGGCCTTCCAGAGCCAACCTTCCAGGCCGCCACGCCCGGCCGCCGCATTGCGCCGGTTGTGCAGCAGATGATGATGCAGATCAATCTTCACCGGACAGGTCTCCGTGCACGCCCCGCACAGCGATGAAGCACCCGACAGATGCTTCCAGTCCTGCAGTCCGCGCAGATGCGGCGTGATGACACTGCCCACCGGTCCCTGGTACGTCGTCCCATAACTCAATCCCCCGATCGCCCGGAACACCGGACATACATTGAGACATGCCCCGCAGCGGATGCAGTGCAGCGCATCCCTCTGCTCCGCATCCGCCAGCAGCCCCGTCCGGCCATTGTCGAGCAGAATCACATGCCACTCCTCCGGACCATCACTCTCCCCCGGCCGCCGCGGCCCACCGTACATCGTGTTGTAGCAGGTCATCGGCTGACCCGTCCCAGCCGTCGCCAGCATCGGCAGAAACAAAGCAAGGTCCGCCATCCGCGGCACCACCTTCTCAATCCCCACCAGCGAAATCATCACCCGCGGCAAGGCCGCCGTCAGTCTCGCATTCCCCTCGTTCTCCGTAATCGAAATCATCCCCGTGTCCGCCACCAGAAAATTCGCCCCCGTAATCCCGATGTCCGCCTGCACATACTTCTCCCGCAGCACCCGCCGCGCGATCATCGTCAGCTCCTCCGGATCAGTCACCGGCTCCGTTCCCAGCCGCGCCCGGAACAACTCGCTGATCTCCTCCCGGCTCAGATGCATGCACGGAAAGACAAAGTGATAGGGCGCTTCGTCCTTCAGCTGCTGAATGTATTCCCCCAGATCACTCTCCACCACACTGAAACCGAGCGACTCCAGCAGCGGGTTGAGATGAATCTCCTCGGAGGTCATCACCTTCGACTTCACAATGCGACGCGCCTGCTTCTCCTGAATGATCTTCACGATCACCGCGCACGCTTCCGCCTCGTCCCGGCACCAGTGCACCTTCGTTCCCCGCGCCTCCGCCGCCACCTCGAACTCCTCCAGATGATCCGCCAGCCGGTTCACCGCACTCCATTTGGTCTCCGCCACTGCCTGGCGCGCCCGCTCCCACGACCGGAAGGCCTGCTGCCGCGGCCCCCGCGCCGCCTCGTACTTCCCCATCGCCGCCCCAATGCGCCGCCGGTGCACGAGATCACCGGAGACCCGCGCGCTCTCCTGCCGGAAAATGGAAAACGGACTGTTCATGTGCGCTGCACGAGTATTTCGGCAAGGTGCATGGTGTGCAGCGGCCGCCCCCCGCGGTCCAGCAATCCCCGCAGATGCAGCAGGCAACTCGCATCATTGCTCACCATCACCTCGGCGCCGGTCGCCAGAGCCGCTCCGCACTTCTCCTCTCCCATCGCCACGGAAATCGCTGCGTTCTTCACCGCAAAACTCCCGCCGAATCCACAGCAGTTCCCACCGCCCGACATCTCCACCAGTTCGAGGCCCCGCACCGCCCCCAGCAGCTTCCGCGGTGCCTCCCTGATCCCCAGCTCGCGCAATCCATGACAACCGTCATGAAAGGTGACACGCCGCCCGAAACTAGCCCCCACATCCGTCACCCCAAGGCGATCCACCAGAAAACTCGAAAACTCCCACACCCGCCCCGCCAGTTCGCGCCCCACCTCCTCTTCCGCACGCCCGGCAAACAGTTCGCCATAAAACACCTTCAGCATCGCTCCACAGGACCCACTCCCGATGACCACGGCCTCCGCTCCCTGCAGCGCCCGGAGCACCGGCCGCGCCATCGCCCGCGCCTCGTCCCAGTACCCGGAATTGAAGGGCGGCTGCCCGCAGCACACCACCCCGTCCGGCACCGTCACCTCATGACCCAGTTCCTCGAGCACCCGCACCATGCTCATCGCTGCCGCAGGATACACGGCATCCATGAAACACGGGACAAAAAGGGTCACTCTCATCGGCTCATCATACGTGCGGTGCCGCAGGCTCTTCCCTCAGGAATTCAGCCGACGGCACCGCCCGCAGGGATCGCTGGTCTCAGTACTCCCGGTTCGTCTTCTTTCCAGGTTCCGGCACCGGATACCGCCCGTCAGCATCCGACATCACCGGAGCCGGACCATCCGCCGTCATCTTGTCCACATCAGGGGCAAATTCATGCTCGTGATTCAGCATCTGCTCGAAGGTCACATCGCGTCCCGTGTGAGCCGCCATCCGTCCCATGCTCGTCGCCACCGATGCCTCGACCCCGCGCCGCACTTCGTTGTACGGCGTGTCATTGATCACCGCCGCAGCAAGGTCGTCCCACTCCAGCTGATACGGATTCTGCTCGGGCTGCGGAAACGCCCACTTCTCCGTGCCCCGCTTCATGAGATGATCCCCGAAAATCCGGCACTTGCCCGGAGTGTGACCGGCGGTGCTGATGATGGCCGACCCCTTCGTGCCATGCGCATACGAGGCCTCTTCCTGCTTGGCCCCGATCATCGTGCGGCCATCAAGGTGCAGCTTGCTCCCGTCATCAAAGGTATACTCGACCGAATACGAATCGAAATTCTGATCAATGTAATCCCCACGGTAGTGACGCCCTCCCACCGCATGAGCCTTCACAGGCCACTTGTTCTTCATCCAGCAGCACTCATCCACAAAGTGAATGTAGAAGTCACTGTAAAGTCCACCGCTCGCCCACAGAAAACTGTGGAACCGCTCAATCTGATACATCACCTCGCTCTTGTCCGCGGGCTTCCGGGTCGAAAAACACGAAGCCACCGGCCCATGCATCCGGTAGGTCCGCAGGGACAGGATGTCCCCGATCTCCCCGTCCTGAATCCGCTTCCACAGTTCCTGACGCGCACGGCAGTGCCGCACCATCAAGCCCACTCCGCACTTCAGCCCTTTCTTGTCCGCTTCATCCGCCAGCGCCAGCATCTTCCGCGAGGTCGGACCATCGGCAGTCACAGGCTTCTCCATGAAGACATGCAGCCCACGCTCGATCGCATACTGGAAATGCACCGCGCGGAAAGCCAGCGGAGTCGTCAGAATCACAATGCCGCCAGGCTTGATCGCATCCATGGCCTTCTTGTAGGCATCGAAGCCCAGAAACTTCCGGTCCTCGGGGACATCGACCTTTCCTGGCTTGCTCTGGTACTCGTTGGACAATGCCTTGTGACTCTCGTTCAGCTTGTACGAGAACACATCGGCCATCGCCATCAGCTTCGTCGGCAGACTGACCACATCGAGCGCATTCTTGGCAGCCCCTGATCCCCGTCCGCCGCAGCCCACCAGTGCTACCCCCACCGTGTTGTCCTCGGCCGCGAACACATGCGGCAGACTGACTCCGGCAAGAGCTGAGGTGACTCCGGCTTTCTTGAGAAATCGCCGGCGGGTGGAATTCGGGAGAATCAGGGATGTTTCAGGTTGCATAAGGCGGTCTAGGTTGCTGTTCCGCCCATACGCAAGGCAAGCAGAACTTCTTCCGGGTCCCCGGCGAAGTTTGCACTCACTGCCGGGGCTTCGCCACCATCGCCGTCGGTCCTTCCTGATGCCCATAACGCGATGGCAATTCCTCGCGGCTCCGGAAGAACGGCACGATGAGATACTGCCCCTCATGCACCCGGTCCTTGGCTCCCAGCCGGTTCAGTGCCCGGAGTTCACCCGGCGTCAGCAGAAATTCCCGCGCCAATCCCTCCACCGTATCCCCCCTCCGCACCTGATACCCTGTCCTGACCCGGTCCCCCTCCAGTGCCCGGCCCAGCGCCGCCACATTCACGTCGTCCACCGCATCATGCTCCAGCGCCACCGGATACACCGGAGCCGCCGCCGAACGCACCGGCGCAACCTCGCTCTTCACCTGCACCCCCGGCACACAGACACGCTGACCAACGCGCAGCGGCCCGCCCGCCAGACCGGGATTCGCCTCCCTCAACCCCGCCAGACTCACATTGTACTTCGCCGCAATCCCGGACAGCGAATCCCCCCGCTCCACCTCGTGATACTCCATCCGCCCTGAGCTGCGCACCACCACACTGCGGCTGTCCGCAGCCTGCGCCCCCATTCCGCCTTCCCGCTTCCCCGCTTCCTGAACCACCTCCCCACGCAGCCGGATCTTCCGGCCCACCCCCAGCACATCCCCCTCACCCATTCCGTTCCGCTTCATCAGCTCCCCCACCGGAATCCCATACTCCCGGCTCAACCGACTCAGACTATCCCCTTCGCGGACCTCATGCTCTGCGGGCACCAGCGCCCGCGGTACCCCGTCACGCCCACGCACCGCATCCACGGAACTCTTCGCTTTCCCCTCCACCACCACCTCCGGTACTGATCCCGCCGCCTTCTTCCCACCAGATGATCGCTCTGCCACCGCCCCCCGCTTCTCCCCAGCCGCCGGCAGTGCCAGCCGCTGCCCAACCACCAACCGGTCAGGATCCATCCCCCGATTCAACCGCAGCAACTCCCCCACACTCACCCCGCTCTTCCGCGCAATCTTTCCCAGCGTGTCCCCATCACGCACCACGTGCTGCCCAACCACACTCTTCGCGCCGCCAAGGCTCAGCAGCAGCCACCCACTCAGCAGACTCATCCGGAATGCGATGCTTCGTTCTTTCATAAAATCCCAAATACCGTAATTTCAAAGTTTTTCAAACTTTTTCCTGTTTTTTGTAATTTTATCCCATGGCTCAGCCCCGACAGCCCGCTCCACCCCCGCCCCTTCTCCGGGCTGCCCTGTTCTTTCTCCTCTCCGCCGCTGCCATCTTCTGCGCCCTCAAGGCCGCTCAACTCCTGAAATCACCTCAACCTCAGGGAGATCCACCTCCCATGGCCACGGTCGCACCAGCCGCGGCCCCCACCCCGGACGCCCCCCGGCCACCCCCCCCGGAACCGGCCCCAGCCCCGGAACCGGACATTCTCATCGACCCCGGTCACGGCGGAGCCGACCCCGGCCGCATCGGCAAAGATGGCCAGCACGAAAAAAAATGGGCCCTCGAAGTCGCCGCTTCGCTAGCCACCCAACTCCGCAGCGCCGGATGGAAGGTCTCTCTCACCCGCACGGATGACACCACCCTGCCCCTCGCAGACCGCAGCCTCATCGCCAACCGCTCTCCCCGGCTCCTCTTCGTGAGTATCCACTTCAACGCCGGCGACCCCGCTGCCTCCGGACTCGAAACCTACTTCTCATGGCCCCGCCAACCGGAAATCATGGCCCGGCTGCACTCCCTCGCAGGCATGTCGGACGGAGCCATCCTGCCCCCCGACGGATCCGAAGCACTCGCCACGGCCATCCAGAATGCGGCCTGTCAGGCCACCAACTCCCGCAACCGCGGCATCCGCAACCGACCGGAACTCTCGGTCACGAGCCGCTCACTCTGCCCGTCGGTCCTCGTGGAATGCGCCTTCCTCACCCACCCCAGCGACTCACGCAATGTCGCCAGCCGCGCATGGCGCTCCCGCCTCGTCTCCGGTCTCGCCACTGGGCTCTCCTCATGGCTCCACGCAGCCGGACACTACCCCAGGCAGAAACCAACCCCTTCCTCGAACCCCTGACACCACCTCACCCTCATGCCGCTCCTCCCGGCTCCTGAAATCACATCGCTCATGGCATCGGTCCCCGCATGGCACGTCGATGGATCCCGCCTCATCAGAGCATTCCACTTCGCGTCGTTCCCCCACGCCATCAAATTCGTCACCGAGGTGGCCCACGTGGCCGAATCTCTCGACCATCACCCGGAGATCTTCATCCAGTACCGCACGGTCACTCTCTGCCTCACGACCCATTCAGCGCGGGGACTGACCCCATTGGACTTCCAGACCGCCACCGCCATCGATACCCTCCCCGCCTGACCCCTCTCATTCCCGGCCGAAAGCATCACCGACCCGACCGCCACCGGTCGCGCACCATCACCCCAAGCCCCAGCCAGATCACCGCGAAACTGGCCAGCCGCAGCACACTCACCGGCTCGCCATACACCAGCGAACCCATCAGAAACTGAAGGCTGGGCGCGAGAAACTGCAGCAAACCCACCATCGCCAGCGGCAGCAGCCGCGCGGCCTTCGCAAAGGCCAGCAGCGGAATGGTCGTGACCGGAGCCAGCGCCGCCAGCAGCAACCCCTGCCGCCCATCCCCCGCCAGCACCGCCGGTGGATGCTGCCACAGCCACACCAGCGCAAAAGGCAACGCCAGCAGCGACTCCACGGTGAGTCCCTCGAGCGAATCCAACGAGGCCATCTTCCGCAGCAGCCCATAGAGCGCAAATGTCCCGCACAGCACCAGCGCCACCCACGGCAATCCTCCCACTGCCAGCACCTGCATTCCCACCCCCACCGACGCCAATCCCACCGCCACCCACTGCGCCCCACGAAGCCGCTCCCCCAGCACCACCGCCCCCAGCCCAACATTGGCCAGCGGCGTCAGAAAATACCCCAGACTCCCCGTCACAATCTGCCCGTTCTGCGTCGCCCATACATACGCCAGCCAATTTCCACCCAGCAGGGCTGCCGTCACCACATGCAGCCCCATCACCCGCGGCCGCCGCAGCGCCGCCCAGACCACACCGAGGCGCCCCCGCCACGCCAGCACCATCAGAAGCAGCGGCACACAGCAGACTGCCCGCAGTACCACTACCTGCCCCGCTCCCAGCCAGTCAATCTGCTTCCAGAATACCGGCAGCAATCCCCACAATCCAAACGCTGCCACTCCATGCCACCAGCCCGCCCGCAGGGATGATGCCGATGCCTCGTCTCTCATGAATCGAAAATGCGCTGAACTTTGCCCCCCTCCCACAAACCCACCACAACATCCCGCGCCACAAGGAATTTCCCGATTTGCCTACCCCCATCTCCTCCCTTACGGCTTCTCATCCGCCTCGCTGCCATGAACGGTTCCCCGCCTGCCGCCGGATCGGTGACCTCTTTCCTCCTCGCCATCAGGAATGGAAAATCACCCGCCATCCCCATGCCGCCTGACGGGGAAGCTGACATCTGCCTCGCCTCCATCGAACTGGAGGCGTCCTCCCATCCCTCTCTCGCCGAAATGCTGCACGCATGGCACCTCGAGGACCAGTCCGGCATCGGCGGCCCTGCGCTCCATTTCCACGAACCAGCGGCCCGCCACGGTGCCATCCTCCTCTTCCGCTCCGCATGGTGCTTCCTCCTCGGATCAACCCCCCCGGAAAATGTCATCCCCTTCCTGAAGCCCGACTTCCCCCATTCGTCCCCATCTGACCTCTGGTCCGCCGACCTCACCCTCCACTGGCTTCCGGACATCGCCCGACTCTGCCGCCAATCCCCGGAACAGCAGTGCCTCGTCCAGGCCATCCACCTCGCTGCCGCCCGCTGGCCCCTCTCCGCCGCCGCACTCACGGCTCCGGCCATGCCCCCGCCAGACCCGGCCGCATGGCATTCGCTGATCTCCCACCCAGGCCTCCGACAACTCTTCACCGACCGCGCCCTCGCCGCTCAGTCCACCGCACAACTCGCTCACTCCGAAATCGCCGCCACCGCCCGCCTTTCCCTCGGCACGGGCTTCCCCCAACTCACGGCCCTCCTCCCTCCGCTCCCTCCATGATTTCGCAAGCCACCGCCGCCGCCAGCCACCTCCAGCAGTCGATCCTCCACCCCATGAAGTCGGCCTTCGTCGGCAAGGACCTCATCATCGACCTCATGGGCATCGCCCTCGCCTCGGGCGAAAACCTCTTCCTCCTCGGTCCCCCCGGAACCGCCAAGTCCGCGCTCGTCCACCACCTCTCTCTCCAGTTGGGTGCCCGCTCGTTCGATTACCTGCTCACCCGCTTCACGGAACCAAACGAACTCTTCGGCCCCTTCGATATCCGCCGGCTCCGCGAAGGCGAACTCATCACAAACACCGGAGGCATGCTCCCGGAAGCTGAACTCATCTTCCTCGACGAACTCCTCAACGCCAACAGCGCCATCCTCAATAGCCTCCTCACCATCCTCAACGAACGCAGGTTCCGCCGCGGTGGCGAATCACGCCCCATCCCCGCCCTCTTCATCGCCGCCGCCAGCAACCACCTCCCGGAAGAGGAATCCCTCCGCGCCCTCTTCGACCGATTCCTCCTCCGCGTCCCCTCCCTGCCCGCCCCGGACGACCAACTCGATGCGGTCCTCGACGCCGGATGGCAGATCCTCTCTCAGAGCCACCCCCCGCCACCCGCAGCTTCCCTGACCGATTCCATCCGCCTCATCCAGGCGGCCATCCCCAGCGTCTCGCTCCGCCCGGCCCGCGAAACCTGCCTCTCCCTCATCCGCAGCCTCCGCACCGCAGGCATCAGCATCTCGGACCGCCGCGCCGTCCGGCTCCAGCGCGCCATCGCCGCCAGTGCCCTCCTCGCCGGCCGGACCGAAGCCCGTCCCTCGGACCTCTGGATCATGGCCCACTCATGGGACCGTGAAGAACAAATCGAAATCGCTGCCGCCATCGTCGCCGATTCCCTCCGGCCCCACGAACCCTCGGAACTGGACCACCCACGCGCCTTCGCACCACAGGAACCCGAACCAGAAAACCTCCATCGGGAACTCCAGACTCTCTCCGCCAGACTGAAGGATCCCACCCCGGACCCCTCCGCGCCGGATGCCCTCCGCGCCATCTCGGAACGCATCCAGTGGATCCGCAACCCCCTCCAGCGCGCCACCCTCGAAACCCTCTGCCAGTCAGCATGGCAATCCCTCTCCGGAAACTCCCAGCACACGCCACCATGATCGTTCTGCGCCTCTCCGGCGACCACCCGGACGCCCTCCTCCCCCACCGCCACAGACCTGCCTGGACCAGCTGCGCCACCACCACTGCCACCTGGCTCCGCCTGCCGGCAGAATCCGCCGGCTTCGCCACGTCCATCCCAGCGAGCGGCATCTTCTCGGAAAATGCCGACGGCTCCCTCACTCCGCTCACGCGCTCGTTGCCCTCCGAAACAGCCCCCGGGGGCCCGTGGATCCCGCTCACGGAACTCATTCCCGTAAGCCCAGCCCTCAGCTCCCTCCCCGCCACCACCGCTTCCACTCTCCCTTTCCTCGCAGAACGATCCGGCCCCACGCCCCACGCCTCCGCCTTGCTCGCCGCCGCCCCTGACCTCCTCCGCTGGGCCGCCAGCACGTCCCGCTTCCGCATGCAACCCCTCACGTTCGCTGCATCACCCCGCATGGCCTTGGTCCGGGGTTTCCCGCTGCCCCCCATCAACGGAACCGCTTTCCACTTCGATGGTCCCCTCGCCATTCCATCCGGATTTCAACTCGCGGACCACCTCCATCCTTCATGGGTCGCCCGCTGCCTGTCCCTCCCCGCAAACGCCGTCGCCCTCATCTTCCCACCGGACCAGGCCGAAATCATCGGCCCGGAAGCGTTCGTTCCCTGCTCCCTCTCCGCCCTGCGCCGCTCGTTCCCCGGCATCACCGCATGACCCCGGAAGCCATCAGCCTCTGGCTCAGCCCTCCAGATCCCTACCTCTGGAAGTGGGACGAAGATGGCCACGCCCTCTGGCAGGATGGCTCCACCATCGCCGTCCGCGAGGAAATCACCGCGCTCCTTGCCTTTCTCGCCCCTTCCGGTCTGCCCCCCGTCGGATCGCTTCTGTTCCTGCTCATGGCCTGCCGGGGGCACGCCAGCAAGGTCCGCAGCGCCGCCCTCGACTGCGCCGCGCACCACAAGGACTCGGGACCGCCCGCCCCCATGCTCCGACTCGTCACCAAGGCCTGCCGCGTCCTCGATTCCATCGCCGCGCTTCCGGCGGACCTCCGCTGCACTGCCACCGCAAAATCGCGCCTCATTCACTTCATTCTCGGGAATGCCGAAGGACTGCGATCCCCGGACGATTCCGCCGCCATCCTCACCGCCTTCCTCGCCAACCCCACAAGCATCTCCCGCCCAGCCTCCGCTCACACAGAGCCAGCCGCGCTCCGGCTCCAGCGCGACCTCCGCGCCCTCGCCGTTCCGCTCCCTGCCCCCGCGGAACTCGCCAGCCGCCTCACCACTGGCATGGCCACCGCTTCCCTCAACCCAGCCCAACTGCCCGAACCTCCGCCGGCCCCGCTCCTCCCGCAACTCGACGAGCACCCCGACCCCACCGTGCGCGCCATCGCCAACGCCGCCCGCCGCATGGTCGCCTTCACGTCCATTCCTCTCCCCGCAGGCTCACTGGGACAACTCCCCATCGGCGGCGTCTCCGGAATCACCCAGCACGGCCAACCCGACCGCCTCCTCCTCAGCGAACTCGCCAGCGACGACCTCACCCTGCACGCCCGCCTCGCCACCGGAGAAGCTCTCTTCCTCGAACGGGAAGCTCCCCTCGTCCCCTCCCCGCGACACCGCATCATTCTCCTCGATTCCGGGGTCCACACATGGGGAATCATCCGCATCCTCTCTCTGTCCGCAGCGATCGGACTGACCGACTCCGCACGCCGCGTCAAAGCCGCATCCGTTTCGTTCTTCCGGAAAACCGGACGCCGCTTCAGCCAGGCTCCGCTCCGTTCCCCGGAGGACCTCACGAAACTCCTCGCCGAACTGCTCCCGGACACCCGTACCGACAACGCCCTCCTCGCCTTGCCACCACCCGAGCATCCGGAACTCACTGACCTTTTCTTCATTACCTCGGATCCCGCTCCGCCGGACAGTTCCCGGGCCTTCCATGAACTCTGCGGCAGGCTGACGAGGGCCGGGGCCCGCTGCTTCTCGCTGACCATCGCAAGGTCGGGTGCCGTCCGTATCTCGCGCGACTCTCCCGTCGGCCCCCGCCTCCTCTCGTCCGCCCAGATCAATCCCCTCTCCATCACCGGACCCCTTCAGCAGATTCCCTCCGCGCCGGAACCTCCAGCCACCGACCCAGCGGACTTCATGGCATGCCTCGCTTTCTACCGGCCCTTCCCACCACCCCTTGACTTCCCGCTCCCGATCCCACCGGAAGCGGACGACACCGCAGCCCCAGGATGGTGCGCAGTGACGCCCAACGGATTCCTCTTCCACTGGACCGAGCCGACGGCCCCCGCACGGCTCGTCACCCGCCACCCACTACCTCCCGCCTGCCATTTCCTCATCACCCGCGACCCCCAGCAGCAGCGCTGGATCGTGGCCGCATGGCCTGAGGCCACCGTGGGACATCCCGTGTTCCATACCATCAACGCCAACGGTGAAATCTCCTCCGCCACCGCCCACCACGCCTCACCGGTCGCGCATCATGCCGTCGCCCGCGAAGACGCCGTCGTCCTCATCCATGACCACCATGCCGAGGCATTCCTCGCCTCGGATGGCAGCCCCCGCGCCAGCCTCCCACTCCCCGGTCCCATCTCCCCGGAGCTCATCACCTATCACCAGGGCCACCTGGTTCTGCTCTCTCCTGACAGCACACCGCAATCCTGCCCGCCAGCCCGCCCCCCGGTGACCAGTTCCCCGCCAACGATCATGGAGCCGCCGCTCTCGGCTGGTTTCGACAGCGCCAACCAACTGATCCTCCGCACCACCGGAGGCCGCTGGCTGCTCTCCACCGCGGAACTCTCATGGCAAATCACCGCAAGGGAACTGCTCGCGGCTACCCGGCCATTCCGCCCACTGCCCCAGCGGAACGATCACCCGGACCTGCCCCCGCGCTTCTACATGGCGGAATGGCACCCCGGCTGCCGCCTCGTCTTCGATACTCTGGGTGTTCTCCATCTCATCGCCGCCCACCCCACCATCCCCATCGAAACCGCCATCCTCTGCATCCTCGGAAAACCCGCCGTGCCATGGCACCGGGACTCGCATCCGGCAAACCGAAGCCAGCCCGATTCCCTCGCCCCCACCATCAGAAGATTCGCCGACCTCGCCCGCCACTCCGCATGAATCCGGTCACGCCCTTCCTGCGCCCCTCCTCGGCAAAGCTCCCCACCGCCGCAGGATGGCTCCCCAACCCGGCACCGGCCACGTGGCTCGCCGAGGCCGCCCACATCACCCGTCAGGACTTGCACGCCACCGTCCATATCTTTCCGGTTGCCTCCAGCCGGGCCCATCGCTCGCCCGCCGGCGCTCTCCTCACCCTCTCCGGAAACCAACTTCCTCCCGATCAGCTTTTCCGCCCCCACACCCTCCCCCTCGGCGAACCATTCCCCGGAGTCTTCATCCCCACCAGTACCACCATCAGCCCATCGCTCACCCCGGAGGAAATCTCCCGATGCTTCCCCTACCCCATTCAGTTCCTCCATCCCTCCATCGGACTCTGCGGCTTCCATCCCGCGGACGCCATCGACCCCGTCGGTCTCCTCTGCCCCCCACAACTCCGCACCAACCCATGGAATCTCGCCGTCCCCGCTCCGCCTGACCCCCCAACCCTCCAGGGACTTTCGCTGACCCTGCCAACCCAGGCCGGCTTTCCGCACGGCGACCCAGGCCACGACGGCCCGCCCACCCCAGGCCGTACCGGCATCGCCGAAATCATCTTCCGCGGAATTGCCTCCCACCTCGGCTCCCTCGGAGCCGATGCCCTCCGCTCCATCGGAAGCTCAACCAAGGCCCAACGCCTCGACTCATGGAGCCACCAGTTCCGCCGCGACCTCACCCATTTGCGTGCCTCGGAAATCAACCGCCTCCTCACTGACCTCGAATCAGACCCCCGCAAGGGCATCCGCCGCGCCATCCCGCTCGCCCGGCGGAATTCGCCTCACAGAGGACCCACCACCCCGCCCTCCGCCAAACTCGCCAACCGCCCCAGTTCATGGAACCCGAACGACCCACCAGACCGGCATTCCACCTCTGACTCATGGAATCTCACCAGAGACCAGTTCGCCGCTCTCGAAGCAGCCTACCGCTACGCCGCTTCGCTCGAAGTTTCAGCAGGCCAATGGTCCCGCGCCGCCAGAATCTACGGTGAACTCCTCGGAGACTGGCGCCAATGCGCCGCCATGCTCGAACGAGCCGCACTCTGGCAGGACGCTGCGATCATCCACCGGGACCGCTGCCACAATCACCAGCGCGCCGCCCTGTGCTTCGAAAATGCCGGATGCTTCGACGACGCCATGCAGTCATGGCTCGCTTCCGGTTTCACCATCGCCGCCGCAGACCTGCTCGCAAGGGCGGGCCGCCAGACCGAAGCCGACGAATTGTACCGCGAGGCCTGCCGTCAATCCGGTCACGACCCCGTCCGCTCCGCTGCCATCCTCGAGCAGAAACTCCATCGCCCCGATGAAGCCATCAGCCTCCTCGCAGCAAGATGGCGCCGCCACGCCGACACCACCGCCTTCGCAGAATACTTCGCCATGCTCTCCCGGCACGGTCACCACGAAACTGCCCTCGCCAACCTCTCCGAACTCACCACCCAGCCGAAGTCCTGCCCTCACCCCACCACCACCTTCCTCTCCACCCTCCGGACCATCTTCTCGACCTACCCGGACCCGGCGGTCCGCGCGGCGGCCGCCAACCTTGCCCTCCACACCGCCGGACGATTCCTCACCACGACCCAGTCGCGCCGAAGCGACGCCGTCTCCATCCTTTCGTCACTGCACCACTTCGCCCCGGACGACCCACTCCTGCGTGACGATGCCAACCGCTTCCTTGCCCTCCACCACCCCGCGGCCTACTCCGCGGCGGCACCCTCATCGCCGCGCCAGCCCACCGCCGTCATCTCCCTGCCGGACAGCGGACCCATGGCGGCAACCCAATGGCTGGCCCTCTCCTGCCACTCGGGAAAGCTCTCGGCAGCAGGTCTGCGCCCCAACCCGCAGGCGACGCCGACACCGGTCATCTGGCACTCCGCCACCCGCGAAACGGAGTTCCCTCCCGTCAACCTCAGCGGACCGGCTCCGCACCATCTCGGCTTTCTCTCCACCAGTCACATCTCGCTGCTCCACACTCCCTCGCCCAACCCATCAGACTGCGGCCAAGCCATGTGGTACCAGCACGACCGCAGCGGCTCAGACCTCACCCGGCCGGATGTCACACAACTCAACGACGTTCTCGCCATCACCCGACACCACTCCAGCGGCGGCTTCATCGTCCTTTGCCGCAAACCCACGGGCTCGCTGGTCGCCGAACACTGGCACGCACAAGGACAGCATTTACTCTCCCGCATGATCCCCATGCAGGCGGAAGCAAGCGGCCATCCATGGCTCGCCGCCTCCTGCCACCACACCCTCTGGATCGCTCACGGCCATTCCCTCTGGTGCTTTCAGGAGCCCGACGGAAGATTCCGCGAAGCCACCCACACGCTCCTGCCTCACCCCATCACCTGCCTCACCGCTCCCGGAACCAAAGAGCCCAGTCTCGCCGCCGCCACCGACTCGGACGGCAACCTCTGGCTCCTCACCCCCCGTGCCGCCTCATGGGGCATCGAAATCACTCCCATACCAACTCACCCGGTCTCACTCGCTGCCTTCACTCCCAACGGCTTCCTCCACGCCGCCTCAGCCCTCGGCGGCCTCGCGTTCGCCCCCGCCAATTTCCTCTCCCCAGTCCGGCAACTCGCATTCCCCGCCAACACCTCTCCGCTCATCGACACCTGCCCCACCGGCCCGGAATCCATCGCCTTCCTCTCCCGGAACGGTCGCATCTTCGCGTTCGACTGAAATTCCCGCCCTGCATCATTCCGCGACCCCTCGCCGACGCTTCACCCGCCGCCTCCCGCCCTCTCCAGCACGACGCCCAGCCATCAGTCGCGCCCTTCTCAGAGGCTCCGGCAGCAGCAGCACCAGAAAAAATCCCGACGCCAGATACGCAATCCACAACCCCTCGTCCTTCGCCTTCCCCAGACTGTCCCGCAGCAGTTCCATCAGATGAGGCATCCCGTAGAATATCCCCAGCAGCACGCCCGCCCCGAGAAGCCAGTACACCGCCCGATCCCGCAACCCACCCTGCCACAGTACCCACACCCCCGGCAGCATCCCCAGCCCAAAAACCAGCGCAACCACCCGCACCACGGCAAGGGCCAGATAAATCACGGTGGAGAGCGGTCCCATGCAGTCGATTTTGTTTGCGGCCGCTCCAGCATCTCCTGCACCGGCCCCACGCAAAAGCGCGAAATTCTCCCCCCACTTCCCGCAAATTCCAGTTGTGACCCGCCCTCTCCCGTGCTTCCGCTTACCGTCCCCCGCAATGCTATGCTCTCGTGGCGGAATTGGTAGACGCGTATGACTCAGGATCATATGGGGCGACCTGTGGAGGTTCGAATCCTCTCGAGAGCACCACTTTCCTGCTGCCCCTCGGCAGCTTCAGGCGTTCCCTCCCCACATGCAGGACCCCGTCTTTGTCCAGAACGCCTTCGCGAAAATCGCCAGGCGCTACGTGATCACCAATCACGCCCTCTCCCTCGGTACCGATATCCTCTGGCGCCGCAAAGTGGCCAGACTCGTGGCCGGACTCCAGCCCGCCACCGTACTCGACCTCGCCACCGGCAGCGGCGACCTTGCCGCCGCGATCCTCAAGGCTAACCCGGCCATCCAGCTCACCGGAGCCGATTTCTGCGCCCCCATGCTCGCGCACGCCCGCGAGCGCCAGCTCCCCGGCGTCCCCCTCATCGTCGCCGACGCCCTCCATCTCCCCTTCGCCGACCACTCGTTCGACTGCGTCACGGTCGCCTTC
>JBIICE010000202.1:0-7240 GCA_044239025.1 Verrucomicrobiales bacterium
CACAGGAATCTCCACGGCGCCGCCGGCTGCCAGCGGAACGACTTTCTGCCACAGCACCGATCCGCGTTCCACCGTGACGAGAGCATTGCCGGAAAGCGGTGACTTCACAAGCACCCGGGCCGTGTCGCCGACCACATACGCATCGCGATCCATGGTCAGTTCCATCCCGATGCCATCGCCTCCCCGCCAGACATTGGCGTCGGCGCGGTAAACGTCGACCCGTGCCACGGTCCGCACCGCCCGGCCCGCGGCGTCCTGCGCAGTCAGAATCACCAGATGCGTTCCGGGAACTTCCGGGCGGAACGACAGCCCGGCATCGTTCCCGGGAAGCATTTCGAGCGGCTTCTTCGTCACCGTCGCAAAAACCGGATCGCTGCGCACCGCCGTGCCGCCACCCGCCGTCTCCACCCGCACGGCATTCCATGCGAGGTGCTGGATCTCGGCCTGCACCGCCACCGCTGCATCGTGCCGCCTGCCATCAGGAATCACCGCGGCCACCAGCAACGTCACTTCCTCGCCCACCGCCACGGCATTGCCGCTGCGCTTCGTTCCCAGATAAAACGCGGAGGAATGCTCGAGGCGGTTCCATTCCGCGGCAATAGTCTGCTGATTGATGTCGGTGATCTCGGCCCCGATGCTGATCCGCTTGGGTCCCGGCGGGCCGAATCCCGCGGGCACAGGAGCCTCGATCGCTGCGCTGCCCGCCTCCGAAAGCGTCAGGCTTCCCTGCCCCGTAAGCACGGGAACCGCAAGCTCAGCCGCTTCCATTTCATGATAGCGCGAGCCATCCCAGACATAACTGGTGTCCGCCTCACCGAATTGATAATCCCCCCACTTCTCATGAGAGAATCCTGCGGCGCTCAGGCGCGACGTCCAGCGCAGGGTCGCCTTGCTCAGCGTCTGACCCATGAGATAGGCAGCCTGGACGGGAAGGTGGAGCACTTCACCTTCGCGCCGCACCGCCTCTTCCCCGAAGCTGATGCGGAAGGCGTTCGGCTGATACTCCTGCACCAGCACAAAGGTGCTGAACGCCGGTCCACGGCGCACCTCCCCTCCGACCCCCGCCGGCGGCGGAAAGGCGATCTCCACGCGGTACCAGCCAACCACAGCCGACGGCAGCTTCAGCGTCCCATCAAACGAACCAGTCTCCGAAAATGCGATCTGCGATTCCTGCAGCAGGCGTCCCTGGGGATCGTGCAGTTTCAGCGTGGCCGCGTCACCCGCCGGCGGCAGGACGAGCGCCTCGTTCTCCATCATCCGGCTGATCGCCTTCAGATAAACGGTTTCACCGGGCTGGTGCACGGGGCGTTCCGTGAAAAGCATGACTTCGCGCCGGTCTTCCTGGGTTTGCCTCGGCACCCCGAACGACCACATGCCAAGGGCATGCCGCGAACCAGTCAGCGGAGCACAATGATAGTCATCGCCATGGCTCACCACCATCCACTCCAGTCCTTCGTGCGCAAATTCCGCCAACCCGTCGCCGCCCGCCACCACTTCGCGCACGCGCTCGGCATCGGCATTGAAAAGCGTCACCCGGGCACCGCCCACCGGCGCACCGGTCGTGTGCGAAAACACAAGGATCGTGGTCTTCTCGAACCCGCGCTTCCATGCGATGCCAAGGTCTGTCAGCATGATCACCGACTGCCCGCCCCGCCGCTGCGACTGGTACGATCTGCCGCCATCCCACCCGGCCGACGCAGGATCCTTCGGAGTGCCTTCCGCGTTCACAAAGTACAGGCCGGGACGACGCTGACCGCCGCCGGCTTCGGCCCATGTGAAGCCAAAGCGTTCGCTCTGATCGATCCTGACCGCCGACGGCACAGACTTCTTCAGCACCGTCTGGCCAGGCACGGCGGGCAGAGGAATGGCCGTCAGGGAACCATCCTGTTTCTGATTCTCGTACGCTCCATACCCGCGCAGCGCCAGGGGTGCCAGATCCGGAGCGACCCGCTTCACGGTCAGATCCACGCCCTGCAGGTTCGCGCTGGACAGCGCAAACTCCGCCTGCCCGCCGAGCCACTGCGGCGCGTCGAACACCGGCATGGATAATTGGGGCTGGTGCGGCGCAAAAGTGACGTGGTGCAAACTGGGTATCTCGAGAACCGTGCCGTCCGCGGCCGTCAGCCCGGGCCTGATCTTCACCTCGTACGGCACGCCAAGCGCAAAGGCTCCTGCCGCGGTGGCCGTGGAACCCGACGACTGCCATTTCAGTTCCCCGGGTGCGGGATTGATCTCCACCCACTCGGCCCAGTTCACAGGACGCTCGTCGGTCGATACCGTTTTGTTGGCATGAATGATCAGCGAGCGCGGGCCATCGAGCTTCGGTTGCGCTTCGATCCCCATGATGGCGAGCGGCGGAATGTCGCCGACCGGCAGACGGTATTCCTGCGCAAGGACGGCGGTGCGGCTCCGGTTGGCCAGCCCCGCCTGCAGTACCAGCACCCACTTTTCTCCCACCGGAAGCGGCGCGGCGGGCTCAATGGCCACCACGGAATTCATCTCTGCATCAGGTGCCAGCCCCTCACCGGGTTGCTGCTGCGCGGCCCACGTTCCCACCGGCACCGGCAGACGGCGCAGCGCCGCACGCTTCGGCACCGTCACCCGCACCGCGACCTTCCGACCGCTGCCATCCCGAAACTCGGCCAGCGTCCCCACCAGCACCGGGTCGGCCTCGTCGTTGAAAAACATCATCACCCTCGGCAACCGGGCCGTCGGCCCTCCCTGCGCAAACCATCGCGGTGTCACCTGCGTCACCGTAAATCCCGGCCCAGTCATCACCACCGGCGCAGGCACCGCCACTTCCTTCCCGCTCAAATCGCGCAGACCACCCTTCAGCGCGACTGTCACGGATCCCCCAATCGGCAACTGCCCGACGGGCAGCACGGCACTCCGTGTACTCCTCCAGCGCAGCGGCACCGACGTCGCCGGGGTCACTTCCAGCAGGCGCTCCGCGGGCGCTTCCTGACCGACCACCGACATTGCCACCATGGCCGCCGGAAACTGTACTTCGATGTCGCCAGGCTGCCCGGGAGCCGGCACCAGTATCCGGGCAACCGCCGGACTTGCCGCGCTCTCCCCGGGACCAGGCCCGGCGGCCCGCAGGCCAGTAACCATCAGAAGCAGCGCACACCATCCAGCAGTCAGGAATTTCATGGGAATGGTCTCAATGTATCACAGTCCGCCCGCCGGAGCCAGACAATCGCCGGAAATCAGGGGACCCAGCCGACCGCACACGTGACGGAATCGCCTTGTGCTCAGCCGACCCCACGCCCATGGACCAGCGTCCTTCCTTTTCCCCAGAAATGAACCTGCCGAATCAGCTGACCGTCGCCCGGCTCGGTCTGACCATTGTCTTCGTGGCGCTGGCCTATTCCGGCCTGCCGTGGGCGTTTTCGGCGGCGTCCGTTGTCTTTGGAATCGCTTCGTTCACGGATTACCTCGATGGAAGGATTGCGCGCGAACGGAATCTCATCACGGCCTTTGGAAAGCTCATGGACCCGCTGGCGGACAAGGTCCTCATGGCGGCGGCCTTCGTGGTGCTCATGGACGACCGCTGCGGCACGCTCCCGGGCTGGCTCGTCATTGCCATTCTCGCCCGCGAATTCCTGGTCACCGGACTGCGCCTCGTGGCCTCGGCCCAGGGCGCGGTCCTTTCCGCCGACCGTCTCGGAAAACAGAAGACGGTCTGGCAGATGGTCACCGCGAGCTACCTGCTGCTCTACCGCGCCTCGTCGGAGGTCCCGTTCACATGGTGCGCGCCCCTCTTCAAGGCTCCACTCCTCGATACCCGCTGGGCCATTCCCGTCCTCCTCGCCATTACAGGCATCACCACCATCTGGTCGGGCTTCGCCTATTTCTGGAAGAACCGCAGCCTCGTCATGCGCGACTGCTGACGGCCTCCGCTTCCCCCGGCGGGCCACCGGAAGACCACAGCCTGCCGATGCCCGCGGAGGAATGCGATCGGAAGCTCAGAGCGGGGTCACCTTCACCGTGTGACGCACCGGACGCAACGCGGCCCGCGCCTGCATGTCGAGCGCTTCATGCCTCGCCGCGAGCTTCGACTTGAGGGTCTGGAAGGCCGCCGCCATTTCCGGATCGGCCTTCGCATCGCCATCAAAGTAGCGGAAGTTCGTCACCAGCTGCTTGATGAGCATGGTCTCGAACTGCTGCTTTTCTCCCACCTTATCAAGGTAGTCGCTGAAGCCCGCATCAAATGGCGTGGCCGGGAATTCCGCGGCCAGATTCACCCCGGCAGCAAGCTGCTCCCGGCTGAATTCCTTCGCCGCACCACCCCACTCGACCTTCGCCTTGGCGGCACTCAGTCCGCTCACGGTCAGGGTCAGCCGGTTGAGTTCCTGATTGAACGGCAGGAATGGCGCGATGCTGCGCGTCCCGTGCGGATCCTTGCTGTCGCCCGTGAAACAGAAGGGGTAGCGCACGCTCTCGAATTCCGCCGCGCCGCCACTGCCGGAAACCACGGCGTGTCCCTCGCTGCCTTTCGCCCCGCCATTCATGTCGATCGTCAGATTCCCGATGCTGCCATCACAGCCCAGCCCTTTCAGAAATGCTGCCGCCATCACCAGATGACCGTTGGCATCCGGATGAAAACCATCCCCGCCGCAGACCGCATACTGTTCCCCCAGCACCGGCTTGGCCTGCTTCATGGCCACGATCATCGGTTCATGCACGTCGGCAAAGACCTGCTGAAATTCCCCGGCCAGCTTCTTCCCGATCGCCCCGAGCTGACTCAGGGTCTCGTTGTAGCCATCCGCCCCGGACTTCGGCGCAAAGTTGTCGCGCCGGAAATGAAAGGTATCGACGGCCCCCGGCGACCCCACCACCACATGCCTGATCCCGTTGTCCTTCAGAATCGTGAGCACGTTCCGCATCGATCCCTCATACGACTTACCGGTGTTCTCATCAAACGGACGGTAGCCACCGTCGTTCATTCCATAACACAGCGTCACTGTGGTCGGGTGGAACAGACCAAGGTCGTTGACCGCCCGGTTCGCAAATCCACCCGCCGTCTCACCGCCCCAGCCGAACTGAAAGACGCGCACATCGGGACGGCCGGCACAGGCGACCACATACGCTTCAATATAGCGCGAATAGAGTTTCTGCTCGGTGATGGAATCGCCCACCACGGCAAGGCGTGCGTCCCGCGGCAGCGTGCCCGCCGCATTGAGGGGGGCATCGGCACACGCGAGGATCGGAAGCAGCGACAGAGAAAGACACAGAGAGGTTTGCAGAGACATACCCACCGAACGTGACGCCCACCCCTGACCTGTCACCTTCCGACCCATTCCGCACCCGCGGGTTTTCGTTGCCGCCACGGCTTTCCCCTCCATTGCTCCCTGCATGTCCTCCATTCCGGAAATCACCGCCCGCATCCGCTCCTTCCGCGATGCCCGCGACTGGCTGCAGTTCCATAGCCCCAAAGACCTCTCCGTCGCCATCGCCGCGGAGGCCGGTGAACTCCTCCAGCACTTCGTCTGGAAATCCCCGGAGGAATCATGGCTGCGCGCCGAAGCCAAAAAACCGGAGGTCGCCTCGGAAATCGCCGATGTGGCCATTCTCCTCTTCGAACTCGCCGACAACCTCGGGCTCGACCTCGCCACGGTCATGCTCGAGAAAATCGAACGCAACGAATCCCGCTACCCGGCCGACAAGGCTCGGGGCTCGAATCTCAAATACAACGAACTCTGATGGCCTCCCAGCATATGACGATCGCATGCCTCGGCTCCGGTAAAATGGGGACGGCCCTCCTCCGGGGCATTGTCAGCCGCGGCCTCTGCACGCCCGCGGACATCATCATCAGCGACCCGGTCGAGGCGGCCCGCCACGCCGCCGCCGATGCCATTCCTGGAATCCGCATCGCCGGCGACAATCACGAGGCCGCCGCGACGGCGGACGCCGTGCTCGTCTGCGTGAAGCCCTACGGGGTCGTCCCTCTGCTGACATCACTCCAGGGACTGCCACCCAAGCTCATCATTTCCATCGCAGCAGGCGTCACGCTCGCGGACATGGAACGGGCCGCTCCGAACCACCGCATCATCCGCGTCATGCCAAATACTCCGGCCCTCGTGGGCAAAGGCGCGTCGGCCTTCACTCCGGGACATCTCGCCACGGAAGCGGACATCGCCACCACCACGGACATCCTCGGTGCCGTCGGCACGGTCTCCCGGGTCACGGAACCCCTCCTCGATGCCGTCACCGGCGTCAGCGGAAGCGGCCCGGCTTATATCTACACGGTCATCGAAGCCCTCGCGGACGGCGGCGTCCACGAAGGACTGCCCCGCGAGGAAGCCCTGCGGCTCGCAGCCCAGACGGTCGCCGGAGCCGCAGCCATGGTTCTTGAGACCGGACTCCACCCGGCGGTCCTGCGCGACCAGGTCACCAGCCCGGGCGGCACCACCATCCGCGGCCTCGCCGCCCTCGAAGCCGGCGGAATCCGCTCGGCCATCATCCGCTGTGTCGAGGCCGCGGCTGCACGCGCCCGCGAACTCGGCCGCCCTTCCTCCTGATCCGTTCCTGATATCCTGCCATGCCCGCCGTCAGCATTCTCAGCCTCGCCCTCGGTCTCGCGTTCCTCTCGGGGATCAATCTCTACCTGACCACCTTTCTCGCCGGACTCGCCTCCCGCATGGGCTGGCTCGACGCCATCGGCCTGAGCGGAAGCCTCCCGCTGGTCTCCCACCCGGCAGTCATGACGGTCGCCTTCCTGCTCTTCCTGCTGGAGGCCTTCGTCGACAAGGTGCCGTGGGTCGATAGCCTCTGGGACGCCCTGCACACGGTGATCCGCCCAGCCGGGGCGGTCCTCCTCGCCCTCGAAGTCATGGGCAATGCGGACCCGGCCTACCGCGCCGCCGCAGGAATCCTCGCGGGACTCGCCGGACTCACCACGCACATGACGAAGGCGGGACTCCGCCTTCTCATCAACACGACTCCGGAGCCGCTTTCCAATATCCTCACGAGCATCGCGGAAGACATCGCAGTGGCAGGAATCTTCGCTCTCCTGCTGCTCCACCCGCTGGCGGGCCTGATCACCTGCCTCTCCCTCGTCGTCATTCTCTGGATGCTCCTGCCGAAACTCTTCCGGCTCATGAAGGCGAACCTCTACCTCATGTGGAAGAAACTCCGCCTGCCCGGCGGCTCGGAACGGGCGCAGGCGGTTCTCTCGGACCGCATCACCGCCGAACAGGACATGCTCCTCCATTCCCAGCTCAGCGGAGCGGTCACG
>JBIICE010000025.1:0-28308 GCA_044239025.1 Verrucomicrobiales bacterium
CCGGCGTGGGCGGCGGCACGGATGACGGTTTCATGTTCCTGGAAACCGGTATTCCATGCGACCATGAGGTAATCGAAGAGGGGGACAGCCCGCAGGCCTCCTTCGGGCGACATCACGGAGAATCCGGACAGTTTGATTTTTCCTTCCGTGCGCAGGGCGGCGAGGGTGGCGGCCGCTTCCGAGGCCGTGATGACCCCGAGGTCGTCGAGCGGGCAGTGGAGGGTGACGCCCGCGAGGCAGTCGGTCCGGAGAAAGCGGAGACTGTTTTCGATGTTCTGGCGGATGGAGTTGGCGCGGAAGTCCCAGCGGGGTCGGCCATTTTCGAAGTTTTCGCCGGCCTTGGTGAAAACCGTGAAGTCATGATTCCGGTCGGCGAGGAGTTGACCGAGTCTGGATTCCGAGAGTCCGTACGATGGGGCGGTGTCGAGCACATTGATTCCGGCGGCGGCGGCGGCATCGAGAAGGGCGTGCAGGGTGGAGTCGTCCGGCAGTTCGAAGGGGGCGTGCTTGAGGCCTTCGGTGCGGCCCCACTTCACGGTGCCGATGCCGAGAGTGGAGCAGGAGATGCCGGTGCAGCCGAAGGGCTGAAGGGGGAGCGGGGTCACAGGGAATGCCATGAGGAAGTTTCCCATGGGTAGGAACCGATGGGGGCTGGGGGCATGGGAAGCTGGCTGGTGGAGCCGGAGGGAGCGCAGAGTTGTCCGGCGAAGGAGGCAGCGAGGTCGGCGAGGGCGGGCGCGTAGACGAGTTTCGAGGGCCAGCCGACAGCCGCGTTGGAGGACGTCCGGAGGGCAGGGCCGTCCGGGAGGCGGCTGGCGGCATTGGGTTCGGCGCGGTCGACCTGCCATGAGGCCCACTGCAGGCCGTGCCAATTCATGGCCGGAAAGACGCGGGCCATGACGGCGGCGGCGTGTCCGATGGCATCGGTTTCCGAGAGGGTGGCAGCGTCTTCTGCGATCCCGCCACCGAGGTACCACACCGTTTCCGCTGCCATGGTGTGGCTGGTGATGGTGACGATGGGTTTGGGGCTCACGGTGACGCAGTGGCCGAAGAGCCTGGGAAGTCTGCCGCGGACCATGATCATGCGGAGCGGACGCCGCTGGGTGGCCTCGGGGCCCATGCCGAGGGCGGAGGCAGCCGATTCGTTGCCTGTGGCGGCCATGAAAAGGTAGGCCGAGGCGGTCAGGCTGAGATTGCCGCAGCGGAGCGAGGCGACGTGACCGTTGTGTGCTTCGATGGAATCGATGGCGGCGGTGAAAATGCGGTCGCGCACCGGAGCGGCGAGGGCGGTGCAGACGCTGCGGACGTCGAGGACCGTTTCTGCCAGTTCGTAGACGCTGCCGCGGTGTCCGCCGGAGCGGAGGGCGTCCGGCCAGTCGGCGGGGTCGAGACGCTTCACTTCGCCCTGCATGGCGCGGGATCCGACGGTGGCACCGACGCGGGCGAGCCATGAATCAGCGGCCCAGAGGTGCTGGCAGGGGGAATTGATGGATGCGGCGGAAAGGTCGAGTTCTCCCTGGCCCGCGAGGGCGTCGAGCCAGCGGGGGGGTTGGGCGCGCAGCCTGTCGGCGATGGCGCGGCTGGAGCCGTCGAGACCGTATTTCACTCCTCCGTGGAGGATGCCCTGGGCGCCGAGAGTCTGACCCGAACCGATGGCCGATTGTTCGAGGAGGAGGGCATCGTAGCCTTCGGCAAGGAGTCGCCGCAGGGTCCAGAGTCCGGCGATGCCGGCACCGGTGATGAGAACCTGGCAGGTCGGGGATGGCGGCATGCGGCGCGGGTCGGGTCGGGAAGTTGAGCGGATTGGTGGGCGTGGAGTGAAGGGAATGCAATGCCACAGACGCTGCGGTTGCCCTCCTGACATTTCCGTTTTCAGATTCGCTATCATGTCCGAGTCCGAGCCATCTTCAGCAGCCTCGCCGAGTGTGTCGGCGGAGGCGGTGCCGTTTCTGCGGCGGCGTGCGGTCATGATGGCGGGGTCGTTGCTGCTGGTGGCGGCCACGGCGGCAGGAATTGCGTGGATGGTGCGGGATTACCGGCAGAAGAAAGTATGGGCCCAGCTCCAGAAGAAGCTGCCGCCATCCGGTGGGCGGTTTCTGTCGCGTCGTCTGGCAATTGAAGTGCCGACGTTCCGGCAGAGTGATGCGCGCTGGGCGGATGACCGCCTGGGGCCGTCGGCGGACACGCTGGCGAGTGCCGGTTGTGCCGTGAGTTCGGCGGCCATGGTGCTGGCATCCTATGGCATCGACACGGACCCGCAGCGGCTGAATGATTTTCTGACAGCGCGGAACGGATACACTCCCGAGGGTTGGATCCGTTGGGAGGTGGCGGCCGAGATGGCCCCGGAGAAAGTCAGCTTTGCCTACGAGAACGATGCGTCGTTCCGGCTGATTGATGACAATCTGCTGGAGGGGAATCCGGTGATTGTGCGGCTGCGTTATCCTGATGGCGGAACGACCCATTTTGTGGTGATCTGCGGGAAGCAGGGTTACGATTACCTTGTGCGCGACCCCGGTGCCCGGGCCGGGCGCGGGATGTATCCGCTGAGGGAGTTCGGAAGCGACATCGAGGCACTGCGGTTCTACGATCCGAAGCCGTGAAATGGCCCCTCCGGAGTTTTCCGAGGCAGCCACGGGACCGGGAAACGCTCCCTTTACAACTCGGATGAACCATTCATTCTCCCTCCCCTTATGCTGAGCGTTTTCATTGTCCTCGTCACCATCCTGCTCGTGGTGGTCTGCCTGCTTCTCATTGTGCTGGTGCTGATGCAGCGTCCCAAGCAGGAAGGACTCGGTGCGGCCTTCGGTGCCGGCGTCACCGATCAGATCTGGGGAAGTCAGACGACCAATGTGCTCCAGAAGGGGACCGTTTACCTCGGGGTGCTTTTCTTCGTGCTCAGTCTCCTCCTCGCGATCCTGAAGGCGCGGGAAGCAGCCCAGTTCAGCAATCTGAATCTCCCGAAAACCGCCCCGGTGGCGGAACAGGCCCCGGCGGCCCCGGTCGCTCCAGCGGCATTGCCCGCCCCAGCCGTCAACCTCGGTACTCCCGCCGCACCGGCTCTGGAAACTCCCGCCGCGCCAGCTCTGGAAACACCCGCTGCGCCGGTTGTGGAAACTCCTGCTGCGCCGGTTGTGGAAACTCCTGCTGCGCCGGTTGTGGAAACTCCTGCTGCGCCCGTTCCTGAGAAGTGACAGGCCGGGATGCGTTGGTTGCGGGGTCTTTGGGGCTCACCCGAAGCTAGCCACAAGGCAGGCTGTCGGTAAGGCAGGCTGTCGAGAATGGTCCGGCGGGTGATGTTGGGTATCTCGCCATGGATCCACCTCACTCCTGAAGAAGGCGGAGGTGGTCCTTTTTTCAGGGAGCCAGGAAAGAGGAAACCGTGACTGGGAAGGTGGAGCCTGAAGATTCCCGGTGGCGGGCAGCCGTTGTTTCCTCGTGGCGTTCCTTGAAGAGCAGAGTGGCGAGCAGCGTGACCGCGTTGACATGCATGGGCGAACGGTTGTCAGGTTTCACGTCCTGCGGGGCGGTGAGGCAATTCACCTTGAGGTCGGTCACGGTGAGGTTTGGGTGGTCCTCAAGGTAGTCGTTCAATTGGTCCTCGAGATCCTGGAGGGGGTTGCGGCCTACAGTGTTGGTGCGGATGGGGATCGAGAAGACTTTGACCTTCATTTTTATGGGTGTAAGCCATAAAAGCTATAAATGAAATAATTTTCCGCAACTCCGGATCCGCGGAAATATCAGTGGGAAAGTTCTCTGACGGTGGAAGCAATGATCCCGAGGGCCTCCCGAACCGTGTTTTCCCGGCCAGTGCAGTTGATTCTGAGGCACTCGTGTGGGTGCGGCCAGTCGGTTTCGATTCCGAAGAAGAAAGGGTCGCCGGGGACGACAAGGACCTTTCTTTGTTTCAGTTCGTGGTAGAGTTGGCGTGAGGGGATGGTGAGGCCGGTGAGGCGGAGCCAGACGAAGAACGCGCCTTCGATGCGGTGCATGGACCAGTCCGGGACGTCACGGAAGGCGTGATGCATCCACGCTTCGGCGTCGCGGGCGCGCTGGGCGTAAAAGGGTTGGATGGTTTCGCGGCAGAGCGTGAGGAGCCGACCCGACGAGAGCAGGGGCAGCACCAGTTGCTGGCCGATGTTGCTGTTGGCGAGACCGGTGACAGAGGTCATCGCGGCGATGGCCCCGGCGATTTCCGGGGGAGCGACGACGATGCCGGTTCGGGTGCCGGGGAGGCCGAGTTTTGAGAGGCTGAGCGTGAGGATGACGTGACTGTCGAGGAACGGGGTGGCGTCGGTGAAGATGGCACCGGGGAAGGGGAAGCCGTAGGCGTTGTCGATGATGAGGGGGATGCCGTGAGCCTTTGCGAGGGCTGAGAGTTGCTGGATTTCGCCGTCTGTGAGGACATTGCCGGTGGGGTTGGTGGGACGCGAGACACAGATGGCTCCGATGTTTCCTTTGCGGAGGGCGGCTTCGACTGCCGGGAAATCGACACGGTACTTGAATTCGTGGGGGGCGGTTTCTCCGATGAGGGCGGGGCAGCCGATGAAAAGATTGGGTGCGAGGCCCTGGTTGGCGTAGCCGATGTATTCCGGGATGAGGGGGAGGAGGATGTGGCGGAAAGAACCATCCGGCATGGTGCCGCCGAGGAGGTTGAAAAGGTAGAAGAGGGCAGTCTGGCCGCCCGAAGTGACGGCGAGGTTGTCCGGAGTGACCTGCCAGCCGCAGGAAGACTGGAGAAACGAGGCCAGCGCCTTCAGGAAGGGGGGATGACCCCGGGGAGGGTCGTAGTTCCCGAGCATTCGTTCCATGCGGTCGCCGTCGGCCATCACGGCGGCCATCTGCTCCCTCCAGAGGGCATTGGCGGCGGGGATGTGGGCTGGATTGCCGCCACCCAGCATGCGCATTTCCGGGTCGGTGGTGAGAGCCTTGCCGAGTTCATCCATGAGGTCGAGGATGCCGCTGCGGGCAGCAAGGCGCCCGCCGAGCGAGGAAAAGGGAAATGTCATGGCATCGGGGTGCGGGCCTTGCCAACCGGTCAGGGTAGCTCGAGGCTCATCAGCTTCGTGACGTCGCCCTGGCGCACGTGCAGCATGGCCATGCGGTTGCGGGACAGGGTGGTGATGGCGTCGGCTGCCTCCCCGGCGGTGGCGGGGGTACGCGAGTTGATGCGGAGGATGATGTCGCCCTGGCGCAGTCCGGCGCTGGCGGCCGGAGAATTCGGCTGGATGGCGGCCACGAGGAGACCGGGCACGCCCTCCGGGAGGTTGAGAGTGGCGCGGTCGGCATCTGCGACCGGCAGAATCTTCATGCCGACGATGTAATCGCCGCTGTCCGGAGGGGCTCCGGCGATGGAGTTGTCGGAGCCGTCTGTCGACGGTCCGAAGCGGTTGCGGTCGCCGAGGGTGATGGTGATTTCCCCCTTCTTTTCTTCTCGCAGGATGGAGAGCCGGACCCGGGCTCCGGGCGACTGGGCGGCGAGGCGCTGGCGGAGTTCGGTGTCGCTGCCGACCGCTGTGCTGTCCATTTCGAGGATGACATCGCCTTCGCGGAGTCCGCCTTTTTCGGCGGGGGTACCCGGTTCGACGGAGCCGACGAAGGCCCCGCCTTTGAAACCGTAGAGGCGTGCCACGCGCTGGTCGACGGCGGCGAGCTGGACCCCGAGGTAGCCCCTCGGTTTGGAGAGGGCGTCGGCGGCAGCGACTGCCTTGTTGATGGGGATGGCGAAGCCGATGCCCATGTTGCCTCCCGAGCGGGAATAGATGGCGGTGTTGATGCCGATGATGCGGCCGTCGGCATCGATGAGCGGTCCCCCGGAATTCCCCGGGTTGATCGAGGCGTCGGTCTGGAGGAGTTCCTGTTTTTCGAATCCGGCGAGCACTTCATCGTTCCGCCGAGCGCTGATGATGCCCATGGTGACGGTTTTATCGATGCCGAAGGGTGCCCCGAGGGCGAAGACCACGTCGCCGACCCGGACCTGATCACTGTCGGCGAGTGTGGCGGCGGGGAGGTCGGTTCCGGGGATTTTGAGGACAGCGATGTCGGTTTCCGACGAGAAGTCGATGAGTTCCGCGAGGACGGGGGTTTCGCGTCCGGGGATGCTGACGCGGAGTTTCATGATGCGGATGTAGTCGCGCAGTTCCATGTCGAGGTCTGGGGGGATGACCACGTGGCGGTTGGTGATGATGTAGCCGGAGCGGCTGACGATGACGCCGGAGCCGATGCCGAGCTGCTGCCATGAGTTGCCGCTGTTTCCATTGCTGCGGGGCTGGGGTGCGGCGGGCAGACCGAAAAAGAAGCGGAGAACATCCTCGTCGCTGGAGCGGCGGCGGGTGGCGGGCTGTTCGATGCCTGTCTGGATGGTGACGATGCTCGGCTGAACCTTATCCAGCATGTCGGCGTAGCTTTTGAGGACAGCCCCGCTGCGCTGCATGGGGGTTTTGTCGATGGACAGCGAACTGCGGAAGACGCCCGAGGTGCTGTCCGGCTTTGGCGAGGAAGATTCCTGGGCTTTGCCGCAGGAAGTCAGCGAAAAGGCCAGCAGCAGTCCGAGCGGGAGGGAACGGAGCAGGAAAGGGGACGCGGTTTTCATGTGGGGGACATCTCGGTCGGGAAAGTACGAAAGCACGGTCTCTCAGGGAAACAAGATGGTTACGGATTCCGGTACGGAGAAACTGCCATGGGGGAGCGGAATGAAGTCGCGGGAATGTCTTGAAAAACGGCGTGCTGGCCGCCCGTATCGCCACGGAATCATCATCCTTCGCCATCGATCTGCCTCATGAAACCCGGAACCCTCATACTGTCCTGCTTCGCCGCCGTCTTCACCCTCACTGCCGGCGCTCAGGAGGGCACGGCGATTTTTGACGGCAAGTCTCTCGAGGGCTGGGACGGAGATCCGAGATTCTGGAAGGTGGAAGACGGCTGCATCACGGGTCAGACCACGGCAGAAGTCCCCACGGAGGCCAACACCTTTCTGATCTGGAACCGCGGGGACGTCGACGACTTCGAACTCACGCTGGAGTACAAGCTCGAGGGAGGGAACAGCGGGGTCCAGGTGCGCAGTTTCCGGCTGCCGGACCGGAAGTGGGCCATTGGTGGCTACCAGGCCGACATGGAGGCGGGGGACACCTACAGCGGCATCGTCTACGGCGAGGCCTACCGGGGCATTCTGGCAAACCGCGGTGAGAAGACCGTCATCGGGGCCAATCACCAGCCGACCGTGCAGGGCAAAGTGGGCGACAGCGCCGAGATTCAGGCCGGGATCCGGAAGAACGACTGGAATACCTACCGGATTGTCGCGAAGGGCTTCACGATCGAGAATTACATCAACGGGAAGATGACGGCTTCGGTGACTGACGAGGACACCGAGATGCGCCGCCGTGGTGGATTGCTGGCGCTGCAGCTGCACGCCGGGCCGCCCATGAAGGTCCAGTTCCGGAACATCAAGCTGCGCAGGCTTCCCATGGAAGGCGTGAAGAAAGTTGTTTTCGTGGCAGGGCGCGTCAGCCACGGTCCCGGAGACCATGAGCACCGCGCTGGATGCATGCTGCTGAGCCGGCTCCTCAATGAAGCGGCGTCCGACCGGATTTACTCGACCGTTTACTCCAATGGCTGGCCGGCGGACGGTTCGGCGCTGGAGAACGCGAATGCCCTCGTGATGTACTCGGATGGAGGCGGCGGGCACATGGTGAATCCGCACCTTGCGGAAGTCGAGGCAGCCCAGGCGAAGGGCATGGGGGTTGGCTGCATCCATTATGCGGTGGAGATTCCGAAGGGTCCGGGCGGCGAACTTTTCATGAAATGGACTGGTGGGTATTTCGAGACCGACTGGAGCGTGAATCCGCACTGGGAAGCGAGTTACGGGAGTTTCCCGCAGCATGATGTCACGCGCGGGGTGAAGCCTTTCAAAGCGAATGACGAATGGTACTACCACATGCGGTTCCGTGAAGGCATGAAGGGGGTCACACCGATTCTGACGGCGCTGCCACCGGCGGAAACCCTCAACCGTGGGGACGGGGCGCACAGCGGCAATCCCCATGTGCGCGAGGCCATCGCCAAAGGGGAAGCGCAGCATCTCATGTGGGTCGCCGACAATGGCGATGCCGGCCGGGGCTTTGGTTTCACCGGGGCTCATTTCCACCGCAACTGGCAGAACGACGACTTCCGCAAGGTCGTGCTCAATGCGATCACGTGGATTGCCCGTGGCGAAGTCCCTGCCAACGGCATCGAGACCAAGGCCCTGTCCGATGAGGACATGAAGTCGAATCTCGACTCCAAGTAAGGGATTGGTGCGGAGCGCTGGCCTGCGGCTCTGGTGGTGGAGGTGCTGACCCGGTCGGCCGCACTTGGCGGAGCGTTGGGCTGCACTGAGGTCGGCTCCTGCGACCGCTCATGCGGGAAGGGATTTCCGTTCAGGGAATCTTTTCCGTGCGCAGCAGGACAAAGCGGGTAGTTGAGCGCAGGGGGACCCTCTGTTCGGAGCCATCGATGGCGGAGGCAATTCCGCCGAGGGTGGCAGTGACCGTCCATGTGGTTTCCGATTCGCGGGCCCAGCCCAGCGACTCATCAAACCAGACGTGGCCACTGATGGTGCCGCTCGCTGATTTAAGGCCGAGAAGCGAGATGGCGGCACCGGATACGAGACGGAGCCGCCCGGAGACTGGTACTTCCGTGCAGATCGCTCCGCCGCGCCTGGAGCGTCCATTGTGGGTGCATTTCCCTGACATGGAGAGGTCGCCCACCGCCGGGATGCTGAATCTGGTTTCGAAAGGCCAGCTGGCACCGGCGTCGACAGGGGAATCGGGAACAGACGGCAACGTTCCCAGCTGGAGGAGCTGGGTGATGTTGGCTTTGCTGAAGAAGGCTTTGACCGGGCCCTTGGCATCGGGGACCTTTTTCACGATGTCGGCCAGCAGGGCATCAAACTGAGGGGTGGCAGCCAGCCTGCCCGCGGGGTCGCGCTCGAACAGGAATTCCCTTCCGAGGTAGGCACGGACGGTGTCGCCCACTTCCGTGACGGCGGCATCGGGGCCGGACGCCGGACGGCTGGAATCGTAGGCGAAGGCGTCGTCGCCATTGGCTCCGGAGATCCGGAAAGTTCCCCAGACCACGCCGACATAGCTCCAGTCGGGTCGTTCATGTGGGCGGACGAGGACACTTTGCTCCGCGGAGATGCGGGCGTGCTGGGATCGGGGGCCTTCCTTTGATGGCAGGAGACCGTTCTGCCGGATCTCGAGTCGCTGCACGTAGCGGACCCCGGGCTGCCAGCGCAGGGTCAGGCCCCCTGCCGGAGTTTCGGCCGCCACTGACAGACCAGTAGCCGGCAGCAGCAGAAGAAGGCCGCGGAATTTCATGATGCGCATCTAGCAAAGGCGGCGGCTGCCTGCAAGTCCGGCGGCGGCGTCGATACGGCGCGGAATTCCGGCGGGCAGCCGCAATCGCCGGCGAGGCCACCCGGGGACGGCCTGCAGCGGGCACGGGCGAACCTTCCATTGCGCTGGGCCGATGGCGGTGACGATGCTGGCGGGAACATGCTGCAGGAACTTCTGGCTACCTCGGGGCTGGTGCTGGCGGAATGCGCGGTCGCTGAGCGGCTCCGCCGGATGCCGGGAATCAGTCTGCACCCGACCCTCTTCAATGCTCCGCTGATCTACGGCCCGGAGGCGGCACGGGCAGCCATGGCGTCCATCTACCGGGAGTATCTGAGCATCGCGCACCGCAGTCGGCTGCCGATTCTGCTGACGGCCCCCACGTGGCGGATGGATGCGGAAAGGCTGGCGTCCGCGGGCATGCGACCGTCGATGGTGAGCGATGCCGTCTCCTTTCTCCGGGAAACATGCCGACAACGTCCGGCGGACCAGCCTCCCGTGCTCATTGGCGGGCTCGTGGGTCCGCGCCATGACTGCTACCGCCCGGAACTGGCTCCCGGGATGGCGGAAGCCGAGAGCTTTCACCGCTGGCAGATCGAGCAGTTGGCGGAAGCCGGCGCGGATTTCCTGCTGGCTCAGACCATGCCGGCGGTCGCCGAGGCGGCCGGCGTGGCAAGAGTCATGGCAGCCACCGGGAAGCCCTATGTCATCAGTTTCTGTGCCGGCACGGATGGCAGAGTGCTCGACGGCACGGAACTGCCCGAGGCCATGAGGGCCATCGATGCCATGTTTCCGCCCGGCTGCGGTCCGATGGGATACTTCGTGAACTGCACGCATCCCGGCTTCCTCCTGTCGGCCTACGCGGAAGGCCAGCTTGGCCGGCTTCTTGGAATTCAGGCCAACGGTTCGTCGCGCAATGTGAAGCAGCTTGATGGAGCGGCAGTCACGGAAGCCGACCGAGTGGAAACGTGGGCCAGTGCCATGGCGGAACTGCACCGGAGACATGGGGTGCCGGTGCTTGGGGGGTGCTGCGGCACCGGACCGGAACACCTCGCCGCCCTTGGACAGATCGGGGGCATGACGCTGCATGGGGTGCGGGGTCCCGGCGGGTGCTGACAAGCCCGGAGCATTGGCAGCATTGCGGCAGGATTGAGGTTGGCAGAAGTCGAGCCCACGAAAAAGCCCCACTCCGGGGGTGTTTCCCGGAGTGGGGCGGAGATGGTCGGGCTGGCGGGATTCGAACCCACGGCCTCTTCGTCCCGAACGAAGCGCGCTACCAAACTGCGCTACAGCCCGAATTGGGGGTGTTGCTCCCGGTTGGAACGGGGCAAGGTGCTCATGATGGCTGGGATGGTGCCGGTGTCAAACCGGGAATGGGGGGAAAAGAGTCGAGGCAAGCCGCGGGGGCGGCCTGAGGGAGGCTGGCGCGGAACCGTTCGATGGTTTCACGCTGCTTTTCGGAGAGCGCCGGGGAAATGGGGGCATGGAGGAGGATGTGCGATGTTCCATAGATCCACGCAGCGGTGAAAACGATGGCCGCAGCGAGACCGACTGGTCGGAGCGGGGTGGCGGAAACGCGGGAGAGGGCGGCGCGGTCCCAGAGGGTGTCTCCGTACTTCCCGAGAAAGCGGTAGCTGAGGACCCACTGCAGAAGCGGGATCAGGTAGACGGGAGGGAGGCCAAAGCCTGAACCGGTCCAGGCGAGGAACGAACGTTTGAGAGCGACGGCGAAGGGCAGGCGGGATCCGTCGGTGGCGAGGACCCGGAGCCCGAGGGCTGCTTTGCCAGGCGTCGTGCCGAGAGTGCTGAGAAGGGCGGCTTCCGCCAAGATGAAAACGGCCGGACTGAAGATGAGAAGGGCTGTGGTGGGCTGGAGGAAAAGCCAGATATCCGCAGACCCGGCGGCGACGGCCACACCGGTGCAGGCGGCCCGCGACAGCAGCAGATCGAGCTGCCGGGCGAAGAAACGCCGCCATGGATGGGTAGCCGGCAGGGGAGGCTGGCCCGGAAACCGGGGAGGAAATGCGGACCCGGAACGATCCGGATGCTCACGCGGCCGCCACAGGGAATGGGGGTCATCGTCCGCCGCTTCTGCCGGCAGGGGTGGAGGCGACGGCTTGGTGAAGCGCAGGGAAGAATGGAGGGACGGCTCTGCAGCGAGCGGGGTCCACGCGGTCATGGCCTCGTGCCAGACGAGCGATTCCGGGGAGATTTCGCCGTCGTCCAGCATTTCCTGGAGCCGAAAGACGGGGAAGGGACCCGTGCGCTGCCGGTCCTTGAGAACGAAGACTTCCATGGGAAACGGAGGAACGGAAGGCCTGGGGTGGGTGCAATGGCAAATCGGTTTTTCTGGAACTGACGGCAATCTTGCGCTGGTCAGGCCGGACGGACTGGCTTTCATGCCCACCCTATGCAGCTGGACGATTTATCGCAGTTTGACCGACCCGTGGAGCGGCGCGGGACGGGCAGTCTCAAGTGGTCGCGTTACGAGGGACGGGATGTCCTGCCGATGTGGGTGGCGGACATGGATTTTGTGTCACCTGAGCCGATTCTGGAATCGATCCGCCGGCGTCTGGATCACGGGGTGCTGGGGTACAGTGTGGCGACGGGCGAGGCCGTGGACGCGGTGCTGGCCTATCTTCGCGGGGTGCATGGGGTGGAGGCGGATCCCGGGTGGCTGATGTGGCTGCCGGGCATGGTGCCGGCGCTGGCGATGGCGGCGCTCGTGGCCGGGGAGCGGGGCGATGCGGTGATGACCTGCACGCCGGTCTACCCTCCCTTTCTGAAGGTGCATCGGGATGCGGGGCGTGAACTGGTGACGGTGCCGCTGGCGCGCGACGCGGAGGGGCGGTATCGTTTTGACTTCGCGGAAATGGAGCGGGTGGTGACCCCGGCGGTGAAGTTGTTTCTGCTGTGCAGTCCGCACAATCCGGTAGGGCGGGTATGGAGCCGAAGCGAGTTGGAGCAACTGGTGGCATTCTGTGAGCGGCATGATCTGCTGCTGTGTTCCGATGAAATTCACTGCGATCTCCTGCTGGAACCCGAGGAAGCGATGCATTGCACGGCGCTCCGCCTGGACGAGCGGCTGCGGAAGCGGCTCATCGTCCTGATGGCGGCCAGCAAGACGTACAACGTGGCCGGTCTGGGACTCGCGTTTGCGGTGATTCCCGACGCGGCTCTCCGACGGCGGTTTCAGGGGGCCAAGAACACCTTTGTGGCGGAGACCAGCCCTCTGAGTTTTGCGGCGACCGCGGCGGCGTACCGCGACTGCGAGGCGTGGCGGCTGGCGTTGTGCCGGTACCTGCGGGGCAACCGCGACCGGCTTGCGGGATTTCTGGCCGAGCGGTTTCCGCAGGTGTTGATGCCGCAGATTGAGGCCACCTATCTGGCCTGGCTCGATGTGAGGGCTTTGGGGTATGAGCATCCGGCGGCGCATTTCGAGTCGAGGGGGCTGGCGCTGAACAACGGTGCCGATTTCGGGTCGCCCGGCTTTGTGCGGCTTAATTTCGGTTGTCCGAGGGTGACGCTCGAAGAAGGGTTGGCGCGCTTTGCGGCCGCGGTGGACTGAGACGGCGGAGCAGCACTGACGACATGAAAACGGCCGCTGGACACCTTGCGTTTGCGGTCGCGGAAGTCCGCTACCGTCATGCCATGCTGGCGACGCGGTTTCCGTTCCGTTACGGGATGGCAAGCATGGAACAGGCTCCGCATGTGTTCGCGGAGGTGCGGGTGCAGGCCGGGGGACGGGAGTGGCTCGGAGTGGCGGCGGAAACGCTCGTGCCGAAGTGGTTTGTGAAACAGGCGGGCACGAGTCACGGGGACGATGTCGAGGACATGGGGGAGGTGCTGCGTCATGCGGCCCGGATGGCCTGCGGCGGGTGGACGAGTTACGCGGAGTGGTGGCGTCGGCTCTACGGGGCCCAGCGTGGCATGGTGAGTCTGCCGCGCTTTCCGGCCCTGCTCGTCCAGATGGGAACGGCCTTGCTGGAACGGGCCGTGCTGCATGCCCTTGGGCAGAGCTGCGGGCAGAGTCTCGGAGGAATGCTGCGGAGCGGCCTGCTCGGACTTCAGCCGGCATCGATGCGGCCGGATGGACCGCGGGGACGATGGGAGGATTTTCTCGCCGATCCCTGGCCCGAGCGCATGGTGCTGCGTCATACCGTTGGATTGAGCGATCCTCTGACCGCAGGGGATGTGGAGAAACCGGTGGGGGATGGGTTGCCGCACACCCTCGAGGAGAATGTGCGCGTTTACGGGCTGACGCATTTCAAGATCAAGCTCTCCGGCCGCCGCGGGGACGATGCCTTGCGTCTGCGGGAAATCGCGTCGCTGCTGCCTGCGGGATCCTGCTTCACCCTTGATGCGAACGAGAACTATCCCGACTTCCGGGTGTTCCGCGAGCATTGGGAGGGATGGATGGCCGACCCGATGCTCGGAAAATGGATGGAACGCGGATTATTGTTCGTCGAGCAACCGCTGGCGCGGGAAGGTTCGCTCGATGACGCCGCCGGGGAAGCTCTGTCCGCATGGTACCGGCATCCTCCGGTGATCATCGACGAAGCCGATGCCGCCCTCGACGATCTGCCGCGGGCCTTGCGTCTCGGCTACGCCGGAAGCAGTCACAAAAACTGCAAAGGCATCGGGAAAGGTCTCGCCAACCTCGTGCTGCTGCGGTCGGGCGGGGGAATTCTGAGCGGTGAGGATCTGTCGAACATTCCCCCGGTGGCTCTCCTGCAGGATCTGGCCGTGATGGCCGAACTGGGAATCCCGCATGTGGAGCGGAACGGTCATCAGTATTTCCGCGGCAGCTCCATGTTCCCGCGGCGGGTGGCAGATGAACTGGTCAGAAGCTATCCCCGGCTGTTCCGGGACGCGGGAGACCATGGGGCGGTGCTGCGGGTGGAACGCGGGCAACTCGTTCTGGCCGATCTGGCCGGGAAGCCCATGGGATTGGCGTCAGAGCCCCTGCCCGGCGGATTGGTCGACGGGTTGCCATGAGTCATCCGCTCCGGCGGAGCCGTGGCCCTTTCAGAAAACGCTACCCTACGTACTTGCGGGGTTCAGTCTATGGAAAATACTAAATTTTCCATTTTCATTTAAACAATTTTCGTTTTTACTGGAAGTTCGGCTGGCTTAATTACAGCTGAAAATTGTAACGATTCCTTATAAATCCAAACCCAAATCAGAGAGCATGCGACCTCAGGGAAAAGTGATTGCTTTGGCAAAAGGAGGGCCCGGATCGGAGCGGGCGGTCTCGCTGGAGACGGCCAAGGGGGTTAAGGAAGCATTGGAATCGCTGGGAGCCACGGTCGTGGAAATCGACGTGGTGGGTCATGGCGTGACGGTGCCTGCGGGGACCGAAGTGGTTTTCAACGTGGTGCATGGCACATACGGGGAGGATGGTCAGCTGCAGCGGGAGTTGGAGGCGAGGGGAGTGCCGTACACCGGGGCGGGGTCAGTGAGCAGCGAACTGGCATTCGACAAGGCGCGGAGCAAAGAGCGGTTTGTGTCATGCGGGGTACCGACGCCGGCCTACCAGCTGCTGCCGCTGGAGGGTGCTGTCGCGGCCGATGTGAAGATTCCGGTGCCGCTGGTGATGAAGCCGTTGCGCGAGGGGTCGAGTGTGGGAGTGCACATCGTGCGCGAGGCGTCGCAGGTGGCTGGGGCGATTGACGATCTCAAGCGTTTTGGCGGGGAAGCTCTGGTGGAGCCATTCATCGAAGGGAAGGAGCTGACCGTGGGCATCCTCGGGGACGAGGTTCTGCCGGTGGTGCACATTCAGCCGCGGGATGGATTCTACGACATCGCGAACAAGTATCCCTGGCTCACGGGGAAGGGGGGCAGCGACTATTTCTGTCCTGCCCATCTTAGTCCGGAGGTGACCAGGCGGGTGCAGGATGCGGCGATGGCGGCGCACCGAGCCCTTGGGGTGGAGGTGTACAGCCGGGTGGATGTCCTGCTGGATGGGGAAGACCGGCCGTGGGTGCTGGAAGTGAACACGATTCCCGGAATGACGGCTACGAGCCTGCTGCCGAAGGCGGCGCGGGCTGCCGGCATCATGTACCCGGAATTGTGCGCGAGGATTCTGGAGCTGTCGCTGCAGGTGAAGCGATGAATGTCTGAACTGAACTGAACTGTGTTCCGCTGGTTACTGCCGCAGTCGAAGAGATCCCGTCCCAAGGGTCGGGGGAATCGGCCGTTTCGTGTGCGTGCTGGTTCGGATGTGCGGCTGGCGGTGGAAGTGCCGCCGTCGGGCCGCGAGCGCGCCATGCGACTGCGGGGCACGCTGTGGACTGCGGGGAAGCTCGTGATGGGGTTCGCGCTGGTATTGTTCCTCTCGGTGCATGCTCAGGACGTGTGGAGCAGTGCGGTGCGGGCGAATCCCGCCTATGCCGTCGAGGAATTTCAGTTTCAGACCAACGGGGCGATTTCTGCCGAGGTGGCCGCACGGGTGGCCGGGCTGCACCGGAACATGCATGTTCTCGATATTGATCTCGAAGACGTGCGGCGGAGGCTGGAATCACTCCCCAAGGTCCGCAAAGTCAGGGTCGAGCGCCGCCTGCCCGGTCGGTTGGTGGTGGAACTCGAGGAGCGACTTCCGGTGGCGTGGCTGACGGGATGTGCGGCTGGCTATAACATTGAGCAGCAGGTGGCGGTGGATGCCGGGGGGATGGTCATTCCCTGTGATGAGATGCACCGTTCGTATGTGAATCTGCCGGAAATCGAGGCGCATGAGGGTGTGGTGGCGGTGATTGGTCAGACGGTGAAATCGATGGAGATGCTGCGCGCCATTGAGTTGCTGGATCTGATGAAAGGGCGGCAGTGGCACGAACCGCGGGCGGTCCGGAAGATCGAGGTGCCGGGGACCTGGAGCGTGACCGCCGTGGTGCGGCCGGAGGGGCGATACATTTTTCCGGTCGAAGGGAACAGTCTGAGTCTCTGTCTGGACCGGCTTCAGGCGGTCCTTCATGCAACCGGGCGTGACGGCCGCGAGGTGGCCACCGTGGATCTGCAGCCGGCGAGGAACGTACCCGTGAGTTTTGTAGCGGACGAAGAAGATGCCGTGGCCCTCCAGTTTTCCGACGAACCGCAGGAGGCTGGAGCCATTGGGTCGGAGACCGCGTTGGAAAGCAGCGCCCCCGGGAAGGTTCAGGCGGCAGTGGCCTCCGCGGGAGTGCGGTCCCTTGCCGTGACGGCACGACCGTCGCAATCCGCCGGGGCGGTGGCCTTGAAGGCGGCCGCGGCCAAGCCCCAGGCAGTGAGGGCCGCGAGGACTGCCAGGGCCACTACCGTCGTCAGGTCATCGGCGGCGAAAGTTCCGACGGTCAGGGCCTCGGCGTCAGTGGCTGCGAAAAGCACAACCGTCAGGACGCCAGCGGCGAAAGCAGTATCAGCCAGAGTCTCATCAGTGAAGCCTCCGGCCGGGAAAAGCACAACCGTCAGGACGCCAGCGGCGAAAGCCGCACCGGCCAGAGTCTCATCAGTGAAGCCTCCGGCCGCGAAAAGCATAACCGTCAGGACGCCAGCGGCGACAGCAGCACCAGCCAAAACCTTATCAGTGAAGCCTCCGGCCTCAAAATCATCGGCGAGCGCCTCAAAATCATCGGCGAGCGCCTCGAAGTCATCGGCGAGCGCCTCGGGGGCTGCGGGGAAAACGGCGCGGTCGGTGCGGGCACCAGTCAAGTCTGCGGGGAAACCCGTGGTGCGGAAGATGGAAGCGGAGCGCAGGGGAGTTCCTGCGAGCGTCCGCGGGGCTGCGGTGAAACCTGCGAGCACGAGGACCTGAAACCATGGCCAGAAGCAGCATTTACGTCGGTTTGGAGATTGGGACCAGCAAGATCTGTGTGGTCGTGGGGGATGCGCGCAGTGATGGGACCATCAGGATCCTCGGCGTGGGGCAGGCCCCGTCGCGCGGCGTGAGGAAGGGAGAGATCGTGGATTTCGAGACCGCACAGACCTGTCTGCAGGACGCGCTGGTGCGGGCCGAGGACCGGAGCGACATCATGATCCGGAGCGTGCTGCTCGCGATTACGGGGCCTCATGTGGAGAGCTGCAACAACCGTGGCGTACTGCGGATGCCCGATGATCAGAACGAGATTACGGACGATGACCTTGAGGAAGTGCGGGAGCAGGCCGGCAACGTGGCCATTCCGCCCGAGCACATTTTCCTGCACCGGATGATCCGGCACTACTGGGTGGATGGACAGGAACGGGTGCAGAATCCGGTGGGCATGATGGGGCGCAAGCTCGAGGCAGAATATCATATTGTGCACGGGATCCGGAGCCGTGTCCAGAATACGGTGCGGTGCCTGCGGGAGCTGCCGCTGGTGGTGGAAGACGTCGTTTTCGCTCCGATTGCGGCCGCCCAGGTCGTGCTCAACCGGGAAGCCCGCGAACAGGGTGCGCTGCTGCTCGACATCGGGGGAGGGACCACCGATTATGTGGTGTACGAAGAAGGGGCCATTGTCGCCTCGGGTTCCGTTGGCGTGGGTGGCGATCATGTGACCAACGATCTCTCGATCGTCTTCAAGATCCCGCATTCGCGCGCGGAGAAGCTCAAAGTGGAACATGGCTGTGCCCTGCCGGCCGAGGAGGGAGAGATCATTCATCTGCCCTCCGACACGACCTTTGACGGCCGGGATGTGGAGCGGGACGTGCTCAACGATGTGATCCGGGCCCGGCTCGGGGAAACCTTCGAGCTGGTGCGCAAGCGGCTCACATCGAAGGGGGCACACATCGACCGGCTGGCCGGCGGATTGTATCTGTGCGGGGGGACCAGTCAGATGCGGGGAATTGATCAGCTGGCCGAGGAAGTTTTTGGACTTCCGGCGCGGCGCTCGAGTTTCACTCCGATGACGGGGCTGACTTCGGCATTTGAGAGTCCGCAGTATGCCACGCCCATCGGGCTGATCCGCTATGCGCAGAGAATGGAGAGCGAGCGTCCGCAGCTGGGGGCCCTCGCGAGGCTGCGGGAGAAATTCGCCGGACTGCTCAGCGGCTCGGCGCGCATGCTGGGCATCATCTCATGAACCACTTCATCCCGGGCACGGACAACCGGGAGACTCAAAATTGAAACCAACACAGAAGCCATGATTGAAATCAAGCTAGACAACGAGACGGCGGCCGCGGGAGCGGTCGGTGTGCCACCGGTATGTGTCATCGGGATTGGCGGAGCTGGTGCGAATGTGATTGACCGTCTGGCCATGGAAGGCATTACGGGCGCGGATCTGACGGCGATGAACAGCGACGCGCGTGCGCTGCAGGCCGGGATGGTGCGCAGCAAAGTGCAGCTGGGCCGGAGTCTGACGCTGGGGCTGGGATGCGGGGGTGACCCCGAACTGGGGCACGAAGCGGCGGCGGCGAGCATTGCGGAGATCCGGGATGCTCTCAAGGACCGGCGCATGGTTTTCATCTGCACGGGCCTCGGTGGTGGCACCGGTTCCGGAGCGGCTCCGCTGGTGGCCCGGATGGCAAGAGAGTCCGGGGCCATGGTCGTGGTGTTTGCGACCATGCCGTTTGCGTTCGAGGGTCGTCGCCGGATGAGTCAGGCCATGGCGGCATTGGAGGACCTGCGGCGCCAGGCCAATGCACTCGTGACCTTTGAGAACGACCGGATGGGCGACATGGTACTGCCCGAAAAGGGTGTGGGGGAAGCCTTTGCGACGGCCGACCGGATCATCGGACAGAGCATCCGCGCTGTCACGAGTCTGGTGAAGCAGCCTGGGCTGATCCGGATTGGGATGGATGATCTGATGACAGCGCTGCGCAATGCCGACAGCCGTTGCCTTTTCGGGTATGGTCAGGCCAAGGGCGAGGAGCGGGCCACTCAGGCCCTCACCCTCGCGATGCAGAGTCCGCTGCTTGACCGTGGCCAGATGCTGGAGAAGGCGCGCAACGTGCTGGTGCATGTGTGCGGCGGCCGGAGCCTGACGCTCTTTGAAATCGAGGGGCTGATGCGTGAACTGGGGCGGCAGGTGAGCAGCGATGCGCAGATTCTCTTCGGAGCCGCGGTGGATCCGAGCATGGAGGATGCGGTTTCCGTGACCATCATTTCATCGGTTTCGCGCGGTGGAAACAGCCTTGTGGAGACAGTGGTGGCGAAGAGCGAACCGCCTCCGGCCTTGGGGGTCGTGGCACCGCCACCGCTCCCGGTGAATGTGCAGCCGTTGCCGGACGCCCCTGTGGTTCCGGTGCGCGATGTGGCCGCCATGATTCCTGTTGCTGCGGCTCCGCTGGTGGAGGCGGCACCGGTGGTGCCTGCACCGGTGACTGCGGTGGAAGTTCCGGTCGTGGAGCCAGAGCCCGTTGCGGTGGCTGCGGTCATGCCGGAGGCTCCTGTGCGTCCGGTTACGATTGAGCCGGCGAACGAACTGGTGGCGATGCCGGCATCGACGACGGTGACGTTGTCTGCGCCGCCGAACCGTTCCCAGGGAGCCCGCGCGGCAGTGCGGCAGGTTTCGGCAGAGGTGACTCCTGTGACCCCAGTCGTTCAGGCACCGCGCAGCGAGGCTCCGGCGATGGTCGAGAACCCTTCCCTTGCCGCGGCGGTGGAGGAAGCTCCGGTGGTGGCCGAGGTGGCGCGCGGCGGGGAGAGGCCATCCGGGAAATTCGATCTCAAGGAGATTCTGCGGCGGGGTCAGGCCACCGAAAAGGCCGAGGCCGATGGGTCTGCGAAGCCCGAACTGGTGACCGTTGCGCCCGTCAAGGCCGAGGCCGCCCGGGTTCAGCCGGAAGAGCCAGAGGCCGATGAATCCCTTGCGGTACCCGCAGCGGTGAAGCCAGCGGTGCCCAACGAAGCGGACGGGGATCTCGTGATCAGTCTGCGGGTTCCGGAACCGTCGCGTGTGACGCCGATCCGGCCGATTCCTGCTGGCCAGCGGTCGGCGGGAGGCCGCCGTTCCGCGGAAGGGCGACCGCAGCTGTTTCCGAGCGAAACCAAGGCTGCGTCCCCTGCACAGCGGGAGAAGGCGGTCCGGGCCGACTCCGGGGTGGCGCGTCAGCCGATGGCGGTGGCCGATGAGGGGCAGCAGACCTTTGATGAGCATCTGACCCCGGCGATTGGGGCGCGGGGAAGATTTGAGAAGGTGGAGCCGACGGTCGAGGAGGGGGAGGATCTCGACATTCCGACCTTCCTGCGGAAGAAGCGCTGAGGGTAGGGAGTATCTGGGTCCATGAAGGATACATCGACTGAGCAGCCGTCCCCGGTTTTCCGTCTCTCGGAGGATTGGGTGGCGGTGGTGCTGGGTGGCGTGATGCTGGCGCTGCTCGCCACCGGGGTGATTCCGTCCTTTTTTCCGTCCTTCCGCTGGTCGGCGGGCACGGGACTATCGGGCTTGCTGAGCGGGGAGAATCTGCGGGCGGCGGCGTCCGTGATGGGGATTGCGGTCGTGGTGGCGGTTGCCGGGATGGCGCTGGGAGGAGGAGGGCGGTGGAAGGCGGGTTTGCTTTCTCAGACCGCCGGGGTGGCTCTTCTCGGGATGGTCGCGCAAGTGGTCGCAGGGGAAGCTTCCGTGAAGGCGCTCGGGTTGGAATACGTGCTGTTTGCGCTGCTGCTGGGCATGCTGGGCGGGTCGCTCGGGCTGCACCGGTTGCTGGCGGGCGCGGTGCGCACCGAATTGTACATCAAGACGGGGCTCGTCCTTTTCGGGGCGACGATTGCCTTTCCTGAACTGATGAAGGCCGGGAAGCTGGGCATCATGCAGGCGCTGGGTGTGGTGGCGGTGGTGTGGTATTTTGCCCTGTGGCTGGCGCGGCGGTTCCGGGTGGATGACGAGACGGCGGCGATGATGGCGAGCGCGGTTTCGATCTGCGGGGTGAGTGCGGCCATTGCGGCCTGCGGGGTGATTCAGGGTGATCGGCGCAAGCTGTCGCTGGTGACGTCGCTGGTCATGCTGGTGGCGATGCCGATGATGGTGGTGATGCCGTGGATTGCGAAGTGGACGGGCATGTCCGAAATGGTGGCCGGGGCGTGGTTCGGGGGGACGCTGGACACGAGTGGTTCGGTTGCCGCCGCCGGGGCGCAGCTTGGCAAGGTGGCCGAACAGACCGGAGTCATTGTAAAAGTGACGCAGAACGTGCTGATCGGCGTGGCGGCCCTCTTCATTTCGATCTGGTGGGCATCGCGGGGGAAAGGGGATGGGGCGAAGGTGTCGGGTGCAGTGATCTGGGAACGGTTTCCGAAATTTGTGCTGGGTTTCATGGTGGCGTCGCTCCTGTTTTCGTTCGGCCCGGCGGAACTCGGGTCCGCGGGATTGCGGAAGACGATTGAAGGCTGGCGGACCATCTGGTTTGCGATGGCCTTTGTGAGCATTGGGCTGGAGACGCGCCCGGCTGATCTTTTTGGCCGCGGCAATGGCGGGGCCACCGCTGCCTTTCTGGGGGCGCAGACCTTCAATGTGTTCTGGACCCTGCTGCTGGCTTGGCTGCTGTTCAGCGGGCGGTTTCTGGCGCTGCCCGATCTGGCGCGCTGAGTTGGTCCTCTGTGGGGGCGCTGAACTTCAGAGGGCTCCCGGGATGGTGCCGAGGAGGTCCGTGAGGGCGTGGCCGTAGCTGACGTAGCTATCGAACTGGTTGCGGGCGCGGGTTTCCGGGTCGGTACTGCTGCTGTCCGCCGAGGCGGCGCTGTGGAAGACGACAGCGGTGTGGGGTTCAATGCTCACGAAGCCCTCGTAGCCACTGCCGATGAGGTCGCTGAGAATGTCGGCGACGCGGCCGCTGCCGTGGCCCGGGAGGGTATAGTCGGCATCCCGGCGTGCGGGGTTGTAGATGCCGTCCTTGATGTGGATGTGGGCGATCGCTGGCTTGACTGCCTTGTAGAATTCCCATGGATCCTGCATGTGAGGCGGGTTGTCGCGGTCCACATTGAAGATGGGATTGCAGGTATCGAAGACCCAGCGGAGGCCCGGCACTTCCTCGAGGCAGCGCAGGGCGTGACTGATGCTCATGCCGCCGTAGTTCATGCAGTTTTCGTGGACCATGACGAGACCGGCGTCGTCAAAGCGGCGCTTCAGTTCGCGGAGTCGGCGGAAGCGTTCCTGTTCGTGCTGGTGCGGGAGGTCGTGACCGTGTTCGTCCTTGAGGACCGCGTAGCTCATGACGCGGATCAGTTTCGTGCCGAGCCGCTGCATGCGTGGGATGGCGCGTTCGGCGCGCTCGAGAGTCAGGGAGAAATCGTCCGTGATCTGGCTGGCCCAGTTGCCGATGGTTGATCCGAAGCCGCTGATGGAGATGCCGTGGTCCGCGAGGGATCCGGCGAGCTGGTCGAAGGCGGCGTCAGGAATGTCGTGGACATTGCCATTGGGAAAACCGGGGACTTCCACGTTCCGCATTTCGATATGCTGCCAGCCGAGCGCCTTGGTGGCCTTGATCTGGGTGTCGAGAGGGTTGCCGGCTTCATCGCCGATTCCGGTGAGCGTGATCATGATCTGTGTGGGGTAGTGAGTGCTGGTGTCGTCAGGGTTTGTCCTTGTCCTTGTCCTTGCCGATCGCCTTCTTGAGGAAGCCGTTGAGAAGGGTATCGACGGCGCCTTTGAGGGCGTCGCCACCCGAGGCTGCGTCGAGGAGGAGGTCCTTGGCGGCATCCTTCATGGAGCCGGTGAGGGTTTCGCGGAATTTGGCACTGAAATCGACATCCGGCTTCCCGATGTCTCCGGTCGATTCAAAGGGAATCGAGAGAAGACCTTTGTCCGTGACGATGCGGCTGAGGACATTCTTCTGAACGATTTCCGCGAGTTTGGGGTCCTTGCCGCGGAAGAAATCGGTGACGCCGGCGAGCGCCCTGCGGCTGACTTCCGTGCTGCCCTGGAGCCGTCCATTGAAGAGGTGGTCCTCGGTCTCGAGGGCCAGCCAGCTTTCCCTGTCGAGTTTGATGCGGTAGGTATCGAAAAGGAAGAGAACATCGTCGGCGAGGTAGAGCCTGCGGTCGCGGACGGTGGCGGTCAGGCTGGTATCGCGGGTGAGGACGCCCTCCGACGGGAGGTCGATGGCGAGGCCGATGTCGGATTTGAGCTTGTCGAGACGTTCTCCGAGCCTGACGATGGTGGGGATGCGGTTCACGGAGGAACCCTTGCGGGCCACGCAGGAAAGCGTGGTCGAGCCATTGAGTTCGCCGGTGGCGGGATCGAAAGGCTGGATTTTCCCGTCGAGGGTGAGCAGGAGATCGAGGGTTCGGACCGAGAGTTGCTGGTTATCGATGACGATGCGACCGCCGGCGCTGAGGGTGGCCTCGTTGGCGGAGGCGAGATTCGAGGGGTCGATGCGGACGCCGGTGAGGGCGGCGTTGAAGTCGCGTACTTCCGTGAAGGTGCGTTTGCGGTCGTTGCGGAGCGAGTACGCACCATTGCGGATGCGGATTTCCTCGAGAGACGCGGCGAAGGGCAGGTTGGCCGCCTTGAAGGGTGGCGCGGGAGACGGAGCGGAATCCGACTCCGGTTCCGTTTCCGCGGCGAGGCTGGCGGCTGCCGGTGGCGGCGCGGCGGCCGCGGGAGAGGAAGCAGGCGGTGGAGCGAGGAGGGAGTCGAGTGATTTCTCGCCCTTCTTGCCGCGGACCCCGCGGATGTCGGGTCGGTCCACTGCGATCCGGCGGACCGAGAGGTTACCCGTGAGGAGGCTCCAGAGATTCGTTTCAAGGCTGAGGCGATCTGCGGCGATCATGGTTTCCGCGACCTGGAGGGGTGTGCGCTGGGAAGGTGGCGTGGCGCTGGCTGCGGCGGCGTCGCGCGGGACCATGCGGAGGTTGCGGATCTCGACGGTGGCGGGGAAGGAGAAGAGGCTGACATTGGCCGATTCGATTTCCGCGCGGCAGTTGTGGGTGGCTTCGAGCCGGAGCGTGAGGCGATCTGGAGAGAGTTGGTGGCGGGCGATGGCCTGGAGCAGCAGGCCGCCGGCTACGGGAGCGGCGAGGAGCGAGGCGAGCAGCAGGCGGGAACGGCGTTTCATGGCAGAGTGGGGCTGGGGGCAAGGTCAGGAAATCCGCGGGCTTGTCCACCGTAATCCCGGCGGGGTCATTGATGCCGGCAATGGTCGGCAGAGGCGAATCAATTCGATGAAACGGTGCCGCCGTGGGAAGCGGGGAGGCATGGACAAACCGACAACATCAGCTGGAGCGGCCGAGCCGCGTGAAATCCCCCTGTGGGTGAAATGGGGGTACACGGCATTCATGGCCGTACTGATCCCGGTGTACTGGTGGCATTACGGGCCGACGAACTTTCTGTACTTCTGTGATGTGGCCCTGCTGCTGACGCTGGTGGGCGTGTGGACGGGGAGTGCGCGGCTCATTTCGCTGGCGGCCGTCGGGATTCTGCTGCCGCAGATGGTGTGGTGTGTCGACTTCCTTGCGGAGCTGGCAGGAGGAAAGCTGACCGGGATGACTGCCTACATGTTTGACGGAGGGAGGCCGCTCTATCTGCGGGCCCTGTCCGGGTTCCATGGGTGGCTGCCGTTCCTGCTTCTCTTTCTGCTTGGGCGGACTGGATATGATGCGAGGGCGCTGCGAGGCTGGACGGGATTGGCGGCGGTGCTGTGTGCGGTGAGTTTCCTGCTGCTGCCCGGACCAGGGGTGTCGGGTGCCGGTGATCTGCGGCCGCGGAATGTGAACTATGTGTTCGGGCTGAGCGAGAGCGAGCCGCAGAAGCTGCTGCCGCCTGCGGCGTATGTGTTTGCGTGGTTCGGGGTACTGACAGGTCTGGTGTACGTGCCGACGCATCATTTTCTGAAACGGCGCTTTGCGTGCGCCGCCTGAGCCACCAACATTCCGCCAATCTATGTCACACGAAACACAGGCCGTACCGGCGCGCTGGAGTCGGGGTTTCTGGGCGCTCATGTTCACGCAGGCGCAGGGGGCCTTCAGTGACAATGCGCTCAAGCAACTCGTCATCTATCTGGTGCTGGCGCTCCATCTCGGGAAGCAGGAAGAGATGGCACTGTCGGCGAAGGCCGGAGCCGCCTTTGCTTTGCCATTCATTCTGTTCAGCATGTTCGGAGGCTGGCTGGCGGACCGCTGCAGCAAGCGCAGTGTCATGCGCTGGGTGAAGACCGCGGAGATCGGGATCATGCTTTTTGCGGCGTGGGCGCTCGCGAGCGGGCGGCTTGGGATGCAGATGGGAGCGATCTGTCTGATGGGGGTGCACAGTGCCATTTTTGGTCCTGCGAAGTATGGAATTCTGCCCGAGGTGCTGCCGGTATCGAAGCTGAGCTGGGGCAATGGGATTCTCGAGCTGCTGACCTTTCTGGGGATCATCGGTGGAATCTACGCGGCTGGGGAACTGGCCGAGCGGTTTGGTCCGGGCAGTGCCGGGCCTGGCTGGTTTCTCGTGGCCGTGGCGCTGGCCGGGTGGGTGAGCAGTCTGTTCATCACGAGAGTTCCGGCGGCTGATCCGGGGAAGCCCCTGCGGCTGAACTTTGTGGCTGAGCTGAGTCGTCAGCTTCGTTCCATGGCGAAGGACCGGGATCTCATGCGGGCGAACTGGGGGAATGCGGCCTTCTGGTTTGTGGCGGCGCTGGTGGGATTGAATCTGCCGATTTTTGCGGAGCATTCCTTTGGGTTCAGTCCGCGTCAGATCAGTTATCTGAGCATGTCCCTGAGTGTCGGGATTGCGCTGGGGAGTTTTGCGGCCGGGTATCTGAGCCGGGGGAAGATCGAGTATGGATTGATCCCGCTGGGGGCGCTCGTGATGGCGGTGAGCGGTCTGGTGGCCGGCTGGCCGGGGATTGGGGTGGCGCCGTTTGCGGTGGCGCTCGGGGCGCTGGGATTGGGCGGGGGCCTGTTCATTGTACCCGTGGCAGCTGTGCTGCAGCATCGTCCTGGACCTGCGGAGAAAGGAGCGGTGCAGGGCGCGGCGAATCTGGTTTCGTGGATCGGGATCCTGTTCTCGTCCGGCGTGCAGGCTGTCTTCGGGGCGTTGCATCGGCCCTCTTCGGAGGTTTTCTGGTTCTGCGGTTTCGCGGCGCTGGTGGCGGGTTTGTTTGTGAATGCCACGCGGCCGGGAGCGGTGCGGGCATTCCTGCGGCCATCGGATCGTTCCTGAGGAATGCGCTGGAAGCTGACCATTGCGTACGACGGCACGCCGTTCCGGGGTTGGCAGAGTCAGCCTGGTGGAAACACGGTGCAGGATCTGCTGGAATCGGCCGTCGCCAGAGTGCTTGGCTCCGCGGTGACCGTGCAGGGGAGCGGGAGGACCGATGCCGGGGTGCATGCGGTCGGGCAGGTGGCGCACTTCGATGCACCGCCGGGATGGCGGATGGACAGCGCGGCATGGGTGCGTGCCCTGAACGTGCATCTGCCGCCGCAGATCCGGGTGATGCGGGCCGAGGCGGTCGCTGCGGGGTTTCATGCGCGGTACGATGCGGTCGGCAAGACGTACCGGTACCGTCTGTGGAATGGTGACGTGCTGCCGCCGCATGAATGGCAACGGGCGTGGCATGTGCCGCACCGGCTTGATGAGGGCAAGCTGCGGGAGGTGCTGTCGCTCTGTGTGGGGTGTCATGATTTTGCGGCCTTTGCGGCCTTCCGCGGGGATGCGGAGAGTGATGCGGATACCGTGCGCACGATTCACCGTGCGGAGGCCGGGCGGCAGGGGCCGGAAGTTGTGCTCACGTGGAGTGGCGATGGGTTTCTGTACCGGATGGTGCGGTTGCTGACCGGGGCTGCCGTGAGGGTGGCGCAGGGACGGGCCGATCCATCGTGGTTCCGCGGTTTGCTCGCGGAACCGGGAGGGAGGAAGAATCATCATCAGGCCCCGGCCGGCGGGCTGTATCTGATTTCCGTGGACTATGGGGGATCGGGCGATGTTCACCCTTGCCCGGAGAGAGCGGCGGGGGCAGCGGAAGACATCTCCTGATTCCAGAAACAACATGTCCAGCGTCCGCGTCCGATTTGCTCCTTCGCCAACAGGCTATCTTCATGTGGGTGGTGCCCGTACGGCCTTGTTCAACTGGCTGTTTGCGCGTCGTAACGGGGGTGTCTTCGTGCTGCGGATCGAGGATACCGACGAGGCGCGCAATACACCCGCCGCATTGGCCGCGATTGAAGATGGGCTGCGCTGGCTGGGATTGGACTGGGATGAGGGGCCAGGGAAGGGAGGACCGCATGGGCCCTATCATCAGAGTGCGCGGAAGCATCTCTACGATGCGGCCCTCGCGAAGCTCGAGGCGCAGGGATTGACCTATACCGAAGAGAACGGAGCCGTGCGGTTCCGGTCACCGCGGGAGACCGTGGTGCTCCACGACCGGATCTGCGGGGAAGTGAAGATCGACCGGAGCAAAGAGCCCGACATGACCATCCGGAGGCCGGATGGCAGCTACATCTTTCACTTTGTGAATGTCGTCGACGACATCGACATGAAGATCACCCATGTGATCCGCGGTGAGGATCATGTCTACAATACCGGGAAGCACATCGAGTTGTTCCGGGCCCTTGGGGCCGAACCACCCGAGTACGCGCACATTCCGCTGATTCTGAATGATGATGGCTCGAAGATGAGCAAGCGCGACCAGGGAGCGGCGGTCGGTTATTACATCGACAACGGATTCATTCCGGCGGCGGTGCGCAATTACCTATGTCTGTTGGGATGGTCGCCCAAGGACGACCGGGAAGTGATGCCGCTCGAGGAGATCATTGCCTTGTTTGACTGGGAGCATCTGAATCATGCGAATGCGCGCTTTGACATGGAGAAGTGCCGCTGGATGAACGGCGAGTATGTGAAGGCGCAGAGCACGGACGATTTCGTGGGGGGAGCGGTGACGTGGCTGACCTCGCCCGGGTCTGCGGTGGACGAGCAGGATCCGAGGCATGTGGCATCGTTCCGGGTGCTGGGGCATTTGCTGGCGGGGCGGCCGGTAGCAGTGGAAGACGAGACCGAGGCCATGCGGCTGAAGTCGGCCAGTCCGCTGCTGGCGTCGCCCCCGGCCGGATTACTGACGACGGCGCTGGGGTTGATGAAGCCGA
>JBIICE010000203.1:0-7171 GCA_044239025.1 Verrucomicrobiales bacterium
GCCATCTCGCGCACCGGGCAGCGCATCGTCGATACGGCCTTCCAGAGCGCCCGGCAGAAACGCTCCCTCCCGCTGGTGCCCTGATCGCCTCCACCCCTCCGCTCTGCGTTTGCGGAGGCGGAAACGGTGGACAGAACCGCGGGGAGAGCTTCCGTTCCACTCTCCTCCCAGGACTGTTCCCTGAATCCCCCCATTTTCCGATCCGACCCGCATGCACTCGATGATCCGCTGGTTTGCCCGCAATCACGTGGCGTCAAACCTCCTCATGTGGATGCTCCTCCTCCTCGGAGCTTTCCTCGCATGGAAGAAAATCCCCATCGAGTACTTCCCGGAAAATGAACCAGACGAGGTCCGCGTCAGCATGAGCTACCGCGGTGCCACCCCCGCGGAAGTCGAGGAAGGCGTCGTCATCAAAATCGAAAATGCCATCCGCGACCTCCCGGGGATCCGCGAAATGCGCAGTTATTCCTCGGAAGGCAACGGCGAGGTCGAGGTCGAAGTCGAAAAGGGACGCGATCCCCGCGAACTCCTCGACGACATCAAGAACCGCATCGATGGCATCAATACCTTCACCGGTGACATGGAACGACCGGTCGTCTCGCTGAATCAGCGGGTCATGTCGGCCGTCACCGTCATCGTCAGCGCAGACATGTCGGCTCAGGACCTCCGGCGGCTCGGGGAACAGGTGCGCGACCAACTCACCATGATGCCGGGCGTCACGCTCGCCAATCTCCGCGGGGTCCGACCCTACGAGATCGCCATCGAGGTCTCGGAGGAAAGCCTCCGCCGCTACGGCATGACGCTCGCCGATGTCTCGGCGGCCATCCGCCGCAACAGCATCGACATTCCCGCCGGAGGGGTCAAAACCGCAGCTGGTGATGTCCTCCTCCGTACCAAAGGCCAGGCCTACCGCCGCGACGACTTCGAAAAACTCATCCTGCGCGCCGAACCCAATGGAGCCCGGGTCCTCCTCAGCGATGTCGCAAGGGTGCGCGATGACTTCGATGAGGACCCGCTCTACTGCATCTTCAATGGCAAGCCCAGTGTCTTCGTGCGCGTCGAGCGCACCGGCGACCAGAATCTCCTCACCGTCACCGATGCGGTCAAGGAATGGCTCAAAACAGCCCACGAACTCCTCCCGGCGGGCGTCGAAGTGACCCTGTGGCGCGATAACTCCCGACCGGTCCGCGAACGACTTTCCTACCTCCTCTGGAATGGTCTCCAGGGCGGGGCTCTCGTTTTCCTCGCCCTCGCTCTCTTCCTCCGCATCTCCTTCGCCTTCTGGGTCGTCCTCGGCATCCCCATCGCCTTCGCCGGCGGTCTCATCGTGATGCACTTCCTGGGCTTCACGATCAACATGTTCAGCCTCTTCGGCTTCATTGTGGTCATGGGCATCATCACGGACGACGCCATCGTCGTCGGCGAAAGCGTCTACAGTCACGCCCGCAGCGGCAAAAATCCGGAGGACGCGGCCATCGAAGGAACCCTCGACGTCGCCACCCCGGTCACATTCGGTGTGCTCACGGTCGTGGTGGCATTTCTGCCGCTGCTCGTCATGACGGGCCGCTGGGGCTCGTTCTTCGAGCAGATCCCCGTGGTCGTGGTGCCCGTTCTGCTGGCTTCGCTCGTCGAAAGCAAACTCATCCTGCCTGCCCACCTTGCCAAGGTCCGCTGGGACCGCAAACCGGGCCGCCTCGGCCAGATCCAGCAGAATATCGCGGACTGGCTCGACACCTTCGTCGTCCAGAAGCTCTATCTCCCGGTGCTCCGCGTGGCCATGGTGCACCGCTACGCCACTCTCGCCCTCTTCCTTGGCATTCTCGCGGTCAGCTACGGCACCCTCAAGGGCGGGCACCTCAAATGGGTCCCGTTCCCCCGCTTTCAGAGCGACAGCGTCTCCGGTCAGCTCGAAATGAGCCTCGGCACCCCGGCCCACATCACGGAAGGCCACATGCGCCACATGATCGATACGGCCGGCGTCATTCAGAAAAAATACCTCAACGCCAGCACCGGAAAAAGCGAGGTCATGAATGTCATGGCCGTCATGGGCTCCATGGGAGCCAGCATGGCCCGCGTCAGCAATTCCGGTTCCTCCCACCTCTGCGAGGTCGTCCTCGAACTGCCGCCGCCGGAGGAACGCACCATCGATACCGAAGCCCTCAAGGCCGAATGGCGCAGACTCATCGGCGAAATTCCCGGAGCCCGCGAACTGCGCTTCCAGGATTCATGGGGCAGCGGCCGCGCCCCTCTCGACATCCAGATCAGTGGGCAGGACCTCGCGGAAATGCTCGCGGTTTCGGAAAAACTCCAGGAACACGTCAAAACGTACGAGGGCATCAACGACGTCTACGACGACTACGCGACCGGGAAGGAGGAAATCCAGATCGTCAACATCAAGCCGGAAGCGGAAGCGCGCGGCGTCACCCGCGAGATCGTGGCCCGGCAACTCAGACAGGCTTTCTTTGGAGATGAAGCGCAGCGCATTCAGCGCGGCCGCGACGACGTCCGCGTCATGGTCCGCTACCCCAAAGCGGAACGCACCAGCCTCGATAACCTCGAGAAAATGATGATCCGTGCCCCGGACGGATCGGAAATCCCGTTCAGCTCGGCGGCGGAATACCGCTTCGGCCGAAGCCCCACGAGCATCCGCCGCTTCAACCGGGCCCGCGTCATCCACGTACTCGCGGACATCGATCAGAAGGCCGCCGACATCCTCGCAGTCCGCGCCGCCCTCGAAACCCACCTCAAGGAACTCAGCCGCGAGCACCCGTCGCTCGCCATCTCCATCGAAGGAGAAGCCCGCGAGGAACGCGAATCGTTCGAAACCCTGCTCTGGGGTCTCGTCTTCGTGCTCTTCTCGCTCTATACCCTCATGGCGATCCCGTTCCGAAGCTACTGGCTCCCGCTCATCATCCTGCTCGTCATTCCCTTCGGATGGATCGGGGCCGCGCTGGGCCACCTCCTCAAGGGTATCTCCATCTCGTTCTTCAGCGTCCTCGGCATGCTCACGCTCAGTGGCGTGGTCGTGAATGACAGCCTCGTGCTCGTCGATTACGTGAACAAATGCCGCGATGAAGGCATGTCGGTCGGCGATGCCGCCCGCGCCGCCGGGGCCGCCCGCTTCCGCGCGATTTTCCTGACGAATCTGACGACTTTCGCGGGGCTCCTCCCGGTCATCTTCCAGGGAACACTGAGCGAGAATTTCCTCAACCAGATGTCGATCAGCATCGCCTTCGGCGTAATGTTCTCGTTCACGGTGACACTCTTTCTGGTTCCGATCAATTACCTGGTTCTCGATGACATCAGCCGTCTGCTCGGGAAACTCCGCGGACGCAGCCCGGACTCCGCCGTGCCGTCTCCGGAAGCAGCAGGCGCAAATCCATAGCGGCTCCGGACGCATTTTGTATGAATGGACACCTTGCCGGATCCCGTCTCCTCCGGTAACCCATCCGACACTATGCAGAAACTTCTGATCATCTCCGCCGGGCTGCTCGCGGCGGCCCCGGTTTCGGCGCAGCGCCTCGAAGTACTCTTCCTCGGCGACACCGGCCATCACGAACCGGCTGAGCGCTTCCCCCAACTCCTCAAGGGCCTCGGCCCTCTCGGCATCAACCTGACCTACACGGCCAATGCCGATGACCTGAATCCGCAGACCCTCTCGCAGTACGATGCGCTCATGGTCTATGCGAACATCGATACGATTTCGCCCAGCCAGGAAAAGGCCCTCCTCGACTACGTGCGCAGTGGCCATGGATTCGTGCCGCTGCACTGCGCCAGCTACTGCTTCCGGAATTCCATGCAGGTCGTCTCCATGATCGGAGGGCAGTTCAAAAGCCACGGTACGGGCACCTTCAATACGTCGGTCACCGACCTCGACCACCCCATCATGAAGGGCTTCCAGCCTTTCGAAACATGGGACGAAACCTACGTCCATCACCTCGGCAACCCGGACCGCGTCGTGCTCCAGAAGCGCGAGGAGGAACCTTACACGTGGGTCCGCACCGAAGGCAAAGGCCGCGTATTCTACACGGCCTACGGCCACGACGGACGCACCTTCGGCAATCCGGGCTTCCACGACCTCGTGCACCGCGGGACCGTGTGGGCGGTCGGCGACGAACGCGCCGCGAAATTCCGCGCATGGCAACCGAAACCATTCGTCTACTCGGACGCCCTTGTCCCGAACTACGAACGCCGCAATCCGGCTCCGAAGCTCCAGGAAGGACTCAGCGTCGAGGAGAGCCGCAAGCACATCCAGGTTCCCGCCGGCTACACGCTCTCCACCATCGCCACCGAACCCCTTATCTTCAATGTCATCGACATGAAATGGGACGAACTCGGCCGGCTCTGGGTCGTCGAAACCAAGGACTATCCCAATGTCATCAGGCCACAGGAAGATGGCAGCGACCGCATCTCCTTCCTCGAAGACACCAATGGCGACGGCCAGATGGACAAGAGCACGGTCTTCGCGGACAAAATCAACATTCCCACCAGCATGACCTTTGCCGGTGGCGGCGTGGTGGTGGTGGCCGCCCCGGACACGTTCTTCCTGCGCGACACCAATGGCGACGGCAAAGCGGATGAACGCAAGGTCCTCTTCTCGGGATGGGGCAAGGGCGACACCCATGCCGGGCCCAGCAATATCCACTACGGCTTCGATGGCTGGGTCTGGGGCTGCGTCGGCTACTCGGGCTTCGGCGGCGTCGTCGGTGGCGAAGAACACCGCTTCGGCCAGGGCGTCTTCCGCTTCAAACCGGATGGCTCGAAACTCGAATTCCTCGGCCCCACCTCCAACAATACATGGGGCTTTGCCTTCAACGAAAACGGCGACGTCTTCGGCTCCACGGCCAATAATCAGTCGAGCTTCTACATGCCCATCCCGCTCACCGCAGCCAAGGGCGTCGAAGGATTCGAGATCTATGACCGACTCCCGGGCATCGATGCCAACAAGCGCATGTGGACCATCATGGACAAACTGCGCCAGGTCGATGTCTTCGGTGGCTACACCGCTGCGGCCGGTCACGAAATCTACACGGCCCGCCGCTTCCCGCAGGACGACTGGAACCGCATGGCCCTCGTCACGGAACCCACCGGGCACGTGGTCTACCGCGCCCTGCTCAAGCAGGAAGGCACCCACTTCACCGCCGAAAATGGATGGAACCTGATGGCCGGTGCCGACGAATGGGTCGCTCCCGTGCACGCTTCCACCGGACCCGACGGAGCCGTCTGGGTCTCGGACTGGTACTCGTTCCTCGTGCAGCACAACCCTACCCCCAGCGAGAACAATGGGGGCTTCCGTGCGGAAAACGGACGCGGCAATGCCTTCGTCTCGGACCTGCGCGACACAGAACGCTGCCGCATCTACAGCATCGCACCGAAGGACAGCAAGCCCTCGGAGTCGTTCCGCCTGACCAAGGAAAACACTGCCGACCTCCTCAAGGCCCTCAAGTCGGATAACCTGCTCTGGCGTCTCCACGCGCAGCGCCTCCTCATCGAACGCGGTAATCAGGATGTCGTCCCAGCCCTTCTCGAAATCCTCGCGGAGCAGTCGACCGATGCCATCGGCATCAATGGCGGTGCGCTCCACTCCCTCTGGACGCTCCATGGCCTCGGCGCAGTCACACCAGCCAATCCCGCCGTCCACCGCGCGGTCCTCGCTTCGCTCAAGCATCCTGCGCAGGGTGTCCGCCGCGCCGCTCTCAAGGTTCTCCCGCGCGACGAATCCACGGTGGCGGCCTTCCTTGCCAATGGCGTCCTTGCGGACAAGGAACCTCTCGTCCGCCTCGGAGCCCTCATCGAACTCTGCTCCCTCCCGGCCAGCGTGCCCGCAGGCGAAGCGCTCTACGCCATGAAGTCGGATAAGACGAATGGGGAGGACCGCTGGATTCCGTACGGCCGCGCCCTCGCGGCCACGCGCCATGCGGAAGGCTACCTCGCTGCCGCGCTCAAGGACGAACCGGCCGCTGACGCGCCGAAGGAGGAACCCAAACCCGTCGAGGCTCCCAAAAACCTCATCAATAACGGAAACTTCGAATCCGTGGACGGTGCCCTCCCAGTCGGCTGGCAGGTCCGGACCTACTCGGGCCGCGCTTCCCATCAGGTCGTCGACGCCGGCCGCAACGGCGGCAAATGCATCCTCATCGAATCGGACGGCGGCTCGGATACGAGTTTCCACTTCGATCTCGATATCGATCAGAACTGCGATTACCTCCTCACCGGCTGGATCAAGACTGAGGATTTCAAACTGAAGGGCGGTCAGGGTGCCATGCTCGAACTCCACCAGCTCAATGGCAAGCAGCCCATGTCGCGCAAGCTCCGCGGCACGAATGACTGGACGCAGGTTGAAGTGAAGTTCTCCTCGGTGCGTCAGCGCGAACTCTCCATCAACTGCCTCTACGGCGGCTGGGGACACGCCACGGGCAAGGCATGGTGGGATGACATCAGCCTCGTCAAACTCGGGGCCTCCAAGGGCGGTGCCGTCATGGCAGGCCTCGAGGATGTCAATTCCCTCGTCGCCATGAACCTCAATGCGTTCACTCCGGCCGATGCCCAGAAGCGGATCGCCAGCCTCGCCGAAGCGAAACCCTCGAATCTCTCCCGTGCCATCAAGGCCGCCCTCAGCGGTGCCAAGGCCGCTGGAACCGCCGAGGAATCGGAAGAGGAGCTGGCCAAAACGCACCAGATCCTCAAGGTTAAATCGACCATCGGCACGCTCCAGTACGACACCAAGGAATTCAGCGTCAAAGCCGGTCAGCCGGTCGCGATCATCTACGAAAACCCGGACCAGCTGCAGCATAACCTCATTGTCACCACGCCGGGGTCATACGACCGCATCGGGGCCGAAGCGGACAAGATGATGGCGGCTCCGGATGGTCTCGCCCGCAGCTACATTCCGGATGTTCCGGAGGTGCTCGCGAAAAGCAAGCTGCTCGATCCAGCTCAGAAGGCGATCATCAAGTTCACTCCGGAAAAGCCGGGTGACTACCCGTACCTCTGCACGTTCCCCGGGCACTGGCGACTCATGCACGGGGTCATCAAGGCACGCTGAACCAGTTCCCCCACACACTTCCGTCCGGGACCCGATCCGGTCGGTCAGCATGGCCCCGCGGCTTCCAGCAATGGTTTCCGCGGGGTTCGTGTTTTGCAGGAATGCGTTGACATGACGGGGCAGGGC
>JBIICE010000204.1:0-7162 GCA_044239025.1 Verrucomicrobiales bacterium
GGATGACGTGTCCATGAACGTCCGTGAGGCGGTAATCGCGTCCCTGGTGATGGTAGGTGAGACGTTCGTGATCAAAGCCCATGCAATGGAGGATGGTCGCCTGGATGTCGTGGACGTGAACCGGATTCTCCGCGACATGGAAGCCGAGGTCGTCGGTGGCTCCGTGGACCGTGCCCGGCCGGATGCCGCCGCCCGCCATCCAGATCGAGAACGCCTGCGGATGGTGATCGCGCCCCATGGAGCGACCGAGCGATGGGTTCGTTTCCACCATGGGAGTGCGGCCGAATTCACCGCCCCAGACCACGAGGGTGTCGTCGAGGAGGCCGCGGCGCTTCAGGTCAGTCACGAGGGCCGCGCTGGCGCGGTCCGTGGCGGCGCAGTTGTTGCGCACATTGCCCGTGACATCCGAGTGGGCGTCCCAGCCTTCATGATAGATATTGATGAAGCGGACCCCGCGTTCAATCATGCGGCGGGCAAGGAGGCAGGCGCGGGCAAAATCCGCGCGGCCGGGGTCGCATCCGTAGAGATCGAGAGTTTCCTTCGATTCGCTGCGCAGGTCCATGAGGTCCGGAGCCGACGTCTGGAGTCGGAAAGCCATTTCGTAATTGGCGAGTCGCGTGGCGATTTCCGGGTCACCGTCCGCGGCGAGGCGGCGCTGATTGAGCGAGGCAATGAGGTCGAGGGTATCGCGCTGGGCTTTCGGGTCGATCCCGGGCGGGCTGGCGACATTGAGAATGGGATCGCCCTGGTTGCGGAAGCGGACCCCGGTGTAGGTGGTGGGGAGGAAGCCCGAATTCCACAGCGCGGTGCCTCCGGAAATCCCTGCGCCGGTGCTCATGACCACGAAGGCCGGGAGGTTCTGGGATTCCGCACCAAGACCGTAGAGGGCCCAGCTGCCCATGGAGGGTCGGCCAGGCTGGGAAAAGCCCGTCTGGAAGAAAATCTGAGCCGGGGCGTGATTGAACTGGTCCGTGCGGCAGGACTTGATGAGGCAGATATCGTCCGCGATTTTCGCGAGGTGGGGAAGGGTTTCCGAGAGTTCGATGCCCGCCTGGCCGTGGCGGGAGAACTTGAAGCGCGGCCCGAGCACCGCCGCGTCCGGCCGGATGAAGGCGTAGCGCTGACCACCGATCACCGAAGGCGGAAGCGGCTTGCCTTCCAGTTTCGAGAGGGCCGGCTTGTAATCGAACAATTCCAGCTGGCTGGGAGCACCCGCCATGAAAAGATGGATGACGCGCTTCGCCTTTCCAGGAAACTGCGGGGGACGGGCGCTCACGGCGGCACCAGCCGGGCCGAGGAACGTGTCCGTGAGAAGGCCCGCGAAAGCCATTTTTCCAAGACCGATACCGCAGTCGCGGAGGAAGTGGCGGCGGGAGACGTCGATGGGGTGTGGGGCAGGCATGGCGGTGAATTCGGGAAGCCCGGCGCGTGCTCGCGGGCACCGCGCCGGGCCACAGAAGATACGCAGCAGAAGGCCATCAGGGACCGCCCACCGGGCGGACCGTGGCCGGTGAACCATCCGGTCGGAACGTCACGAGACGGATCGGATCGCGGCGGGTCGCCGTGTCGATATGGATCGTGATGAGCGTGCGTCCCGCCGGGAGGTCGACGGTCATTTCCGCGGCGGCATTTACTGGGGTGTTGCCTGCGAAGATCTGGAGGCCGCTGGGGTCGTTGAGGCGGAGACCGACTTTTCCGGCGGTGGAGACTTCGATTTCCGCCTGGAGCGAGGCATGGGATTTGTTGCCCGCCTTGAATACCGTGGCTTCGCTGATGGGGAGGGAGCCATTGGTGCGTGCGTAGACCGGCATCCAGACGAGGTCGGCCTGATGTTCCGCGAATCCGCGGATGCCCTTGAGACTGATCCAGCGTCCCATGTCCGGGAGGGGTTGGGCGGTGCGCCAGCGGCGGACAGCTCCATCTTCCTGAACCTTGTAGGGACCATCCTTGCCGAGTTCCGAGAGAAAGCGGACGAGGTCGATGAATTCATCGCGCCGCAGGCTCGCGGTGAGGCCCGGGGGCATGAGGGAAACCGGAATCGCTTCCTGTTTGGCGACCGTGTTCGCCGGGATCGAGGAAACATTGCCGGCCGCATCGCGCAGGAGCACTTCGCGGTCGTCCTGGCGGACAAGGAAGCCGCTGTGCACGCCTCCGTCCTTCGTGCTGATCATGGTGGTGGCGTAGCCTTCCTTGATCTTCTTTGATGGTTCGAGAAGGCTTTCGATGATGTAATCGACCGGGGCGCTCGAGCCGATCGACACGAGGTCGGGTCCGACGATCCCGCCAACGGCACCGATGGCATGACAGACCTGGCATTGCTGGGCCGCGCGGCGGTAGACCGTTTCCCCGCGGGCCGGGTCGCCGGAATCGCGCACCTCCGCCATCATTTTCGTGAGTTCCTCCGGGGTGAGCGACATGACCGGCTGGAGGTTGCCCGCCGTGGTGAGCACATCGACCAGCGCCTTGGTGTCGCCGCCCGCCGAACTCGCCTTCTGAATGCCCGCGGCAGCGACCTCCGAGGGGATTTTCTGATCCTTGAGAGCGTTGGCGAGAATGGCCGGACCATCCTTGCGGGCGAGGGCCGCTTCAAAGAGTCGCGATGCCGGATCCGCCGACTGAAGCGAAGCAAGAAAGGCCGGAGTCATGGGTGCGGCGGCGGCCGGGTCCATGGAGAAGAGGGCCGCGAGGGCCTGGCCGCGCAGGTCCGCATTGGCGTCGGCGCTCAGCTTCGAGAGAAAAGCGCGCGAGGCATCGCCGCCAAGGGCGACGAGCGATTCGAGGGCGGCGTCCGCGAGACCTCCGCCTTTCGGGGCAAATGATTCGAGGTGGGCGCGCAGCGCTTCCAGTTTGTAGGCACCCGCGAGACGAAGCGAGGCCGGGCTGGCGGCATCGCCGCTGGCTGCGGCGAGCGGGCTCACCCTGGCCGGGTCGATGAGCACCTTGCGCTGGCGGGCGGCCGTGACGAGGGCACTCGCGATGGCATCGCCGGGAACCTTGGCGCTCAGAGACACGAGGCGGCCGAGGTCGTCCGGAGAGCCCAGCGAGCCGACGAGGGCGACGACATCGCGGAGTCGCTCAGGGGAAACCTTGTCCGCACCGACGAGGTCGAGCAGGGCGGCGACCGCCTGGGGACGGTCGGCAGCCTTCAGGGCGAAAGCGATCTGGGCGACATTGCCTCCGAAAGTGATTTCACCCTTCTGGAAGGCTGGGAGCCATGTGTCCGCGAGCTGGCGGCAGGTCAGCCAGAGCGAGAAGTCGATGTTCTCGTCCATGGGGTGGTCGAGAGCGCGGCAGGCCGCTTCGACCGCCGCTGCGGAATTCGCCATGCGGAGGGCATTGATCGCTTCGAGGCGGACCTTCGGAGACGGGTCCGTGGCGAGCGGCGACGTCATCGTGATGGCTTCGGCTCCTTTGCCATCCCGGAGGACAAAACCGAGCACGCGGGCCGCCACCGAGCGGCAATCCGCATCTTTCTGGAGAAGCGACAGCAGCAGGTCGCGGTCGAACGGCCACTTCAGATCGAAGTCGGCGATCGTCTGCATGGTCCACGTGATTTCCCGGACCATGCTGGCGTCCGCCTGGTGCGCCGCAAAGGCCTTCTTGAGGGCTTCGATGACTTCCTCATGCGGTCGGGTTTTGAGTGCCTGCTTCGCTTCGAGGCGGACCCATTGTTCCGGCTCGCGGAGGAGAGCGATGAGGTCGTCCGTGGATTTCGCAGCGTAGTCGACCGGCGGGCAGAGCGGGCTATTCTTGACCGAGACGCGCCAGATGCGGCCATGGACGTGGTCGCGGCGTTCATCGCGGAAATCGACTTCGCCGTGCTGGATGATGGGGTTGTACCAGTCGGCGATGTAGAGCGCGCCATCGGGACCCATTTTAATGTCGATGGGGCGGAACGATCCATGATTGCTCGTGACGAGGTCCGGAAGCTGCTGGGACGAGAAGCCACTGCCGTTGGGGGTCAGTTTGAAGCGGTTGACGCGGTGGCCACGGAAGTCGCAGGTGATGAGATCACCCTGCCAGTCAGCCGGGAAGTGGCGACCGCTGATGATTTCCAGTCCGCAGTGCTTCGGCTGGCCTGGGTTGAGACCGCGGAGGATGCGGGGGAGTTGATTGGGGAGGCAGATGAACGTGGCTCCCGGGAACGAGTGGTTGATGCCTTCGCCGTAGGCCCCGTCGGTGACGAAGCTCTGGCCCCACTGGTCCCAGACATGGCCCCATGGATTGACGTGGCCCATCGCGAAGATTTCCGCGCGTTTGGTTTCCGAGCGGTATTGCCAGATCCCCGACCCCATGAGGCGGCGGACACCGTACGGGGTTTCCGTGTGGGTGTGGATGTAGACGCTCTGGTTGAAATAGAGACAGCCATCGTGGCCGCGTTTGATGCTGTGAAGGATGTGGTGGGTGTCCTCCGTGCCGAAGCCGCTCATGATGACTTCGCTGGTGTCGGCCCGGCCGTCGCCATTGGTATCCTTCATGAAGAGGAGTTCCGTGGAATTGGCAATGTAGGCCCCGCCGTCGCCCGGCAGAATGCCCGTCGGGATGAGGAGACCTTCGTAGAATACCGTGCTCTTGTCCGCCTTGCCATCGCGGTCCGTGTCCTCGAGGACGACGATTTTATCCGATTGTTCCTGGCCAGGCTTGATGTGCGGATAGATGGCGCTGCTGGCGCACCAGAGGCGTCCTTTTTCGTCCCATGCCATCTGGATCGGCTTGGCGATCATGGGGTCCTGGGCGAACAGATTCACCTGCAGATCCGCAGGGAGCTGGAAGGTTGCCTGCTGGACGGCGGGGTCGGTCGAGGGGATTTCCCGGAGGTCGCGCTGGGCGTGACCCGTGGCGGCGGTGAGGGCGAGCAGGGAGGCGGAGAGTCGCTTCATGGGGCGGGAGGATCAGGGGATTCCGAAGAGTCTTTTGGGTGGCTGGGCGTACAGGTCAGTTGGAGCCCTTGGATTTGGCGGCGATGGTGGCGATGACTTCCTCCTGTTTGGCGATGAGGGGGTCGAACATGGGGATTTCCACGCCATTGTTGCCCTGTTCGTGTTTCCGGAAGCCAAAGAGGTAGGTTTCGTTCTGTGGTCTCCAGCGGTGGAAGAACAGGCGTTGCTTGGCCACGACTGCCTTGCGGAGTTCGGCGAGTCTGGCCGCATCGTCCGGGCTGGGAGCCGGCAGGCCGAGAGCGGCGACAATGGCCGGGGTCATGGCCGCGTAGTCCGCTTCCGTGAAAGTGACCCCGTTCACGGTTTTCTTCGGGACCGGGAGGGTAGCGGCAAGGGTATCCGCGAAACGATGACTGCGGGAGGCCGCGAGCTTCTGAATGCCGTCGCGGATTCCGGCGAGTTTCGGGCCATGTTCCTTGAGGGCCGGGTGGTCGCCCGTGGCGGGTGGAGCCATGAGAATGACCGAAGGATGGGAGACTTCCCCGATCATGTCGAGGAGGCGTTCGTAGGAAGCGAGGAAGTCCGCATGTCCGGCCTCGCCGTGGAAGGCATCGACCGCTCCGTAGCAGCAGATGACCACGGTGGGCTTGATCTCCGTGAGTTGGGCCTTGAGTCGGTCGAATCCTTCCTGGGGCGGGCCGAAGTACGAACGGCTCTCGCAGCGGGGAGTGTCGCCCGACCATCCCATGTTGCGGAAGCGCACGTGTTTTCCGGCGCAGGTGGCCGTCATGGCTGCCTCGAGATGGCCGTAGCTGCCATCGCGTTCCAGGAACGTATCGCCCAGCATTACGACCATGTCGCCGTCGCGGAAAGCGAGAGGTCCCGTGGCCGGGAGGGCGGGCAGCGCCGCGGTGGCGGCCGGTGCGGCATTCTGGGCCGGGGCCGTGAGCGGGAGAGCGGTCAGCGCAGCCGCGGCGAGCAGTAAGGGCAGGGAACGGTTCATGAGAAACGTGGTGGGGGTATGGGTATCAGGAAGAAGATATCAGGGAAAAGCGGGGAACACTACGTAGGTGGACAGGCGAATTTTCCAAGGCGGTCTAGGCATTCCTGCAGAGGTCCGCCTCATATTCCGGCGGAGTGCCCGCCGTGAGGAAATCAGCGAGCTGGGAAGCAAACCACGGGGCGTGCAGCACACCTTTGGAGCCGAGGCCATTGAAGAAAGCGATCTGCGGGTGAGCGGGGTGACGTCCGATGGTGGCGCGGCTCTCGCGGAGGATGGGGCGGACCGCTGCGGAATGGCCCGTGACCTGCCACGGCACCGAGATCATCCGGGTGAGCTGGGACTCGATGGCGCGGCGGCCTGCCTCTGTGGGGTCGCTGCCGAGGTCGTCCCATGAGTAGCCGGAACCACTGCGGAAGCGGCCGTTTCCAAGGGGCAGGAGCCATTGCGAACGGTTGAAAATGCGGTCGCCGGGGAGTTCGGGAATCTGGAGGTCGAGAATTTCCCCCTTGGCCGATTTCCAGCGGAGCCATGCGAAGTGAGGATTCCGGGAGCCCTGGTGACCCTCGCAGAACACGATGGTGCGGGCGCGGAACGTCCCGGCCGACGTGCTGATCGTGGCGTGCCCCTGCGGATCGGGGGTCGCCGCTCCAGCTTCCGCAGCCAGCCACATCTGGCGTTCCGCGAGCCACTGACGCGACGCCATGATCCAGCCGCGGACATCGAGCCATGAGCTCTGCATGGCAAAACCAGGAGCCCGAAGCACGCCCGCAGGCAGCAGAGGATCGGGCTGCGGAGACACCAGCCATCTCCGGAAATCGGGATCGTGCTGCTTCTCGAGCCAGCGGCGTTCCTCATCCGCGGAATTGAGAATCCGGACGTGCGGAAGAAAATGATGGAAATTCCTGCCAAGCTCGGACGCCGTGAATTCGTAAAACCGCCCGGCCACCGGCCAGAAATCAGCGATCCGCCAGCCAAGCGCGACCCGCTGACCCGTGATCGGCGTGACAATGCCGGCGGCCACCAGCGAAGACGTGACCGCTTCCGTCCGGTCGATCACAAGCGGCCGACGGCCCCGGCGGATGAGTTCCCACGCAAGGGAGGCACCGGCGAGTCCGTGTCCGACGATGATCAGCTCGTGGATCGGTGACGAAGACATCGGTTGCTGCTGTGGATGGCGGATCGCCCGGCGGCAATGAGGGAATGGCGCGGCAGAAAGCTCTGGCGTCGCCTGGTTTCGTTGCTAAAAGTCGCCCACCGGGGTCATAACCAAAGCACTGAC
>JBIICE010000205.1:0-7068 GCA_044239025.1 Verrucomicrobiales bacterium
AAACCGCTGCTGGAAGCGCTGCGGCGAGGAGGGTGGCGTTTTCCACAGCCACGGGACGATGGACCCAGACTCATTCCCGGGACCGCCGTGGCCGCCGACCTCACGCGGCAAAGCCCGGCTAGCGTGCCGGTGACCCACTACTACGATGAAGAGAGGCGCTGTCTGGATTGCCGCCGATGGTTCATCTTTTTTGCGGAGGAACAGAGATTCTGGTACGAGGAACTGCGTTTTCCGATCGAAGCAGACTGTGTGCGCTGCCATCCGTGCAGGCGCATCGCACAGGAAATGCAGCGGACGAAACAGGACTACGATGATCTGACGACCCTTGCGGAGCCCACTCCCGATGACCTGGCCCGCATGGCCCTGGCCCGACTCCTCCTTGTGGAAGCCGGCAGATTCCATGTCCGACAGCTGGAGCATGTCCGGGCCTTCCTGCGCCGGCATCCCGATCATGAACAGTCTCCGGCCCTCAAGGCGAGGCTCGAGCTGGCCATGTAAGCCGGGTCAAACCGAAGCACTCGGCAGGGGACATGCCGCGGCTGCATGGCCCGCGATGGCCGCAGGCAACATCTTGGCCCCGCCCGCTCCATCAGGCGCAGCGCACCGTCAGGGTGGCACCCTCCACCTGAAGGATCTGCACCTTCGTGCCCTCGGGGAGCGGATCCCGCTCGCGCGAAACAGCCCGCCATTCCTCGCCGCCGATGCGGACGCGTCCGGGTGAGTTGAAGGCGATGGGATCCACCACGGTACCCATGGTGCCCAGCAGGGCATCAGTGAGCACCGGACGGTTGTCGCTGCCGCGGTAGAGGCCGCGCATGAAGGGACGCACGAGGGCAAGGCAGAGAACCGAAGCCACCGCAAAGACGCCCAGTTGTCCGGCGGTACCGAGAGCTGTCTGCGCTGCGGCGAGCGCGGTCAGCAGAGCGGCCGTCCCGAAGCTTGCCGGGAAAAACGAGAAGCTCAGCATCTCGATGATGTAGAGCGCAATGCCGAGAATGGTCCAGAGATGCCAGGGTTGCATGATGATTGGCAAGGGGTGAAGCGCCTTCCAGCATCAGGATGTATCATGCCAGCCGCCCCCCTGCAACGGTTCGCATGGGACCTTCGCCCGGGGCAATCGGCTCAATCGGCTGCTAATCCTCCTCCCGCCGGGCCTCGTCGTAGGCCGCAATGATCGCCTGGACAATGCGGTGACGCACGACGTCTTCTCCGGAAAACCGGCAGAAGGCGATTCCTTCGGTGCCGGGCAGGATCCGCAGTGCTTCCCTGAGCCCGGACGTGCGCGGGTCCTTCAGGTCGACCTGAGAAGGGTCGCCGGTGATGACGCATTTCGATCCTTCGCCGAGCCTCGTCAGAAACATGAACATCTGCGCCTGCGTGGTATTCTGCGCCTCATCGAGAATGATGAAACTGCGGCTGAGCGTCCGGCCGCGCATGTATGCCAGCGGCGCAATTTCAATCTGTGACCGATCAATCATCTTCTCAATCTCCTCCGGATCGAGCAGATCGTAGAGCGCGTCGTAGAGAGGCCGCAGGTAAGGCAGCACCTTTTCATTGAGATCGCCCGGGAGAAAGCCCAGCGCCTCGCCGGCTTCCACGGCGGGACGGGAAAGGATGATCCGCTGGCAGTCCCCTGCCTTGTAGGCAGCCACGGCACTCGCTACGGCGAGAAAGGTTTTGCCGGTTCCCGCCGGCCCGACCCCGAAGGTGACATCATGCCCGCGGATGGCTTTGAGATAAGCCAGTTGCCCCCGGGTGCGCGCCACCACGGGAGGTTTGCGGGGCGATCCGACCAGTTTGAGCGATCCGAAATCCTCGAGGGCTCCGGCGGGGGCGGCCGCGGGGGAAGGTGCTCCAATTCCGGCCTGTTCCATGGCGTATCGGAACATGTGGCTGTTGATTTCGGTTCCCTTGCGGCGCGCTTTCTCGAGTGCGGCGAAGACCCGTCCGGCCACCTCCACGGCCTGCTCCGGTCCCTGCAGCTTGACCCAGCCCTCGCGCGTCGTGATCTTCACTCCGGCCTCCTTTTCGAGGGACTTCAGCAGCGCAAGATCATGCGCAAAGAGGCTCTGCAGGAAGTGAGGCGTCTCGTATTCAAGCGTCGTGGTCGTCATGGCGGGGAAGCGGAACCGTTGCGCATCACTTCCAACCGTAGACGAGAGCCCAGTCGATCTCGTCCTTGGTTTTCCCGTTGATCCGGAAGACCACGTAGTAGGTCCCGGTCTTCTTCGGGTCGACGTGCACCGCCGCAAAATCACTGCCGCTCCGTTTCTCGGCGCTCACCTTGACGCCCTTGGCATCGAACACATCGATCTCGAGGGTGACGTCGGATTCCGTGGAGGTGCCCAGCCAGAACCACACCTGGTTCCCTTTGAAGAGCTGGTGCTTCACCAGTTTCTGCTCGCCGGCCTTGAGGTTGCCCTTCCAGTATTCCTGGCGGATCTTGTAGCCTGCCTCGACCTGTTCCATGGCCCCTTCCAGGGCCGCGGAATGGGCATCATCGACAATCGCATGCAGCGGCGAAAGCATCAGCGGGAGGCACAGGCTGACGGCCGCAGAGGTCCGCAGGGTGCGGAGAAACGTTGAGGAGAATCGGCGCATGGGATCAGCCTTTCGTGGTGATGGAACGGACGAGGGTCGAGGTGATGCTGTGCATTTCCTTGACGGCCTTTTCGCTGAGAGTGTCGTCGCCGCTCTGCATGATCTCCCGCAGCCGGGCCACTCCGTCGGCGATGGTCTTGAGTTTCTCCGCGTGGCGGGCCCGCGTGAGCATTTCCTCGAGAGCGTCATTGAAGTAGTCGGCAAGGTCGGGCTGCAGCAGCAGTTCGGCCCGGTCGCCCGAGTAATCGCGGCGGATCACATCGGTGGCGACTTCGGTGCCGCGCAGCCATCCTCCCACGGAAACGCACTCGGCGAGGGCTCCGTCGCGGAGCGCTTCCATGCGGGTGCGCACGGTATTCTGAGTGGCGTCCAGTTCACTGCGCACAAGGTCCCATTGCGAAGCCTTGGCCGCGTCATCGATGGCCTGGCAATGCTTGAGCACATCCTCGCGGATGCCGAGAGCGGTGGAGAGCGAAAGCACATCCTTCCCGATGGTTTCGACCGTTTTGCGGTCCTCCGCCTGTACGGCGATGAAACCGTCGGCCACGGTGGCTCCCAGCAGCAGGGCGACATCGGTCCGCTCGCTGAAGTTCGGCCGGCTGCCATTGGAAACCTGCGCCTTCCAGTCGGGATCGCCCAGCTTGTCGAGCACCGAGAAAATCTCGCTGGGAACCGGAATGATGACTTCATCCACGACCTGTCCGGGAAACTGCGAAAGGTCCAGCTCGCCACCGCCCTTGTCTGCGGGACTCTGGCCGGCGGGATCGCTCTGGGCAGCAAGGTCGATGAGGCCGAGCGACAGCAGGGCGGCCGGAAGGAGAAAAATTCGGAATCGGGGCATGAGCGACACAGAAGGTCTCATGGAGCATCCTAGAGCGGGCCCGGACAATATGCCAGGGGGAACGGCAGGGGGTGAAACCGCCTGCCGTGCATTCCTCTTGCGCTGGGAACCCAGGTTTCCTAAGGCTGGGCAGCCCGCAGCGGACGGGCGTCGGATTCCTGCCGCGCGCCACCGACCGTATTTTTCCGGTGCCCTCCACGCTTTTTCAACATCTGCCCGACTCTTCAAGGAAATGAACAACGCCATTCTCGCCAAAGCCGCCAACGAAGCCCGTGGTCTCGCCATGGACGCTGTCCACCAATGCTCGTCCGGCCATCTTGGCCTGCCCCTCGGCGCTGCGGAAATCGGCGCGGTGCTTTTCGGCTCCGCACTGCAGTGCGACCCCGCGGACCCGCGCTGGCTGAACCGCGACCGTTTCATCCTGAGTGCCGGGCATGGTTCGATGTTCATTTATGCTTGGCTCCACCTCGCGGGATACAATCTCCCGCTGGAGGAGGTGAAGAATTTCCGGGTGCTGCATTCCCTTACGCCGGGCCACCCGGAGTTCCATGAGACCGAAGGAGTGGAGTGCACCACAGGGCCGCTCGGGCAGGGCGTCGGCAATGCCGTCGGCTACGCGCTCAGCGGGAAAATGGCGGCTGCAAAATACAACACCGCCGCCCACACCATCATCGACCACCACGTCATTGCGCTCGCTGGCGACGGATGCCTTCAGGAAGGCGTGGCCCGCGAAGCGGTCGCTTTCGCGGCCCACAACGGACTCGATAACCTCATCCTGATTTTCGACAGCAATGATGTGACGCTCGACGCCATGGCGAAGGTCACCCAGAGTGAAAACACGCAGGCTCTTTTCGAGGCGATCGGCTGGGACGCCGTGACCATTGATGGTCATGATCTCAATGCGGTCGCTGCGGCGGTGGAAGCCGCCAAGGGGAACGACAATGGGAAGCCGAAGCTCATCATTGCAAAGACCGTCATCGCGAAGGGCATTCCGGAAGTTGCGGGTACCGCCAAGGGACACGGGGAAGGCGGGGCGAAATTCACCGACGCCGCCAAGAAGGCACTCGGGATTCCGGAAGGCACGCATTTCCACGTGAGCGACGACGTGCGGGCCTGCTTTGCGGAACTGAAGGCGCAGCGCGCCGCCGCCCACGCCGGGTGGCAGAAGACCTTTGAGGCATGGGCTGCTGCCAATCCCGCGCTGGCCGCGGAACTGAGCGCCGCACGCACCGGCGGACTCAAGGCGGAGGACCTGCTCAAGCTAATTCCGGAATACCCCGCAGAAGGCAAGTCAGCGACGCGCAACTGCGGCGGAGAGATCCTCAATCACATCGCGAAGGCCGTACCGCACCTCATCACGGGCAGCGCCGACCTCTTCGGTTCCACCAAGAACTACCTGAAGGACGGCGGCGATTTCTCGGCGGCCAATCCCACGGGCCGCAATATCTGGTTCGGGATCCGCGAGCATGCCATGGGAGCCATCTGCAATGGCATTGCCTACGACGGGCTTTTCCTCGCGAGTGGGGCCACCTTCCTCGTGTTCGCGGACTACTGCCGCCCCAGCATCCGCCTCGCCGCCCTCGCCAAACTGCCGGTCACCTACATTTTCACGCACGACAGCGTCGGTGTCGGTGAAGACGGCCCCACCCACCAGCCGGTGGAAACCGTGAGCGGCCTCCGCATCATTCCGAATCTCGATGTCATCCGTCCGGCCGATGCCGAGGAAACCGCCGCCGCCTTCGCTGCTGCCTTCAGCCGCGCCGATGGCCCGACGCTCCTGGCGCTGTCCCGTCAGGATCTTCCGCTCATGGGCTTCGCCAGTGCCGCGGCGCGCCGCGCAGGCACGCTCAAGGGAGGCTACGTCCTCGTCAGGGAAACGGCCGCGCTCACCGCCATCGTCCTCGCCACCGGATCGGAAGTTCAGTGGGCCGTCGAAGCTGCGAGGGGCAATCCCGGCGTGCGCGTGGTCAGCCTCCCGTGCTTCGAACGCTTCGACCGCCAGCCGCAGGCCTACCGCGACGAAGTCCTCCCGCCCGCCTGCACGAAACGCATCGCCATCGAAGCCGGCGTTTCCGGCCTCTGGTGGAAATACGTCGGCACGGACGGCACCGTCCTCGGCATCGACCGCTTCGGCATGAGCGCCCCCGGCAACACCGTCATGAAGGAACTCGGCATGACCGCTGACGCCGTGAAGGCGGCGCTCGCGTGAGGTTGCCGCCGGAGGACTCCCCGCAGCACTGTCCGCCGCATGAACTACCGCACGTGGCATCTCCTTGTCAGGGGCGGCTTCGTCATCCTCATCCCGGCGCTGGTGGCGGGTCATCTGCTGCCCGCCGGCCCTGTGCAGCGGGTCCTGAAGGCAGGATCGGCTCTCGGCATTCTCGCTCTGGGCGTTGCCGGCGTCATCGTGTTTCTTCTCGTGATCATGGACAGGATGCGGTTAGCATGCCCCTCCTGCCGCCGCAGGGACACCCGCATGCAGTGGTCGCCCGGTGGAAGGTACGAGGGTTTCGTCTGCCGGCATTGCGGCACCTTCGAGGAATGCGGTCCGTTCCGCCTGAAGCTCCGGCTGCAAACCCGGGCGCAGCCGCCTCCGGTGCGCTGAGTGCCGCAAGCCATGAGCCTGGCTCAGGGACTGCCGCGGCGGCAGGCCACGACTGGGCGGCGTGAATGCGGCGGGAAAGATGCTGGCGCGGGCGGCGTTTTCTGTGCAGAACGACCAAGTGTCATTCCTTCCCCAGCCGATCTCATGAAGACCCTCCGTACTGCCCTTGTTCTTGCCGCCTTTGCGTCCACTGCCTCTGCCGGGGTGACCTGGAAGACGGTGCGGCTCTGTGATGAATTCCATGCGGAAGGAGCCGCCGCGGGCGACTTCAACAAGGACGGCAAGATGGATGTGGTCTACGGTCCCTACTGGTGGGAAGGTCCCGAATTCAAAGCGCGGCACACCATCTACGACGGGAAGCCCTTTGATCCCCGGGGCTACTCCAAGAATTTCTTCGCCTATTCGCCCGACCTCAACAAGGATGGCTGGGCGGATGTGCTCGTGCTCGGATTTCCGGGCGATGTGAGCTACTGGTTCGAGAATCCCAAGGGTGCCGAAGGCCTCTGGAAGCGTCACGATGTCTTCAAGGTGACCGACAATGAGTCCCCGCACTGGGTGGACATCACGGGTGACGGCAAGCCGGAAGTGGTGTGCAGCACCGGAGGATTCTTCGGCTACGCGGGTCCGGGGGACGACCCCGGCAAAGAATGGCTGTTCAACAAAATCACCGGTGATGTGAAGGTGCAGCGCTTCACGCACGGCCTCGGCGTCGGCGATGTGAATGGCGACAAGCGTCCCGATCTGCTTGAGAAGAACGGATGGTGGGAACAGCCCGCTGACACGCGGACCCAGCCCGAATGGAAATTCCATGCCCAGGTCTTCTCGGAGCCCGGAGGTGCCCAGATGTTCGCTCAGGACCTCGATGGCGACGGAGACCAGGACGTCTTCACTTCGCTGGCGGCCCACCGCTATGGACTGGCATGGTTCGAGCAGAAGGACGGCCAATGGGTGAGGCACGACCTCATGGCAGAGGATGACAAGGATCCGAAGCGCCCGCGCTATTCGGAACTCCACGCCATCG
>JBIICE010000206.1:0-7050 GCA_044239025.1 Verrucomicrobiales bacterium
CCTTTCCAACTAAGGCGGGTGAGTATTCGTACAAGGGCTGGAAATACGTTTACGAGATTCAGCATCAGGGCACACGTTCAGAGCGAAGGATCGGCAGACTATTCCTCAACGGCAAGGAGGTGAAGGGAGAGATCGGAGAACTGAATCAAGAGCCCATCGGATTCTTTCTCTACTTCGGAGAACATGGATACAATCAAGGTTGGCTGAACACGCTCACATACGATCACGAGGTCTTTGGGAAGGATGGGGTGCCAACCCAGCAGGCGAGCGATCTCCTCCGTGCGGCACGGAAGAAAATGAAAACCGAACAAGCCGGCACTGAGCAACCCGCTACTCGCCCCCAGTCGAAGTCGGAGGGTGGCGACAAATCTCAACCTGAAGCGGAGGGGCGCTCCCGGTAGCGGGTGCCAGGCCTCGACGTTCGGCAGAAATGAGATAAACCTCCCGCACTGAAATGAAACAATCCAAAGATGACATCCGTCGAGGAGCTAGACTTCTGTCAGGCCTCTCTCGATCAGACCGAGACTGGGTCGCCGCCGAACTAGTTCGTGAGGTTCCGCCCGCTGACCGCGACGCGCTTGGGAGGCTGGCGTCAATGCTTTCGAGCCACTTGAAGCGTCCTTCTGTCTTTTTGAGCCACAACTCCGAGGACAAGCCATTTGTTCGCGAGTTGTCGCGATACCTTACAGAACACGGATTTCGCGTATGGCTCGACGAAGCCTGTTTGACGCCTGGGGTATCGCTCTTGAGCGCCCTGTCCGACGCTGTTCTGGCAGTTGATGTAGTCGTGGCAGTCCTGAGTGAAAAGTCTATCGCCTCACCTTGGGTCACTAAGGAACTCCAGATTGCGATGACACAAGAGGTTAATGGACGGCGCATCAAGGTCATCCCTGTGATGAAAGAAGCATGTGCGGTTCCGTCCTTCTTGCTGGATAAGCTCTATCTTGATTTCACCAGCAGGTCTAAGCGCACCAAGAACAAGCCAACTTTGGTTGCGGCTATCATCGAGCACGCAAAATAACCAAGCACATGACGCGAAGAAAAGTATTTGTAAGCTACCAGCACACGGCGTTGGACCAGCACTATAGAAGCGAGTTTGAGAATCTGTTTTCCAGCTAATATAACATTTTTATTTCCAAGTCTGTTCAAATTGGAGACCTTGATCCGAATTTATCCACGGACTATGTTCGCCAAGTCATACGAGATCAGTATCTCAGCGACTCAACGGTTACGGTCGTATTGATTGGTCCGACGACTTGGCAGAGAAAGCATGTCGATTGGGAGATTTCTTCGTCTATAAGGCAGACCCAACACAGCTCCCGATCTGGGTTGCTTGGGATACTCTTGCCCAATCACCCAAGCTTTGGTGCCTCTGGTTACGACAGTGGTATCTGCCCCCCTCGACTGGTAGATAATCAAAGGTGCGGCTACGCCGCTATTTATGATTGGAATACCGATCCAGCCAAGGTCTCTGCTTGGATTGAGGCCGCTTATCAACGGCGCTCCTCCATTTCCCCTGACAATAGCTACCCACACTATGTGAACAACAAATTTGCCGAACGTTGGACATGAAATGGAGTCATTGGCTTGAACAGTGGGGTATCTCCTCACTAAAGATTTCAGTTCCATTCCTTGAGATGGAGTGGGCTCCTCGTGATGAAGATCGATCTGCCGCCTGGGAGATGTATATTGAGTTGCTCACACGAGTTGCTACACAGAGTCTCGCGCCAGAAGAGGGTGACGAGAAGACCGCATTGGACTGGAATGCTCCCCAAAAACTGGTCCATGAGTTATGAGAGTCCCGGCGCGTGAGCGCCAACGACTCCCATGAAACGAAAACGACATACCCCCGAAGAGATCATCAGGAAGCTGCGGACTGCAGAAGAGGCCATGGCCGGCGGCAGCCCCCTGTGTCTGGATAGTTGTCCATGCTGCGCAGTTGTGATTCCAAATCGGGTGTGCTGCTGCTGCGGCTGACCAGACCCAATCCCATGAAACCCATTCGACCGGAACGCCGGGAGGCCATTCTTGCCCGCCTAGCGTTGCGGCGATGGAGTCCGCGAGGGCAATACGACCTTCTCCAGAAACCTTCGCTTCACCCCGGCGGTGGAAAGCCGGGAGCGCAGGCGCTTCATCGCATTGGCGGTGGAAGGCTTGGTTTTTGTGCCGGGCACGTCGGGAATTGAGGGAAAATGGTTTGCTCGTCAAAACAGAACCAGCACCCCGCCTTGCAGGAACGGAATGCCCATCGGGACTCCGATCCTCCGTAAAGGTCTGTCTAATTGCCGTACACGACGCTCTCCAAGAGCGCCCTCCTCACTTCCCCCGCATGGCCTCGCGGGCCAATTGCACAATCGATTGCCCGCGCGATTCCTTCATGTGCCGCGCCAGCAGCCCGCCAAGGAAAAACAAGGGCAGCAAAGACATGATCGCCAGCAGCGCAAAACATCCGTCGCCTCCCCCACCGCTGCTCCGGCGACGGCCGCCCCCCATCGTCGATACCGGACGCTGAATCGGATAGGGCTGAACCGCCCGAGCCGCCACCGGAACCGCCGGAACTGCCGCAGGCAAAGGCGGTGCCTCCACCGGAACGGTCGCCCCAGCGAGATCCGACTCGTAAATCGCCTGCGTGTCCGCAAATTGAAGTACATCCCCATCCACGAGGCGCCGTGTCGAAACCCGCTCGCCATTCACCCGGGTGTGATTCGTGGATTCCAGATCGGTCACGGCAAAATCCCCGCTCTCCGTCAGTTTCAGGACCGCATGATGCCCGGAACTCGATCCGTCCCGCAGCACAATGTCGTTGTTCTCTGCCCTGCCTACCGTAAACACCTTCCCGTTCAGTCCATATTTGGCCTGGCTGCCGTCCGGATGATTGATGATGATCTTGGGCATGGGTTTTGTCGTGGTAAGCCATCGGGTCACTCCCCGGTCGCTCTGCGGCCCATAGACAATTCCTCTGCCCCCCACAAGTGAGAGTTACCCCTACGCCATCACGGACGTTCCTGCCCTGGTAGTTCAGTCCCCTCCTCCCATCCTCATAACATCCCCGATCCGCACCCCTGTGCCGTCTCCCGCCAAATTCATTGTCCCTTTCGCTATCCTCGGCTCGCTCGCAGCCGCAGGCTGGCACCTCGCACACCAATCTCCCCCGCCGGAAGAAAGCCGCCGCCCCACCCCGGCCACTCCGGTAACCGCTGCCGCGGTCCAACCGCAGGACTACACCGTCATGCTCACCACGAGGGGAGAAGTCCGCGCCCGCACCGAAACTTCCCTCGTTGCCGAAGTCAGCGGCGTTCTCACGGACATCGCACCCTCCTTCCGCGAGGGCGGCTTCTTCGAGCAAGGCGACCTCCTCGTCCAACTCGACGACCGCGACTACAAAGCCGCCGTCACCATCGCCGGCAGCGCCGTCGCCCAGGCCCAGACCGCCGTCACGGAAGAACAGGCCCGGGCGGCCCAGGCACTCGAGGACTGGAAAGCACTCGGACGACCCGGCGAACCGGGCCCGCTCGTTTCCCGCCAACCCCAGCTCTCCGAGGCCCTCGCCCGCCTCGAGTCCGCCAAAGCCACGGAACAACGCGCCCTGCGCGATCTCGAACGATGCTCGCTGCGCGCCCCGTACGCCGGTCGCGTGCTCCAGAAATCCGCGGACGTGGGCCAATACGTCAGTGCCGGACGCGAACTCGCCCGCATCTATGCGGTCGACAGCGCGGAAATCGATCTGCCCCTCAGCAGCGAACAGCTCGCCTTCGTCGATCTCCCGGAACGCTACCGCGGCGAAAAAATCTCTCTCGATGACAACGGCCCAGCCGTCACGCTCCGCTCGGATTTCGGCGGACGCTCGGGCGAATGGAAGGGCCGGATCGTCCGCGCCGCCGGCGGCGTCGATACCCGCAGCCGCCAGCTCTACGTCACCGCTCAGGTGCAGGACCCCTACGCCCGCCGCGGTGGTGATATTCCTCCACTCAAAGTCGGCACCTGGGTCAGCGCGGCAGTCACCGGAAAAACTCTCCAGAATGTCTACGTGATTCCCCGGGTCGCCATCCGCGAAGGAGATACCGTCCTCACCATCGACAAGGAGCAGAAACTGCGCAGCCGCAAGGTCTCCATCGCGTGGGGCGAACGCGACCACGTGGTCGTCTCCCATGGCCTCAACCCCGGCGATCTCATCTGCACGGTCTCTCTCCACTTTGCGGTCGAGGGGACGCTTGTGAAACCACGCATCCAACCGATGCCGGACCTTGAAATCCCGGGCCGCACGACCCCGCCGCTCCAGACGCAATCCCCGGACGCGGCCGCCCCGGCCGAACCTCCAGCCCGTGGCAAATCCTGAGCGCTGACACGCGGATGGATTGACTTCTCTCCACCCTCGTCCTATCTGCGACGATCCATGTCACCGCGACTCGCCGCCCTATCCGCCTGCCTCGCTTGCGCCGCCCTTTCCGCCTGCAAATCCGGCGATTCGTGGCAACCCCCGGAAATCGCCGCCCTCGCCGACAGCCATTCGCTCGCCGTTCCCGGTGCCTTCTACGAAATGAAGAACGGCGTCCACGGCTTCTTCTTCGACGTCCCCAAATTCACGGACGTTCTCCCGGAAAAATACGTCATGGGCGGCCACGTCGTCCAACTCCTGTCCCCCAATGCCATGGACGGATGGGCCCGCATCCGCTCGGAAAAACTCGGCACAGGCTTCGTCAAATTCAAGAACATCAGGATCGTCGAACCGAACCGCCGACCGCGGCCCCGGACCATCGATCCCGACGAGGCTCTCGACCGCAGACTCAAGGAAGGTTTCCCGGACTGACCCGTTTCCCCTGCCTCAGCGGGCCCGCACCGGAGCCCTGACGGCATCAGACGCCACCCACCCGGCCAGCAGCACCAGCAGCAGCACGAGGAGCGCGGGCCTCCAGAAGGGCTCTTTCCCTGCCGGACGATCTGTCTCGCGACCGCGGACCAGATCCGCCACTGTCCGGTCGGTCGTGGCCTCGGCGAAATCAGCCTCGCGCACATCGAGCAGGGCCGCCGCCCCGCGGACAAGGTCCCGATCTCCCTGCCTCAGCCGGAAAAAACACGGGGCTCCGGGAACCTCGAGCCATGGCAGCTCCCGCAGCGACAAATCCGCTCGGCCCGGCTTCCCATTCATCTCTTCCCATTCCCAGCGCACCGCACCACCCGTGGGCTCCGCCACGGGCCGCAGCAGCTGACCACACTCGGCATTCACCACGGCATCGCTCACCATCAGTGCGCGCTGACCCTCCACGAACCGGTGCATCGCCACCACCAACGCTGGCAGTCTCAGGGCATTGGAACGTTCCGGGGCAAAACAGCAGATCAACTGACGGTCCACGCCACGGCCCCGCAGTACCACCAGCGGGTCCATCCCCGACCACACGAGCACTTCGTCACTCTCCCGCAGGGTCAGCGGACTGACGGACTCCACGAGCAGTCCCTGCCAGTCAAGCTCGCGCGTCAGTTCATGCCGCTCCACCAGCACGGGACCACGCTCCCGCTGCGCGCCGCCTCCCGTCAGAAAAATCACCCCGGCGAGGCGTTCCGCCCGCACCTCAGGACCGGGCTCCCCGCGCACCGCAAGGTCCGCAGCCGCAGTCACCAGCTCAACCGCTTCCAGACTCTCCAGCAACTGCCGCAGCCCCACCCCTCCCACGCCGTCCAACGCAAGCCGCAACGGTCTCGGCCGCGGCCGCACCAGCGGCACGGCGTCATCGTCGGGGAACCCATCGGCCTCGAGACGCAGCACCATCTCATGACTCCCGGACGGAAACGCACCGCTCGCTTCGGCCATTCCCCGGGGCTCCAGTACCTCTTTCCGCCACGCGCCCAGCGGCTCGCCTCCCCTCGTTTCCACACGCCAGCGCCGCTCCTGGACTACCGCGGCATGATTCCGCAGCAGCGCTTTCCAGACCATCCCGCCTTCGGTGTCCTCGACATGCACCCCGGCCACCCCGGCATTCTCCACTGCCTCGCCCACCGCATAACAACCCACCCCCTCGGGCAAGCCACGCACCATCCGGTCACTCACCAGCCAAACCAGTCCCCCGGACCCGGCCAGCTTTCGCGCCATGGCCAGCACCGGACCAGTATCATGACTGCTGCCCCCTGGCTCCCAGGCCGTGAGCGACTCCAGCAATCCCTCCACACCCTGACCGTAGTGAATTCTCGACCGGCCAGGCCGCGAGTCGAGTGCCAGCAGTTCCAGCGTCACTCCGCCATTTTCCATCCGTGCCAGATCTTCCCGGAGATACCGCAGCATCCGATCCCGGGAAACCCTCAGCGATGCGGAACCGTCCAGCACCAGCACCAACCGCTGCACCTCGCCGCCACGATGCCAACGCGGTCCGGCCAGCACCACCGCCAGCACCACCACCGCCAGCAACTGCAGCCACAGCGGCACGGAACGCCGCAGACGTTCCCAGCGCCGTCCCCGTTCGCTCCGGCGATCGTTCGCAGGAAGCAGAAATCCCGTCGCCACCACTTCCCGGCGCACCCGCCGCTGCAGAAAATGCAGCGCCAGCACCACGGGAAATGCCAGCAGCGCCAGCCATCCCGCCGGATTCCCAAAGCCTATCCCCACCACTCCACCACCCCCTCGCGGAGCGCCTCCTGCTGCAGTGCCCCCACCAGATTTCCCTCCACCGGCACCCTTGCCATGCCGACACCCCGCCGCCGGAGCACTTCCCGCCACCCGGCAAAATGCGCCGCATACGCTTTCCGGTACGCCACCAGTTCCTCCCCACTCACGAACCGACCCGCCACTGCCCCGCTCTCCACGTCCTCCAGCTCGAGGTTTCCTTCCCAGTCGGGATCGGCTTCCCCCGCACGCTGCGGCACCAGTACCACCCCGCGACCGCCACCCCGCCCCAGCCAGTCGCCCACCCACTCGCCATCCCCGGGAAACAAAAGATCGCTCACCAGTACCCGCAGCGACCGCCCCCGCAGCTCCACCCGCTCAAAAACCGGCCGGTCCCCCCGCCCTCCCCCGGATAACGGACCAACCCAGCCACCGTCCGCTCCCACTTCGAGCAGGTC
>JBIICE010000026.1:0-27592 GCA_044239025.1 Verrucomicrobiales bacterium
TCACCGCTTTCGGCGCTTTCGTTGACGTCGGCGTTCACCAGGACGGACTCGTCCACGTGAGCCAGCTCGCCGACCACTTCATCAAGGACGCCAACGAGGTCGTCAAAGTCGGACAACAGGTCCAGGTCACCGTCACGGAAGTCGACCTCCAGCGGAACCGCATCGCCCTCTCCATGAAATCCAAGCCGGACTTCGAAAAGAAGGAACGCAAGCCCGGCACCATGCCGCAGCAGGCCTCCGCACGGTCAGCACCGGACCGGCGCCCCGCCCAGGGCGGCGGCATGGGCAACCCATTCGGCGGCGACTGGTTCAGCCAGGCCGCCCAGAAGGGAAAACGCTGAGCCCGGAAGCCCCGCAGGACTGCGGAAGCCAACTCCCCAAAAAATCCACAGCCACCCCTTGCATCCCTCAGGCTTCCGCCTATTAACGACGCTCTCCGGCTCGCCGGTCTGGTGCCCCGTGGTGTAATGGTAACACAGCGGATTTTGGTTCCGTTATTCAAGGTTCGAATCCTTGCGGGGTAGCCACGCTGCCCCCTCGCACCCGAGTCAGCCCTACGGTGGCCACCAAGCCCCGGTGGATTCAGTCAAGGAACTGAAACTCACTGGTATTGAACAGGACCCGTGCCGCCGCGGGAAGTCCATGGTGGCCGACCAGCCCGGCAAACGCCTCCAGTTCGCCCGCAGCAGGCTCCCGCAGCAGCGCAAACCGGAACAATCCCCGGATGCGCTGCTCAAGGGCCGGCCCGGAAACCTCGACACGCTGCGCCAGCGCCTCGCTGTGCCGCAGCACAAACTCGTTGTTCAGCAGCGCGAGCGACTGCAGTGGCGATGCCGAAAAACCCCGCACCGGCGCCGTCAGGCCCAGTTCAGGGAAATCCAGTGCCTCCATGAACGGGTCCGCAATCCCACGCCACACCACCCGGTAAATGCTCCGCCGCCCCGCCCCGGGTGCCGTCCAGTCATACGCAAGGTAATCGACCTTCGGTGTCGACTGCGGCCCCGGACTCTTCGCGAAATGCTCAATCCCCGGCCCTCCCATCGCGGGATCGAGACGATGGCTCACCACGAGCACCGCATCCCGGTACGCATCCGCATCCAGACGCTGGCGGTTCATCCGCCACAGCATCCGGTTTTCAGGATCCACCTCCATGCCAGTCCCATGAGCGACCGACGACTGCTTCCAGGTCCGGCTCGTCACAATCAGCCGATGCAAGGCTTTCAGCGACCCGCGCGCTTCGTCACGGAACCACACCGCCAGCCAGTCCAGCAGCTCAGGATGTGACGGAGTACCGCCCATGCGGCCGAAGTCCCCAGGCGTGTCGCAGAGTCCACGCCCGAAATGGTAGTGCCACACGCGGTTCACCACGCTCCGCCAGCTCAGTGGATTCACCGGATCCGCCAGCCAGTCGGCCAGCGCCGCCCGCCGCAGCCCCTCGTGCGTCCCGTCAGCCAGCCCAAACCTTCCCGGCAGCCCGGCCACCACCGACAGCGCCCCCGGCACCGCCACGGCACCGGGCTTGTCCAGTTCCCCGCGACGCAGCACCCTGATCTCCCTCGGCTCCCCATACGTGACCACCCCGCGCTCATTCCGCGCCGCACGACCCGCGGCCCACACCGCCACAGGCGGAGGCAAACCCGCCAGCCGTTCCCCCGCAAGCCCCCCGAGCACGTGCGCCGCAATCTCCATCCGCTGCGCATCGGTCCGCTCACCACGAGGCACCGTCAGCGCCGCCACCACCCCTTCCGGCAGAATGGTGAGCGAATCCCGCGCCCCCCCCGTCACCGCAAGCTTCCATCGCCCCAGCAGATGAGCCCCTCCCTGCAGCTGCCGCAGCGTTATCTGCAGGCGATCCGAAGGTTCCACCGTCACCGGCCGATTCAGCACAAAGACCGCCGCATGCGCCTGCCCCTCCCGCGGATGAATCGCCCACGACGTCTCGGGCTTTCCGTCCATGCTGCCCGCAATACCAAACGCCTCCTGCGAATACCCGGAAAACACCTCGGCAAAAGCCAACCGCTCCGGCTCCGCCGCGCCCGCCCGGAACAACTGCACCTCGAATTCACTCAGGTGCACATTCCCATTGGCCGGACGACCCGGCCCGCCCGCCGGAAGCGAAGCATCCGGAAGCAGATCCAGCCGGAAGGCCGTGATCTCCCGCACCCCGGAGGCCGCCGTGACCGTCGTCACATCCTTGTCCGGCAGCGCACCCGATGCCAGCAGCGACCCATCTTCCAACCGCCGCAGCACCACGCCCTCGCCCGCCCCGAAAACCTCAGGACGCAGGACCGACCACGCCGCCGCCGCCCCCCCGCGCTCCGCTTCCCATGAATCGACCGCAGCCACATGGCCGGACGAAAGCAGCACCCCCGCATCCCGCCGCTCCACCGCGTCCCGCAAGGCTGTCCATCGTTTTCGCTCGGCCGCCACCTGCGGATCCGCATCATAGTCAATGTCGCCTTTTCCAACCCCCGCAAACACCGCCTGCAGCGCAAAGTAATCCTCCTGACTCACCGGATCAAATTTGTGCGCATGACAGCGCGCACAGTTTGCCGTCGTGCTCGCAAACGCACTCATCGTCTGCGTCACGAGGTCATCCCGGTCGAGGTACTCGAAACTCCTCACCGCGGTCCCCGCGGCACTCATGTCGTACGTACCCGCCCCCAGAAACCCAAGGGCCGCCGTCAGCTGAGTCTCCCCCGGGAAAAACACGTCCGCCGCGAGCTGCTCCCTCACAAACCGGGGCCACGGCGTATCCCCGTTGAATGCCCCAATCACATAATCCCGGAAGCGCCAGGCATTCTCCCGCTTCACGTCATGCTCAAAGCCATGCGAATCGGCGAAGTGAATCACATCAAACCAATGCCGCGCCCACCGCTCGCCGTGCCGCGGCGAAGCCAGCAGCCGGTCCACCAACCCTTCCCAGCCACCCGAAGCTTCATCGGGCCACGCGGACGCATCCTCGGGCTGCGGCGGCAGTCCGTGCAGGGCGAAGTGAAGCCGCCGCACCAGTACCGTGCGCCCGGCCTCCCCGGAAAACCCAAGTCCCTTCCCGGCAAGCGCCTTGCCTATGAAGGCATCCACCGGATGCCCTTCCCCGGGAACGGCGGGAGCCACCAGCGGCCGCAGCGACCACCAGTCGGCATGGCTGCTTCCCCCACCACTACCCTCCGCCACCCGCGGATCCACCGCACCTTCCCTCACCCACCGCTCCAGAACCGCGATTTCCCGATCCGGAAGCTTGCCTTCCGGCGGCATCTGATGATCCTCATCTTCCCACCGCACCATCCGCATCAGCAGACTCTCCTCCGGTTTCCCCGGGACCACCGCAGGCCCACCCTCTCCTCCCAGTTCCCACCCGGACCGCGCATCAAGCGTCAGCCCGCCCTTCATCTTACCGCCAGCATGCGAATGGCATTCCAGACAGCGCTCCCGCAGAATCGGCTCCACCTCGGCCCGGAAGCGCTCCACGGCCACGTCCTCCGCAGCCAGAAGGACAGAACCCGACAGGAAGAGCGCAGCACGGAACAGCATCGTCCTCCTGCAACGCCCTCCAGAGCCCAATCTTTCGCTACCCTCATCCGCCCGGATCACTGATATGCCTCTCCAGCCCCCCTGAACCCATGCCCGCCCCTCCGGATCAAGGACCTCTCCCGCTCCGGAACCGATTGCTGGCCTGCCTCGCCATCGCGGTCGGATTCCTGCTGCTCTACGATGCCACCAACTGGCTCGCCCACCACCGGAAGACGACCCGCTGCCTCGCCTTCCCATGGGAATTCCATATCCCCAGACTCACCCCTTTCGTCGTTCCTTACTGGAGCATCGACATCCTCCTCGTCGCCGCACCCCTCGCCACCCGGCACCACCAGCAGCTCGCCACTCTGCTGCGCAGACTTGCCTTCGCCCTCCTTCTCTCCTGCTCCATCTTTCTCCTCTGGCCATGCCGCTGCGGCTTCCCGAGATCCATCCCGGACGACTGGACCGCACCGCTCTTCACTCTGCTCCACTCCCTCGACCTCCCCTACAACCAGACCCCTTCCCTCCACGTCAGCGAGGCCATCATCATAGCGCCCGTCTTCCTCGCCAGACTGCAGCGCCCATGGAAATCATGGGCCACCCTCTGGCTCGCCACCGGATGCGCCGCCACCCTGCTCACTCACCAGCACCACCTCGCAGACCTCATCACCGGAGCCCTCACCGGCTGGCTGGCGCTCCACTGCTTCCCGCAGAAAACCGAAGATAGGGCCTGATCTTTCCGAGGGTCTTCGCCCCCATGCCCGGCACCCTCAGAAGATCCTCTGCCACCCGGTACGGCCGACCCTCGATCAACCGGTTCGCCATGGCTTCCCCGATTCCCGGCAATCGGGTCAGCTCATCACGCGCGGCTGTGTTCGGATCCAGCACCCCGGCGGCCTTGCCTCTGCCCTTCCCCGTCGCCACCGACAACTCCGCATCGTCAGCCCGCTGACTGCGCCGCTCGGCTGGCAAACGCTCCCAGTCCGTGTGCTTCCACACCCCACGGCCCAGCTTGGCCGCCTGCATCTCCAGATCCCGCAGCCCCGCCCGGTACTCGTCCTGACTCTGCCCGAAGGGGGTCTCCCGCTGTACCCCGAACGCCCGCGCCAACCCCTCTCCCACCAGCAGCGAAGCCAGATCCTTCCCGTCAGCCAGAGCGACAAACCCATACACCCGCTCATGCCGACCATCCCCCAGCGCGCTGGTAAAGGCGGTGTGCACCGTAAACGGCCGCGACAACAGCTCCGCCACCCTCTGCCCGGCCAATTTTCCAAAGGATTTCGCCAGCTCCACAGAAGCCTCGACCGAACCCCCAGACGCCGCAATTCCAAAATACTGCCGCTGCTCCCTCAGCCGCCGGGCATCAGTCTCATCCCCCACATGCCACTCCAGGCAGTCGGCCCCGTAAAGCCTCACCGTAAACTCTCTGCCATCAGCCGCCCGCACCGGGAAACTGTCTCCGTCCGCCCACGAAGCCTTCACCGCCACACAACCCTCCAGCCGCACCAGCGGCTCCGCCCCCAGTGCCCGCGTCATACCCAGCAGAGCCAGCAGCAGCCAGCAGCTCAGAACTTTCATGAGCACTGCTACCACTCGTGCGGCAATTCCACAAGCCACTGCAGCAATCTGATCTTGCAACCCGTCCACCGCTTTCCCATGCTCCCGCCATCATGGAAAACGTCATCATTATCGGCTCCGGCTGCGCCGGCCTCACCGCCGCCCTCTACACCGCCCGCGCCAACCTCAACCCTCTCGTCATCACCGGCCGCATGCAGGGCGGTCTCCTCACCACCACCACCATCGTCGAAAACTACCCGGGCTTCATCGAAGGAATCGACGGCTTCCAGCTCATGACCAATATGCAGCAGCAGGCGGAACGCTTCGGAGCCCGGATCCGCTCGCTCGCCACCGTCGAACACGTCGACCTCTCGCAACGGCCGTTCGCCGTCACGGTCGACGGTGAACGCCTCGAATCCCAGACCATCATCATCGCCACCGGGGCCGGGCACCGCCACCTCGGCATCGAAAGCGAACACCTCCTCGAGAACAAGGGCGTCACGTACTGCGCCACCTGCGACGGTGCCCTGCCCATGTTCCGCAGCAAACCCCTCGTCGTCGTCGGTGGCGGCGACTCCGCCTGCGAGGAAGCCCTCTACCTCACCCGCTTCGCCTCCACCGTTCACCTCGTCCACCGCCGCGACTCTCTCCGGGCCTCCCGGATCATGGCGGAACGGGTCCTCTCGCACCCGAAAATCAAACCGTCATGGAATAAATCGGTCACGGAAATCCTCGACGTCTCCCAGGATGAAGTCACCGGCGTCCGCCTCTCCGATACTGTCACGGGAGAATCCTCCACCCTCGACTGCGCCGGTGTCTTCATAGCCATCGGCCTCGTTCCCAATACCACCCTCTTCTCCGGTGCCATCGATATGGACGAAAGCGGATATATCCAGCCGAAAGACGGCAGCCGCACCAACATCCCGGGCGTGTTCGTCGCCGGCGACTGCGCCGACAAGGTCTACCGTCAGGCCATCACCGCAGCCGGCATGGGCTGCATGGCCGCCATCGACTGCGAACGCTTCCTCATGGGGTCACACTGACCTCCCGGCACGCCTCGCTCTCCAGCCACTTCCTCAGCTCAACACGCGCCGCCCAGCCGGTGGCCGCACGAAACGCCCCGGGGTCAATGCGGTTATCCGCAACATCCCAGCGGGCTCCCTCGGCCTCTTCCACCCGGATCCGCTTCCCGGTCGCCGCCTCGACCATGCCAATCAGCTCGGAAAGCAGCACGGCTTCCTCCGAAGCGATATTCCATAGTCCTTGCAGCCGGCCGCGGATCACTTCATCAAGGGCCGCCGCAAAGTCCGCTCCGTGCAGATAATCCTTGCGGCTATCTGCGCCCCAACGCGTGAACACGCCCCCCACCCGGGCCAGATGCAGCAGCCTGCCGATCACCCCCTGGGGATCGTCGGGATGGGACGGTATCCCATACAGATTGCTGATCCGCAGAACCGCATGCGGTACCCCGGAAACATGGATCATCTGCTCCGCTTCCAGCTTGCACGCCGCATAGCGCCCCTTCGGAGCCGGTACGTCCGCCTCGCGACTCGCCCGCTCTCCCGCCTCTCCGTAAACCGCGCCAGTCGACAGAAAAACAAAAAACGGAGGAACGTCCGAACTTCGGCACCGCTCCAGCAATTGCTGCAGAATCTCCAGATCAGGCACGGGGTCGTCCGCCTTCTCGGCCGTCGCCGGCACCACGCTCCACGCCGCATGCACGACTGCATCTGCGCGTATTTCATCCCTGCCCGTCAGCAGATCACTCAGCACTCCAACCCCGGAACCCGGCTCCGGTCGCCGACTGTAGGGCAGAATCTCCCATTCCGCAGCTCGCAACCGGCGAAGGGCCCGCCCCGCACGGCCAGAACTACCCGTTAAAATCACCCGCGGCCTGAAACTCATGCACGGAACTCGTTCAGGCTTCGGCTAATTGCAATAGTGGTTCGCTCATTCTCCCGCCGCTCCTGTCCGCTGCATCACCACAAATACCAACCGCCCGCCCCGCCACTTCGGCCCTCCCAGAAACACCGGACGGCCGGGCAGAATCACCGCATCACTCTTCACGAGGACTTTCTTGTCCTGCCACAGCTGCAGATGCACACTCACCCCGCCCCTCCCGGCAGGACCACGCGAGTCGATCCGCAGACACAAATCCTTCGACGGAACCACCCACGACTCGTACTCCTTGAATACCTTCTGCGTGTGCCGCCCCATGAGGTGATAGTGCGGAAACCGGAAGACCCGCGCCAACCGCACCGACAACGACTGCTGCAGACCAGCATCGATCCGCACCGGCTTCGCCTGCGTCGGCGGCTCGGCGTCGTCACTTGCAAAGTACAGCAGCCCTTCCACCACAGCCTCCGCAGCCGCAGATTCAGACGCGGATTCAGCCACGCCGCCATCCGCAGCCACCAACCCGGATAGCATCAGCAACATGAGAACGATGATGCGGAACGGCATGTTCATCTCGGAAATCAGTGAAGTTCCTCCAGTTCCACCCCGCCCGCGCCATCCCCCCGCAGCAGCAGCACCGGACGACCTTCCTCCCCTTCCTCCCCTTCCTCCCTCATCACCACCATACCGTCGTCCCCAGCCGACTCCCCATGCACCAGCGCAAAGGCCCGGATCTCCTGCCCGTCCGGAACCGCCGCCAGATTCTCCAGATCGATCACCGTGGCCTCGGCCTCATCCGAAACCCACGCTCTCGCCGTCACCCGCTCATCCGGCGCATAGACCTGAACCAACGGCTGTTCCCCGGCAGGATGCCGGGCATGCCACAGCAGAAATCCCGCCGCCACCAACGCGGCCGACGCAAGGGGCGCAAACCACGGCCAACTCCGCCCGGAGCCGCGCGGAACCACCTTTCCCTCCCGCGCCACTGCTTCCATGATGCTCCCCGTCAGAAACTCAGCCGCCGGAGGCTCCACTGAGGCCGCCAGTGATGACCGCAGCAGATCCCCGGTCCGCCGCGCCGCCATCCGCTCCCGCAGCCAATCAGGGGGAGCCGTCGCCTCGAGTTCACGCAGCTTTTCAGGACTCAGAACGCCATCAATCCACCGCAGGCGCTGCTCCTCGTCAGGGGTCAGTTTCAGATCGTCTTTCATAAAGTCTCCTTTCCAGAATGTCCACCAGCCGGCTCCAGATCCGCAAGCAATGACTGCAGCCTCTTCCTCGCATAAAACAACCGGCTCATCACCGTCCCCACCGAGCAACCCACCGCCTCCGCGATCTCCTGATACGTCATCCCATCCACCTCCTTCAGCAGAATCACCGCCCTGTGCTCCGGACTCAGCACCTCCAGCGCCTCCCGGATACGCTCCCCGACTTCCTTGTGCGCCAACGCCTCATCCGGCCCCACCCCGCCCCGCGGCACCGTCACCGCTCCTGCCTCGGGAACTGACCCCCGACCGTCATCAAATTCCCCTGCCGAAACGCCCCCCCGCACCTTCTGCCGACGCAGCCAGTCACACACCGCATTGTGCGCAATCCGATGAAGCCAGGTGTAGAACTGTGCCCGATCCTCAAACTGCGGCAAGGCGCGCCACGCCCGCAGAAACACCTCCTGGGTCAGATCCCATGAGTCCGCCTCGTTTCCCGTCATGTTGTAAATCATCCCGTACAGCCGCCCACGATACCGCACCACGAGGGCCTCGAACGCTGCCGCCTCCCCTCCCCGCGCACGCCGCACGAGTTCACTATCGCCCTCGCCCCCACGCCCCTCCCCTGCCACCGGAACTCCGGCAACATACCCCTGCAGGGAACTGGCAGTAACCGCTTCCACTGCTTCCTCCGACGGACGACTCGGCAGATTATTCACTGATTTCCTCCCCCTAGCCCCAAGCCCGCCACCCCGCAACCCATACCACCCCACCAACTTTCCCTCCCAACCGTGTGTCGATAATGTCACGGCCTCAGGATTGGCATCAGCCCACCCCGCTCCATTAATCGCTGACAATGGGTCGCAAGCCTCTCCGTCCGGATCAGCAACTCGCCTGGGTTCAGAAATCAGCCGTCCACGCCAACGCCGGCATCCCCTGCTGCACAGACCACGACACTGCCTCCCCATCCCGCGGAGCGGAACCCTGCATGGAACAGGTCCTTCACGGACTCGCCGACGCCTGCCTCATCGTCGATGGCCTCGACCGCATCGTCTTCTCCAACGACGCCGCCAAGGCAATGCTGCGCCCCAAGGGCCGCATCCTCGGCAGAAAGCTCGACTCGCTCCTCGGCGACCGCCAGGTCAGCCTCGCCGCCGCAGAATCTGCCTCCTCCGGCAAAGCCGCCATGCTCCGCGTCTCCCTCCGGCTGCCCGGCGACGCATGGCGCGACGATCGCCACTTCCAGGTCTCCCTCGTCCCCGTCTGGCTCAGCGAAACCAGACGCTTCGTCCGCATTGCCCTCCGCGATGAAAACGAATCCCTCCCACGCGGCAATCCAACCGCTCTCGCCGCCGACGTGGCCGTCCAACTCAAGAACCCCCTCTCCATCGTTCAGGGATACCTCGAGAATCTCCTCGATGGCATGATCAGCGACCCCGTGCTCCTCCGCCAGTCCCTCCTCACCATGCGGAAGCACACGCTCCAGATCGAACGGGTCATCGACTCACTCGGGAAGTAGCGGCTGTCCGCTTACGGGCTTGAGACACCCGCGCTTCCAGCCGATCGGTGCTCCCATGCTCCTCTCCAGCAAGGCCCGGACCTTCCTCCTCGCCTCCCGTCCGAAAACCCTCCCGGCTGCCCTCGCACCAGTCGCCGCAGGATGCGCCCTCGCCTGGAAAATTGATCGCTCGTTCGACCTGATCCTCGCCCTCTGCACCCTCCTCAGTACCCTCGCCATCCAGATCGCCACCAACTACTTCAACGACGCCGTGGACGCAGGCAAAGGAGCCGACACCTCCCAGCGGCTCGGGCCACTGCGCGCCACCGCCGCCGGTCTGGTCGCCCCGGGAACGATGCTCGCCGCCGGAGCCGCCGCTCTCCTCGCCGCCATCGCCTTCTCCTTCCCTCTCATCGCCGCACGCGGGTGGCCCATTCTTGCCCTCGGCACTCTCTCCCTCTACTTCTCCTACGGCTACACAGGCGGACCGGCACCACTCGCCTACCTGGGTCTCGGGGAACTCTTTGTTCTGCTGTTCTTCGGGCTCATCGCCGTCTCCGGCACCGTTTTTGTCCAGACCGGTTCATGGCTCCCAGTCACCCTCCTCGCCGGATTCCAGGCAGGCCTCCTCAGCACGGCCCTCATCGCCATCAATAACCTCCGCGATCTCAAGGAAGATCAGCAGAGCGGCAAACGCACTCTCGCCGTCCGCACCGGCCCCACCGCCGCACGCGCCATGATCGCCGCCTGGTGCCTCCTTCCCTTCGCCCTCGGATTTCTCTGGCTCGACTCCCCCCAGACGCACCGGCTCGCATGGTGGCCCCTCCCCGCTGCCGCTCCCGGATGCTTCGTCTCATGGAAAATCATGCGGACCGAACCGTCGCGCGCCTACAACCGCTACCTCGCCCTCGCCGCCCTGCAGCTCATTCTCTGGACCACCCTGTTCTGCGGCGCCTGCATCGCGCCCTGACCCGCCCGAGGGGCCTTGCATTCCCACTCCCCCTCGTCCATTACCCCGCGCTCCCAATCAACTCCAGCACCTCTACCCCATGCTCAAAGCCGGAATCGTAGGCCTGCCGAATGTCGGCAAATCCACCCTGTTCAACGCCGTCACCCGTACCCGCAAAGCGGAGGCCGCCAACTACCCCTTCTGCACCATCGAACCCAATACCGGCATCGTCACGGTCCCCGATGAGCGCCTCGAAGTCCTCGGCAAACTCTCCAAAACCCAGAAAATCGTCCCCGCAGCAATCGAATTCGTCGACATCGCAGGCCTCGTCAAAGGAGCCAGCCAGGGCGAAGGCCTCGGCAACCAGTTCCTCAGCCACATCCGCGAAGTCGACGCCATCGTCCAGGTCGTCCGCTGCTTCGAAGACAAGGACATCCACCACGTCTCGGGCTCCGTCGACCCCATCCGCGATATCGATGTCATCAATACGGAACTCGTCCTCGCAGACCTGCAGTCCGTCCAGAAACGCCTCGAACGCGTCGTCAAAAAGGCAAAGCAGAACGACAAGGAAGCCAAGGCAGAAGCAGCCCTCTGCGAAAAACTCATCCCCCACCTCGACGCCGGAAAACCCGCTGTCACCGCGGAACTGAACGACGACGAGCGCCGCCAGCTGCGCCTCTTCTTCCTCCTCACCGGCAAACCCACCATCTTCGCCTGCAACGTCGCCGAGGGTGATCTCGCCTCGGCCACCAGTGACCCCGCTTCGCACCCCCACGTGGGCCAAGTCATCGACTTCGTCAAACACAGCCACGACGCCGAAGCCGTCGTCATCAGCGCCGCCATCGAGTCCGAACTCATCGACCTCTCCGAGGACGACGCGAGGGCCTACCTCGCCGACCTCGGAGTCTCCAGCTCGGGTGTCTCCAGCCTCATCCGCAGCGTCTACCACCTCCTCGGTCTCCGCACCTACCTCACCACCGGCGAAAAGGAAACCCGCGCATGGACCATCCGCGAAGGCGACAAAGCCCCCGCAGCAGCCGGCGTCATCCACAGCGACTTCGAACGCGGCTTCATCAAAGCCGAAGTCGTCTCGTACGACGACCTCGTCGCCGCCGGCTCGTTCCCCCGCGCCCGCGAACTCGGTAAACTCCGCATGGAAGGAAAAGAATACGTGGTCGCCGACGGCGACGTCATGGACTTCCGCTTCAATGTCTGATCCCCTGAACGCCATGGCCGATTCCCCCCAGCCAAACGGACGCCCCGCCATCGACATCAAGAAGCCACCCGTCCTCTTCCGCGAAACCCAGGCCCTCATCAGCCGGATCGAAAAAGCCGTCCGGGGCACGTTCCTCGCCTACTGGACCTCCGGCAATGGCTCTGTCTGCCATAACGACGTCGCCGCCTTCTACGAAGTCCTCAAACACCTCGGCCGGCAGAAAACCATCTACCTCTTCCTCAAATCCTCGGGCGGCAACGGCCAGGCCTCCCTGCGCATCGTCAACCTCCTCCGCCAGTTCACCGAACGCCTCGTCGTCCTCGTCCCCCTGGAAGCGGCCTCCGCCGCCACCATGATCTCGCTCGGTGCCGATGAAATCCGCATGGGCCCGCTCGCCTACCTCACCGCCGTCGATACCTCCATCTCCCACGACCTCTCCCCGGTCGACCGCAACAATTACCTCGTCAGCGTCAGCCAGGATGAACTCAACCGCGTCATCCGCCTCTGGAACGATGCCGCACCCGGCAACAGCGACGACTCCAACCCCTACAAATCCCTCTACTCCCATATCCACCCGCTCGTCTTCGGCGCCATCGACCGTGCCTCTTCCCTCTCCATCAAGATCTGCGAGGAAATCCTCTCCACTCACCTCACAGACCCGGCGGAACGCGAACGTGTCAGCCGCCATCTCAACAGCGACTACCCCAGCCACAGCTACCCCATCATGCTCCGGGAAGCCCGTCGCATCGGACTCAAAGCCACTCCCCTGTCGGACCGGCTCAATGACATGCTCATCGACCTCAATGCCCTCTACTCGGAAATGGGGCAGCGCGCCCTCACCGACTACGACGAACTCAATTACCACGACAACGAAATCCTCAATATCGTCGAAGGCTCTGGCCTCGGATTCAATTACCAGAACGACAAGGACTGGCACTACCGCAAGGAGGAACGCCGCTGGGTGCCCATGAACGACCACAGCTCGTGGCGCCGCTTCTCCCTGCGCGGCGACCGCATCACACAGTCTGCCTTCCACATCCGCTGATCCCACAAGGTCAAAGACTCCATGCAGCGCCTCGCCGGACACGCCATTCTCGTCACCGGAAGCTCCACCGGCATCGGCGAAGCCATCGCCCGACGCTGCGCAGCCGAAGGAGCTTCCGTCTTCATCCACGGCCACGACCCCGCGGAAACAGCGGGCACCGCCGCCAGCCTCGGCTGCCCGTCTCTGGACGGCGACCTCGCCGATCCGGACTTTCCCGCCCGGCTCATCACCGCCGCCACCAGCGCCCTCGGCCGCCTCGATGGCCTCGTGAACAATGCCGCCTGGGTCGTCCGGGGTGGACTCGACAGCATCACCCCGGAATTCTTCGACCGTGTCATGGCCGTCAATGTACGCGCCCCCCTTCTTCTCATCCAATCCGCCCTGCCTCACCTCACCGCATCCCGCGGCTGCGTTCTCAACATCGGCAGCGTCAATGCCTACGCCGGAGAGGAAAACCTCCTGCCCTACAGCATCAGCAAAGGCGCCCTCCAGACCCTCAGCCGCAACCTCGGCGATACCCTCCACCGGAAAGGTGTCCGCGTGAACCAGATCAACCCCGGCTGGGTCCTCACCCCCAACGAACAAAAGGCCAAACAGCTCGAAGGCATGGCCCCGGACTGGCCTCAACACCTCCCGGCCGCTTTCGCCCCGGCCGGCCGCATCTTCCAACCGGAGGAAATCGCCGCATGGGCCGCCCTCTTCCTCAGCCGCGAAGCCGGCCCCGTCAGCGGTGCAGTCATCGACCTCGAACAGTACCCCATGATCGGCCGCAATCCGCCGAAACTCTGAACCCCAACCCGGACGCGCCACCCAGCCCATGAAGCACTACTTCATCACCGGGACCGATACCGACGCCGGTAAAACCTACGTCACCTGCCTCCTCCTCGGAGCCCTCCATGCCAAGGGAGAGTCCGCCGCAGGCTTCAAACCCGTAAGCTGCGGGTCCCGCGATGATGCCCTGGCCCTCCTTGCCGCCAGCAACCCGGCACCGGAACTCGACACCATCAACCCTCTCGCCTACCGCCAACCCCTCGCCCCCATGGCCGCCGCCCTCCTCGAACAGCGGCCCTTCGATTCCGCACCCATCTGGGCTGCATGGCAATCCCTCACCTCCCGGCACGACCGTGTCCTCGTCGAAGGAGCCGGGGGATGGGAAGTTCCCCTCGCCCCCGGAAAGACCGTGGGCGACCTCGCCGCGGAATTCAATCTCCCCGTCGTCGTCGTCGCTCCTAACCGCCTCGGAGCCCTCAACCACACCATCCTCACGGTCCGCGCCATCCACCAGCGCGGCCTCACCTGCGCCGGCATCATCCTCAATCACGTTCACGACGAACGCGACCTCGCCAGCATCTCCAACCGGGCCATCCTCGAGTCAATGCTCGGTATCCCCGTCCTTGCAGAAATCATGCACGGCGAAACTTCCCTCGACTGGAACTCCCTCGGCCTCGCCTGATCCCTCCAGCCCGCCGGATCCATCGGCCGAATCGCGGCAACCCGGAAATGCCACGGGGAGCACAAGTGACAATTCCGTAACAAGAGAAACCCGGCATTCACACCTCCCCGGCAATCCAGCGCTTTTATGTGACAGGATTGTCACCGGGCTGAACTTTCGCTGCCGCCATTTGCCGGGTAATCCGGCGGCCATGTCACTTATTTCTTTTTGCTCTGCATCAAATCCGTCACGGAAAAGGCTGCTCCTCGCCACAGCGCTCCTCCTCGCGTCCCACCAACCTGCAGCGGCCGACGACGCCGCCCTCCTCAAGCTCTTCGAAATCCTCCGCGACCGAGGCTCCATCTCCAGCCAGGAATACCGCGAACTCATCGCCGTCGCCAAATCCCCGCGCAGCACCACCCCGCCTGCCACAGCTGCTGCGTCATCCAGCGCCGCCAGTCTCGAAAAACGCATCGCCGCGGACGAAAAGAAGATGTCCGAGCTCGACCGCAAAATCGCCGATTCAAGGAAAAAACTCTTTGATCTCGACGAAATCGCCGACGGAACCTCGTCCGAACTCATCGAAAAGGCCCTCGAAGGGAAATGGTACGAGAACATCAACTGGCGCGGATACACCCAGTTCCGCCTCACTTCCCTCTTCGACGAACCGGAAACCCCGGTCCATCTTCAGAACGACCGCTCGGTCAATGAAAACGAAAGCTTCATCATCCGCCGGGGCCGCATGATTCTGAGCGGTGATGCCACGGACCACCTCTTCGTCTACGGTCAACTCGACTTCGTCGGCGGCCAGGGCGGCAACGGCGACAATACCCTCGCCATGCGCGACCTCTACGCCGACATCGCCATCGACTCGGACAAGGAATTCCGCTTCCGTGCCGGTCAATCCAAGGTTCCTTTCGGATGGGTCAACCTCCAGTCATCCCAGAACCGGATCGCCATGGAACGACCGGAAGCCCTCAACACGGCCCTCGAGGGCGAACGCGACCTCGGCCTCTTCTTCTACTGGGCACCCAAGGAAGTCCGCAGCACCTTCAAGTCTCTCGTCAAGGATGGGCTCAAGGGCTCCGGAGACTACGGCGTTCTCGGCCTCGGCGCCTATTCCGGCCAGGGGCTCAATCGCTCCGACGCCAACTCGGACAGCCACGTGGTCGCCCGGGCCGCCTACCCCTTCAAACTCCCAGGCGAGCAGATTCTCGAACTCGGGGTGGCCGCCTATACCGGAAAGTTCGTCCCCACCACCGGTGCCATCCGAGTGGGCGATGCCTCCATCACCCCCACATTCACCGACAGCAAAGGCCTCACCGACGAGCGCGTCGGCGTCACCGCCATTCTCTACCCCAAACCATTCGGCATCGAAGCCGAATGGAACTGGGGCCGCAGCCCGCAGCTGGCCCGCGACTTCCGCACCATTGGCAGCGAGTCCCTCGAGGGCGGCTATGTTCAGGCGAACTACCGCATCCAGCACGGCAAAGCCAACTGGTACCCCTTCCTCCGCTATCAGCGCTACGACGGTGCCCGCAAATTCGGCCGCAACGCCCCCTGGGACAGAGTCTCGGAAATCGATGCCGGCGTCGAATGGTCACCCTGGCCGGAAATCGAACTATCCGTCATGTATACCCATACGTTCGAGCGGACCAACACCAGCCTCGCTCCCTACGACACTGTCGAAGACGCCGACCGCATCGGCTTCCAGCTGCAATGGAACTACTGAGCAAAGTCACCGTGGCCGCCGTGACGAAAATGACACACGGCCCGCGTGGCATCGCCGCTCATTCCTCCGCAACGTAACCAAAGATACCCAACCAGCCCGGACCAACCCTTCCACCGGCAACCTCATCTCATGAAACGAACTGCTTTCCTCTCCTGCGCAGCACTCGCCACCATCGTCCTCGCGTCCTGCGGGCGCTCCGGCGGTCAACGCGTCCAGATCAATGCCGCCGGCTCCACCACCCTCGGCCCGGTCGTCACCATGCTCTCGGAGGCCTACCGCAAGGTCGATCCCTCCGTCAGCGTCACCGTCTCCCTCGGCGGTTCCGGACAGGGCATCAATGAACTCAAGGAGGGCCGTATCCAGATCGCCAATTCCAGCCGGAAAATGAAGCCGGAAGAAGCCGAGGAAATCCAGAAGAAACACGGCAAGTCACCCACCGAATTCGAGGTCGCCATCGACGCCCTCGCTGTCTTCGTCCACCCGGAAAACCCCGTCTCCGAAATCTCCATCGAACAACTCCAGTCGGTCTACTCATCGGAAGGCACCGTCACCACATGGGAGGCCCTCGCACCCGGCAGCCTCAGCGGAGACATCAAGCTCCTCGGCCGCGAATCCAACTCGGGCACCTTCGAATACTTCGGAGAAACCGTGAACGGCAAATTCGCCGACGGCCCTAAGAAGGGCAAAATGAAGGACTTCCGCAGCGGCATTGCCGAGATGAACAGCTCCCAGGCAGTGGTCGACACCCTCGCCTCCACCAAAAATGCCATCGCCTACGACGGCATGGCCTTCAAAACCGACAAAGTGAAGTGGCTCGGCATCTCAAAGAAACCCGGAGAACCCGCCGTCCTCCCCTCGGTCGCCGATGCCCAGTCGGGCAAATATCCGCTGTCCCGGAAACTGTACATGTACACCCTCGGAGAACCTTCCCCGGAAATCCGCCGGTTCATCGACTGGATCCGCTCGCCGGAAGGCCAGAAGGTCGTCGCCGAAGCCGCCTGCGTCCCGCTTCCCTGACACCACCTCATCCCTGCCAACGCCTGTCTCCATGAGCAATCAACCAGCGGAAAGCGGAGCGGCCTCCAGCAGTCCGGCGACTCTCCCAGTCGTCCGCCCGGCCCAGCACAGCGCCTCCCGGCGCAGCTGGGCCGGGATCGCCGACCTTGTGGAACGGCCCGTCGAGTTCATCATCCGCCTGTGTGGCTGGAGTTCCATCATCTGCGTCGCCGCCATCTTCTACTTCATCATTCAGGAGGCCGCACCCATCCTGCCTTCCATGAACTGGAGCGAATTCTTCGGCTCCATCACGTGGCGTCCCACCAGCGCGGAACCCCGCTACGGAGCCCTCGCCCTGATCATAGGCAACTTCGCCGTCGCCATCGTCGCCATGGCCATGGCCGTGCCCCTCGGTCTCGGTGCCGCCATCTACATCAGTGAGTTCGCAGGTCCCCGCACGAGGGAGACCATGAAGATCGCCATCGAAATCCTCGCGGCCATCCCATCAATCGTCTGGGGCTTCATCGGACTTACCATCATCAGCCCCATGCTCATCCGCTTCGCCGGGGCGGAACTCGGCATCAACCTCCTCAACGGGGCCATCATCCTCGCCCTCATGAGCGTGCCCCTCATCGTCTCCATCTCGGAGGACGCACTCCGCGCGGTGCCCGATTCCTACCGAGAAGCCGCCATGGCCCTCGGCGCCAGTAAATGGGAAACCGTCCACCGCGTCCTCTTCCCGGCCGCCCGCAACGGTCTCCTCGCCGCCTGCATGCTCGGGGTCGGCCGCGCCGTCGGTGAAACCATGGCCGTCCTCCTCGCCACCGGCAATGTCGTCCAGATTCCCACCTCGCTCGTCGATCCCATCAAAACGCTCACCGCCACGATCGCCGCGGAGATGGGGGAAGCCACCCCCGGACAGCCCCACTATCAGGTCCTCTTCCTCATCGGCATCCTCCTTCTCGTCATCACCTGCGCCATCAACCTGATCGCAGACTTCATCATCAAGGGATCCAAAGCCAATGCCAGCGCCTGAATCCGATAATCCGTTCGCCCCTACCGCCCACGAAGCGGTCAAGGACCGCACCACCGCCATCATGCGCTCGGTCTTCCTTGCCATGGTGATCGCCCTCATCATCCCGATGCTCTGGATCATCGGCATTATTTTCGTGAACGGATGGCCTGCCCTCTCGTGGGAATATCTCTCGGAAAACCCGCTGCGCGGCGGTGCGTCCGGTGGCATCTGGGGCCCTCTCATCGGCACATTCTACCTCACCGTTCTCTGCCTCCTCATCGTGGCTCCCGTCGGCATTCTTTCGGGCATCTACCTCAACGAGTACGCCCCCGACAACCGCTTCACCCGTGCCATCATGATCGCGGTCACCAGCCTCGCCGGCGTCCCCAGCATCGTCCACGCTCTCTTCGGACTGGGTGCCTTCGTCGCTGCCATGAAGATGAATAAAAGCCTCTTCGTGGCCGCCGCCACTCTCGCCGTCATGACCCTCCCGGTCATCATCACCAGCACCCGCGAAGCCCTCGCCGCGGTGCCACGGAACTTCCGCGAAGCCTGCTGGAACCTTGGAGCCACCCGATGGCAGACGATCCGGACCATCGTGCTTCCCAACAGCATCAGCGGGATCCTCACCGGCGTCATCCTCGTCGTCGCCCGGGCCGCCGGCGAAACCGCTCCCATCATGCTCACCGGAGCCGTCGCCTCCATGTGGGTCGAGGATTCCGGTTGGGCCAAATTCACGCCCTACCGCCTCGACGAACAGTTCATGGCCATGGCCATGCACCTCAACAGCATCGCCCGCGATGTTCCCGGCATGCCTGTCCACATGAAGTTCGGCAGCGCTCTCGTCCTGCTTCTCCTGATCCTCACCATCAACAGTGCCGCAGTCCTCCTGCGCCTCCGCCTCCGCCGCGGGAAACGCTGGTGAGCCCTTCACCTCACATGACTCCGCACATCGAATTCCGGAACGTCTCCGTCAGCTACAGCGGCCACCTTGCCCTCGACGGAATCTCCCTCTCCATTCCCCGGAATACCATTCTTGGCATCGTCGGTCCAGCCAACTCAGGCAAAACGACCCTGCTCAAAACCATCAACCGCACCATCGAATTCATCTCCAGTGCCCAGGTGAGCGGTGACGTCCTCGTAAGCGGCGAAAACGTCCGCACCATCAGCAACGTCTACGCCCTGCGCCGCCGCATCGGCATGGTTTTTCCTCTCCCGGTCGGACTGCCCATGAGCGTGTACGACAACGTCGCCTACGCGCCCCGCCGCATGGGCATCCATGACCGCGCCAGCCTCGATGCCATCGTGGAACGCTGCCTGCGCGACTCCGTCCTGTGGGACGAGGTCAAGGACCGCCTCGACCTCCTCGGAACGAGACTCTCCGGAGGCCAGCAGCAGCGGCTCACCCTGGCCCGGGCCCTTTCCCTCGACCCCGAGATCCTCTGTCTCGACGAGTTCTCCATCGCCATCGACCCGGTCACCACCATGAAAATCGAGGAAGTGCTCTCCCGGCTCCGTGAGCGCATGACCATCGTTCTCGTCACCAACCTCACTCAGCAGGCGAGGCGCATGGCCGACCATGTCGCTTTCCTCAACGCATCCTCGCTGATCGAATGGGGCGAGACATCCCGCCTGTTCACTTCTCCGGAAAAGGAAATCACCGGCCGCTACCTCAACGGCGAATTCGGCTGAACTCCACCCCCTGCGCCATGCCATCCTCCATCAGCATCGACGTTCAGAACTTCAACCTCTGGTACGGCAGCTTCCAGGCGCTCACCGACGTCAGCGTTCAGATCCGTCCCGGTATCATCACCTCGCTCATCGGGCCATCCGGCTGCGGCAAAACCACCCTGCTCCGCTCGTTCAACCGAATCAATGAGCGCTATGGCAACGTCCGCACCACCGGCCGCATCACCATCCTCGGAAAGAATATTCTCGACGAGGATGTCTCCCTCGCCTCCCTCCGCAAGCGCACCGGCATGGTATTTCAGCGGCCCAACCCGCTCCCCATCTCCATCTACGAGAATGTGGTCTTCGGCCTGAAAGCCCACACCCCAGCTTCCCAACTCCCCCGCAGCGTTCTCGACACCGCCGTCGAATCGGCCCTGCGCGAGGTCTCCCTGTGGGACACGGTGCGCGACAACCTCCGGCGCAAAGCCACCGAACTCACCCTCGAACAGCAGCAGAAACTCTGCATCGCCAGACTCCTCCCCCTCAAACCGGATATCATCCTCATGGATGAGCCCTGCTCCGCTCTCGACGCCGCTGGCATCGAACGCATCGAGGAACTCATCTCGGAACTGAAACGGACCTTCACCATCGTCATGGTGACTCACAATATGGCGCAGGCACGCCGCGCGAGCGACGAATGCATCTTCATGCTGATGGGGGAAATCATCGAGCACTCGCCAACCATCGACCTCTTCACCGCCCCCCGGCACGAAAAAACGGGGATGTACATCGAGGGCCGCTACGGCTGAGCCTCAGCCACTCCTCTCCCTTCCCGGGCACCCCCGTGCACCGGACTCCGTTACAAAACCGACACACACATGAGCACAGATTCCCGCCATATTCTCGGGGTGTTTGAAGACGCCATCAACAACCTCAAGGCCGACATCCGCCGCATGGGCGATATTGCCCAGCGCAGCCTCGGCCACGCCATGCAGGGGCTCTACGAGAGAAATTCCGACCTCTGCAACCGTACCATCGCCGACGATGACGAAGTCGATGAACTCCAGAAGAAGATCGACCGCGAAGGCATCGAAATCATGGTGAAGTACAGCCCGGTAGCGCGCAACCTGCGCCGCGTCGTCGCCACCATGAAGGTCTGCACTGCACTGGAAAGGATCACCGACCACGCCGTCAGTCTCGCCCGCCGCGCCCGACAGATCATGCTGCACCCGGCGACCGAGGAAGTCGAAGGAATCCGCGGCATCCACGAACTCGTCGCCGCACAACTCAAGGACAGCGTCGATTCCTTCTGCAACGGCGACCTTGAGCTCGCCCTGCGCATTCAGGGCCGCGATGATGAAATCGACGCCGCCTACAAGGCTTTCCACCGCGATATCATCGCCCGCATGGAGGCGAATCCCGTCCGGATCAGGGAACACGTCGACGCCCTCTTCATCACGAGCCTCCTCGAGCGCATCGGCGACCAGTCAGTCAACATCTCGGAGGACGCGGTCTACCTCCTCACCGCCTACGACATCCGCCATGGCGGCGAACGCCCGTCCCCGGACGCGCAACGCCGCACGCTCTGACGGGAACGCACCCCCGGCGGAAACCGTTTCTGCCCCGGGGCGACGGGCCTGCCAAGGCCTACCCGACGCGCATCCGGGTCACCATGCCCCAGGAACCTGTTGAAGAACCGGGCCCGGCACCAGGTTCCTGGTCAGGACAGTCTGGCAAGCGCGGCTGCGCCGTGGCGTGGTGAAGCGATCCCTGCGGGCGACGGGCCTTCTTCCAGGCGTCTTCGTTGCGCCGCAGTCGAAGGTCTCGGCCTTCTCGCTGGTTGCGCTTCGCCTTCTGGAAGAATTCCCCGGCGGGCTGCCGCTCCGGGTTCTTCCACAGACGCCTGAAAATGGCTGTGCCCGGGTCAGCCTTTCAGCCGGTCCCGGGCACAGCGTTTCTGCAGCAACCCCGATTGGATACTGCTCAGGCGTGGTAACCTTCCTCACCGTGATCGGTAAGGTCGAGTCCGATCGTCTCGTCCTCAGCGGACGGACGCAGGCCCACCACAGCCTTCACAATAAAGGTTATCACGACGGTCGCGACTACGCTCAGCACGATCGTCACGGCTCCGGCCTTCAGCTGGTTCACCAGCAGACCATCTTTGACCGCAGCCACCGTCGAGTTCGACGGGTCGGCCAGCACGCCGGTCAGAATCGCTCCGAGAGTCCCGCCCACTCCGTGCACCCCGAAGGTATCCAGAGCGTCGTCATATCCCAGTTTGGCCTTGAGCACAACCACCGCAAAATAGGGGATGATGCCAGCGAGCAGACCGATGATCATCGCACCGTTGAAGGTGATGAACCCGCAGGCCGGAGTCACCACCACAAGGCCCGCCACAATCCCCGAACAGAAGCCGAGGACGCTTGGCTTGCCGCGGTGCATCCACTCCACCATTCCCCAGACAAATCCCGCCGTGCCAGCCGCCAGGGTCGTGGTGACAAAGGCCGTCACCGCGAGGGCATTCGATCCAAGGGCCGATCCCGCATTGAAGCCGTACCAGCCCACCCAGAGCATGCCCGTGCCGACCATGCACAGCACCATGCTGTGCGGCGACATCTTCTCCTTGCCATGGTTGTGGCGCTTCCCGAGCAGAATGCACAGGACAAGGGCGCTGAACCCGGAACTCATGTGCACCACCGTACCGCCCGCGAAATCGAGCGCCGCAATGGGTGCCTTGTCTCCAGCCAGTCCGCCGCACATGAATCCATCGGAATCCCACACCATGTGAGCCAGCGGGAAGTACACCGCAAACATCCACAGCAGCACAAAGAGCATCACGGCGGAAAACTTCATCCGCTCGGCGATGGCTCCCACAATCAGAGCCGGCGTGATGATCGCAAAGGTCAGCTGGAAGATCACCCAGATCCCGTTGGAGATGTCCGCGCTGCCCTCGCCAGTCTTCGCAACATCAATCCCCCGGAAAAAGATCATATCCAGGTTCCCGACGAATTTCCCAGCCCCGCTGAACGCCAGACTGTAGCCGCACAGCCACCACAGGATCGTAACCATCCCCGCAATGCCAAGACACTGCGCCAGCACCGAAAGCACGTTCTTCTTCCGGACGAGCCCGCCATAGAACAGGGCGAGACCCGGCAGGGTCATGAAAAGCACCAGCGCCGTGGATGTCATCTGCCACGCCTGGTGCCCGGGATCCAATGGCTTGGGAGCTTCCTCCGGTGCCGCCGTCTCCGCCGCAGGGGCTGCTGCCGGTGCTGCCTCGGCAGCCGCCGGGACCGGAGCGTCCTGTGCCACCGACGGCAGCACGCCGAAGGCCGTCCAAACCGTCAATGCAATGATTCCAAGAATTGTTTTCATGCTGTCTTTTTTCCTTCTGGTTAACTGTGGTTACACCGCTGCTTCGTCCTTCTCCTGAGTCCGGATCCGCACAGCCGACTCAACCGGCGAAATGAACACCTTGCCATCGCCGATCTTCCCGGTGCGTGCTGCCTTCACGATTGCTTCGACCGCTCCTGCCACCCGGTCGTCGGAGGTCACCACCTCGACCTTGATCTTCGGAAGAAAATCCACCGTATACTCACTCCCTCGGTAGATCTCAGTGTGTCCCTTCTGACGACCGAAGCCCTTCACTTCGGTCACCGTCATGCCTTCAATTCCGATCTCGTGGAGCGCTTCCTTGACGTCCTCCAGTTTGAAGGGCTTGATAATCGCTTCTACTTTTTTCATGGTTGATGGGGTTTGTGGTTGCCTGGGCCCGCTCCGGTGCACCTTCAAAGCAGACGACTTTTCGAGAGAAGCAGACGCCGTGCCAGGCATCGGCAATTGTCGGGAAATTTTTTTCCGAGGTTTGCGATTGATTCGCTGACAAGTGCCGGATTGCGCTTATAGACTTTCCGCTATGCCAGACGCAGAAACCAGCCTCCGCCAGCTTGCCGCCCTGAAGAATCTCGGGGAGAAAACCGCCCTTTGGCTCCTTGACGCCGGAGTCAAAACCAAATCGGAGCTTGCCAAACTCGGAGCCATCGAAGTCTGCCGCCGCATGCTCCAGGCCGGTCACCCCGTCTCCGTCGTGGCCGCCTACGCCATCGAAGGGGCTCTCACTGACACGCATTGGAACGAGATCCCTGCCTCCAAGAAACTCGAACTGCAGCGCCTTTTCGCCATCATGAAGCGCGAACTCGGCCCGGTCGAAATCAAACGGGCCCCGCGCAAGAAATCGGTGCCGAAGGCTCCTGCCAAGGTTCCGCCGACCCGCAAGTGACCGACGCCCGGATTCCCGGGTCCAGGACAGGCTGACCGCATGATCCTCTTCCTGACAGGGTGAGGCGCGGAAATTCTCAACTCAAATACGCAAGAATCACTGGATGGCCCGGGGGAATGGGCGCAGAGTGATGCCGCAATTTCTCATCCCGTCCCCATCTCATCAGCCTCTTCAACCCATGCCAGCCAAAGCGAAAAAATCCTACAATAAGGTCAATGTGGCCATCGTCGGTCTCGGCTTCGGAGCCGAATTCATTCCGATCTACCAGCGCCACCCGCAGGCTAACATGTACGCGATCTGCCAGCGTACCCGGGCAAAGCTTGATAACATCGGCGACGCGTTCGAAATCGAAAAGCGCTTCACTGACTTCCACGAGATGCTGAAGGACCCGGAAATCGACCTGGTCCACATCAACTCCCCCATCCCGGACCACGGCTGGCAGTCGATCGCTGCCCTGAAGGCCGGCAAGCATGTCTGCTGCACCGTCCCCATGGCCACCAGCATCGAGGAATGCAGGCAGATCGTCGATCTGGTGAAGAAAACCGGGCTCAAGTACATGATGGCGGAGACCGTGGTCTACGCCCGCGAGTACCTCTACATGAAGGAACTCAAGGACAAAGGCATCCTCGGGAAGCTGCAGTTCGTCCAGGCCTCGCACCAGCAGGACATGGATGGATGGCCGAATTACTGGCCTGGCCTGCCGCCCATGTGGTACGCCACCCACTGCGTCGGCCCGGTGGCCGGCCTCGCCGAGGCGGACGCGGAATACGTCAGTTGCTTCGGTTCGGGCACGGTCCGCGAGGAACTCCAGAAGCACTACGGCAGCCCCTTTGCCGTCGAAACGGCGCACATCAAATTCCGCAACAGCGACCTCTCCGCCCGCATCATCCGCAGCCTGTTCGACACGGCCCGCCAGTACCGGGAGAGCATCGACGTCTACGGCGACAAAATCTCCGTCGAATGGCCCCTCATCGAGCACGAGCCGCTCATCATGCACCGTGCCAAGCTTCCCGAGCCGAAGATTCCCAAGAAGGTCACGGCACCCGACTACGCCAAGCGCCTTCCCAAGGCCATCCAGCCCTTCACCACCAAGGGAGTCTACGACCTCGGCAAGAAGACGCACCTCAGCTTCACCCAGGGAGCCGGACATGGCGGGAGCCACCCGCACCTCGCCCACGAGATCATCAGCGCGCTCGTCGACGACCGGGATCCATTCCCGAACGCCCGCCAGTCCGCCAACTGGACCTGCGTGGGCCTCTGTGCCCACGAATCCGCCATCAAGGGCGGCCAGATCATCAAGCTGCCGGCCTTTACTCTGTCCTCCTGAGATGGGCCGGGTTGGCACCCCCCTCTGATGCCTGCCTTCCCGAAAGTAGCGCTGCTGATCGAAACCTCGAATGCCTACGCCCGCGGTCTCCTCGGGGGCATTCAGGCATTCATCCGGGAACATCGGCCATGGTCGGTCTACCTTGATGAACAAAGCCGTGGCGACGAGCCCCCCACCTGGCTGACGAAGTGGAAAGGGGATGGCATCATCGCCCGCATCGAGAATCCAGCCATTGCCCGCGCTATCTCCTCTCTCGCCATCCCGGCCGTCGACCTGAGCGCGGCCCGGTTGCTGCCCGACCTCCCGATGCTGGAAATCGATGAAAGTGCTGTCGGCCGCATGGCCGCCGAACACTTCCTCGAACGCGGTTTCCGGCACTTTGGCTGGTGCGGCGACCCCCGGTTTGTCTGGTCGAGACTGCGCGGGGACGGCTACGCTGTCGCGCTCAGGGAGGCTGGCTTCTCCGTCTCGGAGTACCAGCCTCCTGATGGCAGCGCGGAAACCGACGAAGATGCCGGATTGGAGGCACTCGGTCAGTGGCTGCTCCAGTTGCCCCGCCCGGTCGCGGTCTTCACCTGCTACGATATCCGTGGCCGCGAGGTCCTCGATGCCTGCCGCCGCTTCTCGATCCCTGTGCCGGACGAAGTAGCCGTGCTCGGAGTCGACAATGACGAGCTTCTCTGCGCGCTGGCCTTCCCTCCGCTCTCCAGCGTCGTCCCCAATGCCCGCCGCACCGGCTACGAGGCAGCCGCCGTGCTCGAGTCCCTCATGGCTGGTCGCGATCCCGGCCCCATGACCCGCCTCATTCCCCCCATCGGCGTGGTCACCCGGCAAAGCACAGACGTGCTTGCCGTGGAGGACCGCAACGTCGCCCGCGCAGTCCGCTACATCCGCGAACACGCCTGCGAAGGCATCTGCGTCGATGATGTCGTGTCCCACGCGGCCCTCTCGCGCCGCCTGCTCGAAACCCGCTTCAAGAAGCTGCTCGGCCGCAGCCCCCACGACGAGATCACCCGCGTCCAACTCCGCCGCGTCAAGGAACTCCTCGCGGAAACCGACCTTCCCCTCGCGGAAATCGCCGACCGTACCGGCTTCCGCTACGTCGAATACCTATCCGCTGTCTTCAAAAACAAAACCGGCATGCCACCCGGTCAGTTCCGCAGCGAACACCGCCCCCGGCGCAAGGGAAAGGGCTGACCCGGATACCGCGAGGATTGAGCCGCCCGCTTCACTCCATTCACCGCACTCCGTTCGGCCAAACCCCGTCCGGCATGGCAGTCGGCCGCAGCTTCGCCGGATCGATGACCGCGTGGCGGATCCGCTCGCGCTTCCATGTCCACGTGACATGCACCCGGCCATCGGCGGACTGGATCACCGCCGGATAACTGAATTCCCCGCCTTTCTGATCCTCGAGAACCAACGCAGCGCGCCAGGCCACCCCATCGTCCGACACCGCCACATTCAGCGGCGACCGTGGTCCACCCCAGCGGGGCGGCGAGCCCTCCGCATGATTATACACCAGCAGATGCCGCCCGTCCTTCAGGGTTACTGCATCGGTCCCGCTGTTCGGATTGGGCAGGTTCGTCAGGCCCATCTCACCCCAGCTGCGACCATTGTCCGATGACGCAATCCGGAAAATCCTGCCGCTCCGTGTCCGCCCCACTGCCAGCAAACCATCTCCACCCGTGAACAGAATCGACGGCTGGATCGCCGCGATGGCCTTCCCGTCATGCACGGCTGCAGTGCGACTCCAGGTTTTTCCCAGATCCTGCGTCCGCTCGAAATGCACCCGCCAACCATCGTCTTCCGTGCTCGACCCGCAGAGCAGCGACCCGTCCGGGAGCGCGACCGGCTTGTTCTTGACCGGGCCAATCATCCCGTCGGGCAAGCGCTCGGGCTGACTCCACGTCTTCCCGCCATCTCCTGAAGTCATCCGCATGCCCCACCACGCCTCGGGCGACGGTCCCAGCTTGTAGAACAGCACGAGGGATCCGCCTGCGGCCTGAAAAAGAACGGGGTTCCATGTCGGATAGCGCTTTTCCCCGGATCCCGCCGGCGGTGCCCCATTCGCCACTTCCACGGGCTCGGTCCACCTGCCTCCCTCCATCCTCGCCACCCAGATCCCCACATCCGGATGCTTTTCCTCCGTTCCCCCAAACCACGCCACCACCAACCCCTCCGGGGTTTCCGCAAGGGTCGAGGCATGACACGACGGAAACGGGGCCCGTTCATAAATGAATTCCTTATGCTCCAGCCCT
>JBIICE010000207.1:0-7025 GCA_044239025.1 Verrucomicrobiales bacterium
ACGGGAGTGGAGCGGAATTTTCATGAATGCCCTATGTTCCCGACTCAAGTCCCGCCCTTGCACCCACTCAAGAAAAGCCAGGAGGTCTGTCCACCTGTCGGCGCTCACTAGAAAAGCCAGGAGGTCTGTCCACCTGTCGGCGCTCACTGGCAGAGAGCCGCTTTGAAATGCGGCGGTGGGCTCGCAGAAAAGGAACGCAGAAAAGGTCTGTCCATTTGTCTGGCTGCATCGGTCGGTTCGCCGGCCAAGACCCCGGCCAAGAGGTCTGTCCGCTTGTCGGAGAGGTCTGTCCGCTTGTCGGTGTCGTTGCTATTGGAGCTGCGAAAAGGTCCCGTCCGAACATCCGCGTGCGATGCCCGTCGCCGTTTGGCTGCAAGGTTAAAGCCGGCGGCATCGTGGAGAAAGTGAAGCGAAGCCGAGTGGAACTAAATAATGTAAAGAGTCTGCCAAGTGGACTTGTCTTAATGGCCGGCAGCGTGCGGTCGCGGCTCCGATGCTGGAGCCACCGCTGGCAGCAACAGTCCCGGCAGGAGGCCGCCAGCCACGAGCAGGACCGCGCAGGCGGCGAGGATCCAGCGTTCCCGCGGCAGGGCTTCGGGCACAAGGGGCACGTGCTGGGGCAGGACACCAAGGAACAGCAGACCAAACAGACGGAGAATCGTGATCGCATTGAGCGCTGTGGCAAGGGGCAGAGCCACGCCCAGCCACGGATGTGATTCGAGGGCACCGTGGAAAAGAAGATCCTCAGCGCAGTAGCCGGCCGTGCCGGGCAGACCCACCAGAGCGAGGCCACAGATCAGAAAAAAGACCGCAAGGCGAGGAGCATGCACCGCCAGCCCAAGGGGTCCAGTCGGCTCCCGGGCATCCACCACGCGAGCCTCGACCGCCCTCAGCACCACTGCCATCCCCAGCGTCGCCGCCGAAACCACGAGCCAGTGCAGCATGGCCCCACTGCGGCCGGCCTCATTGCCCACGGCAAGCCCAGCGAGAATAAACGACGCCTGCGACACCGCGAGCATCCCAAGCGCGCGGCGCGGCCGCCGTTCCACGAGGGCCCGCACCGCTGTCAGCACCGCGCTGGCAAGCGCCGCAGATCCAAGCACCGACAGCACCGCAGCCGATTCCGGTCCGTGCAGCCGTGCCGTCAGGAGCGCCCCCGCATGACCATTGAAGAAAACCACCGCAGGCAGCAGCGGGCCGCGGTCAAACATCTGCACCACCCCTCCATGCAGCGGAAAAATCCCCTTCCGCAGGCCGACGGCGACCGCGACAAGGACCGGAACCGGCAGTCCCGCGATTCCACCCGAACCCATGCCCATGGCCGCGGCCAGGGCCACGCAGGCCACCGCTGCCAGCAGCGAGACACGCGTTTGCAGGGACGTGTTGTCCTCCCGTCCTCCCGGCAGCAGAAAGGGAAGACTGCTCAGCAGCCACCCCAGCACCGTTCCCCATCCCGACCCCGCAAGGGCAAGCGATGTCCCCGCGCCAATGAGCAGCAGACTCTTCAGCTGACCATTCTGAACATCACGAAACGGAGCCGCCACAACCGCCGCCAGCACCAGCAGCGCATGAAAGACCAGCGGCATCCCGGAAAGTGCATCCACCGACAGTCCAGTCGCCATCGGTTCCACCCCATGGGCACCACCCGCCATCACATGGGCCACTAGAAAGCAGACCGCCGCCAGCAGAGCAGCACACGCCGCCACCGGACGTGCCGGCCAGGCACTGCGTTGCAGCAGCAGCGCTGCGGCCACAGGCATCAAAATGCCTGAAGAAAGATAGGGAAAGGAAAGCGTCAGCATGGAAAATCAGTCAGAAGGATTGCTCCTGCAGGGACCCGGCGGGCTCAGTTCCCTCTGCGTCCCCGCCTCACAGCGGCCCAGCATCCGGGCCAGCCACTGCACCGGAGCCACGGCAAAACGGTCAATCACCGCATCGTAGAAGCCACGGCCCAGCGCAAACCGGTAGAGCCACCGCTGCAGCCCTGGTGGTACAAGAGACTCATAAAGCCCGCCAGTCGGAGCGAGTTTCCCGCCAGACGCAGCATGCACCCGATGATAGTCATGCAGCATCGAGGGTGCCCGCAGGAACTGCAGAGTCCGAACCATGGCATGCCCCATGATGTGAACGGTTGCGAGCGTCGTCCAGCCAAAGCCGATTTCCGTGAAGATCAGACCCAGTTGCGTCTGCGAGGCATACGCCAGCGATGTCTTGGCGTCGGCACACGTCCGGTGCACGAGAGTCCCAAGGAACGCAGTTCCGAGACCAATCACCACCACCAGCGCAGCGGCCGGCCACGAAGCCCGCAGCATCGGTTCCGCGCGCAGGAGGAGGTACGCCCCGGCATGAACGGAAATCGCTCCGTAGAAAATCGCACTCGAAGGCGTCGGACCTTCCATGGCCCGCGGCAGCCAGCCGAAGAACGGACCCTGCGACGATTTACCCGCCGCCGCCAGCACGAGCAGGCCGGCCAGCAGAGATACCTGGAACCCGGACAGACTGCCGCCCCCGGGCACCGACGCTGCCAGCAGGCTGTTCCACTGCGCCGTTCCCAGCCAGTGATGCGCCAGAAAGATGGCCAGCAGCATGTGCAGGTCCGCGACACGATACGTGGCAAAAACCCGCAGGGCATTGCGCACCGGATCCCGCCGGTACTGGAAGAAACCGACCAGCAGCACGGAGGTGATGCCCACCAGTTCCCAGCCAGCCATCACCAGATCCAGCGATCCCGCGAGGAACACAAGGAGCGCCCCAAGGGTGAACAGATGCATCAGCAGGAAAAAGCGGAAGTAGCCAGGATCCCGGTGCAGGTACCGCACCGAAAACGCAGCCACAATGCCCGCGAGGACAACCGTAAGACCAGCAAACGGAAGCGACAGCGCATCCGCCCGCAGCATCAGCTCGAATCCATAGTGACCCACCGAAAACCAAGTGCCCTCCACCACTGCCACGCTGCCGGAACCTGATCGCCACAGCTGAAGTGCCAGCATCACCACCGCCAGCACCAGTGCCGCATACACCGACTTCGTAAGGCGGGCGATCCCTCGTTCGGATGGAGGAAAGCCGACGAGCCAGGAAAGTCCCAGCAGCAGCACCGTGGCCCCGGGAATCATCACAATGACCCGGCAGAGAGTTTCAGAAGACATGAGCGGAATGGATGAAATGAACGACAACACCGGCGACCCTGGCCTCAGGCCACTTTCGGCGCCGCCGCGGCAATCCGGGCCATGGGCAGATGATCCCGTCGGCCCTGGTAGAACTGACGCGACGTAGCGGCGGAAAGCAGCGGTTCCTCATCGCCGGTGAGAGGCTCGAAATGGCCGCTCCGCAGCACTTCGATGTGGCCATCGTCAGGATCCATGGTCGCCAGCCGGATCCAGCGGTTGTCCACGAATTCAGTCAGTTCCCGGTTCGCCCGCACCACCTTCATGAGCCGCTCGGGCGTGGTTTCCACCACGAAGAGAATCCTCATCGGCTCATGAATCTCCACTGTCTGCAGCGGAAGCCCGGTACGGAGATCGCCCTGGTAGCCGTTCATGACCCCAACAAGGCCGCTGATATTATGCGGAAGCTTCGTCCCACAGCCGTAGCCTTCATTATCGACCGTGGAGAAATAGTATTCCAGGCTGATGCCCCCGCAGACAGGAATGACAGCACCCAGCACGCGCGCGAGGGCCTCGTCGCGGGGATCGCGCACCGCATCATAGCTCACCAGAAAGGCGCGGCGGTCAAAGAACAGTCCGCGGGATTTCTCCCGGCGGCCCACCAGACAAACCGCATTCGTGCAGTGGCCGTACTCCGGGCGGGGCTCGCCGAGGTGTTCCGACCGTTCCTCGACATGATGCAGCGCCTCCTCGGGTTCCGCATCAGGATCCGCGGCCTCGAACCTCCGGGTCCGTTCGTGGGCACTGAGTGTCCGCGCCCGGTCAAGCGAATGGCACAGGCGCTGAAAGTCGGCCCGGTGACCCTCCGGAAGGGCCGCCACATCGAACCATTGAACCGCGTCGCTGCAGGTGTCGTGGTATCCACCGACAAACCATGTGTCTTCCGGGATGCTGATGCCGCGCTCGCGCAGCGCCGTCCGCACTGCGGGACGATTGGCCATGGCCGCAAAAAGTCTCGCGTTCGGTCCACCGCGGCGGCCACCGCAGGCCCCACACTCGTAGGCCGATCCGAACGGATTGTTCAGACTGGTGGAACCATGACCAAGGATGGCCACGATGCGCGCATGCCCCTGATGCAGGCCAGCTGGCCCGAGCACGCTGGCCACCCGGTCGGCTTTCTCCGCCGTGCTGAATCCCGCCATGAGCCCAGCGGTTGCCTCCTGCCCGGAGGCATCATCGCGCATGAATGAGAGTTCGGTAAGCGGTTGCGGAAGAAAAAGATCATTCAGCCGGTTCATGAGCCGGGCATAGCCCAGCGGCCGCAGCACCCGGAACGTCAGCGGAAACACCGACAGAAAGCCAAGGCAGGCCGTGCTGAACCATCCGCGCAGCAGAGAACGCGACGACACGTACGAATTGCGGGCAAGGGCCGCCCACGCACGGCGCAGACTCCGGCGGCGGGCATGCACTCCTGCATGGTCATCGAGGGGAACCTCCCGGACTTCATGGGCTGGCTTCACCACCACCGGACAGAGGGCCGCGCTGCACGCATCATCAATGCCCGCGTAATCGATGGCGCAGCCAAAGAATCCCGCCGCTCCGCTGGTCTCGATGTCGGGATCCGTCTCCTCGAGGGCCCGGCGCAGTGATTCCTCCCGTTCATCAATGCAGAAAATCACCTGGGCAGCCAGACGACCGGTTCCCGGGGAAGGGGGAGGCGAGTGACTGAGATGGCGGGCGAGGGGAACGAGGATGCGGCGTTCGTGCCGGTGCTCGTACGCCAGATGCAGCAGACGCCGCCGCTCCAGACCGTCGCAGGCCACCAGTTCCGCACGCCAGGCATCGAATGACTCAGCCGACAAGGCGGCGACATCACGGCTGGTCAGTCCGCAGAGCTGCGCTGCGTCAAACAGGGCCGCCACCCGGGTCAAACGGCCCTCGGCGGCAGGAATCCGGACATGGCGCCACGTCCGGCTTTCGCCGCAGACACTCCGCAGCGCCGTTACCGTATAGCAGAGACGGAGCGCAAGGAATTCCATGAGAGAACAAGGCACACGGTCGTGTGGCGCGAGCGCGGGATCCAATTCCAGCCGGTGCACCATGCCAGCCCACCCCGACAGCGCGAGCAGTTCCTCCATGATCAGAGGCCCGGCATCGCCGACACCCATCCCAAGGGCTGCAAGCATCTCGAGAACGACGGATTCCGCATCAAGGGCGCGGGCCTCATGATCGCGCAGCAGCGCCCCGATCCCGGAAAGATGGCGCGGAAAGACCGCCACCTGCTGTCCCATGATCCTACGGGCGGCCCCCAGCAGACCCAGTTCCCGCAGAGGCATCGGCCAGTAGGCAATTCCCTGATCCAGAAATGCCCCCGTCAGCCGGATGACAGGGGGATGCACAATGTCATCAAGCCAAACACCGTGGCTGCGCTGCACAGCCTCGGCGGGCCGGCGCGGACCCACCACGGTACCTGACGTCACTTCCGGCAGCCGCGCTTCACAGGCCGCCCACAACGCGGCCGGTGAATCCCCCGAAAGCGCCATGGCCGCCTCGGGCGGCAGATCCTTCCGGAAGCACCGCAGCCAGTCACCCTCCTGCAGATGCCAGTCGAGTGTCCGGACATCCACCGGCCGCACCCCCGGACGGAGCAGTGCCTCCCGCAGAACCCGCCGGGACAGACGGCCCGGAATGATGACCTCATCGGGTTCGCGGCGGATGACCTCCCGGATGTCGTCGGGCATGATCCGTCCCCGTTCGGCTTCCCGTTGGTAGGCGGATTCGCTCAGGTAGGGCTCAGTCCCATAGAGCTGCGCGGCCTGCGCCACGGCTTGCTCGAACGGAAGGTGCTGGAAAGCATGCAGCGTGTTGTGATGGACGAAAACGCCAATCGGACCCTGTGCCGGAAGGAGGTGGGCAGCATGCTCCAGCATGCGGCGGAGCACGCTGCGGGGATCGTGACTCGGAAGTGAGGAATCGGGAGCACTCAAGGTGACTCAATTAAACCGCTGCTGCCATTCCCTGCCATTCCCTCCGCACGGGGTTTTTCAACCCCCACAGGGGGGGACCCCCGCGCCGGGTCGTTAAATACCGTGCCGGGGCTATGGGAATCCCATGGGGTCGTGTGCGTCATTGGCATGGTTCACCGCTCCATTCTCTCCATCATGTCCAGCCCCTCCCCATCCCCTGCTTTCCCTGCCGGACCGAAACCGGCGGGCAACTTCGCCGGTTTCGCCGCCTGCTGGAAGCACGACATCCTGTCGGGCTTTCTGGTGTTCCTCATCGCCCTGCCCCTCTGCCTCGGGATCTCGGTGGCTTCAGGGGTGCCGCCTATCGCCGGAATCTTCACCGCGGTGATCGGCGGCATGCTCACGCCATTCCTCAGCAATTCCGAACTCACCATCAAGGGACCCGCGGCCGGAATGATCGTCATTGTGCTCGGCTGCGTCCAGGAACTGGGTTATGAGAAGGCGCTCGCCATAGGTCTCGTCGCCGGAGTCATCCAGATGATTTTCGGCGCCCTCCGCCTCGGCACACTCGGGGAGTTCTTCCCCGTGGCCGCCGTGCACGGCATGCTCGCTGCGATCGGTGTCATCATCATCTCCAAGCAGATTCACGTGGCGCTCGGGGTGGCGGCTCATGCCCGCGAACCACTCGAACTTCTCGCGGAAATCCCCCACAGCATTGCCAACCTGAACCCGGAAATCGCCCTCATCGGGGGGATCTCGCTGCTTCTCCTCTTCGGGCGGCTCTTTGTGAAGAACCGCTGGGTGCAGTCCATTCCCGGCCCCATGCTGGTGCTCCTCGTAGCCACCCCGCTCGCCATCTACTTCGACATCGCACACCAGCATATGTACCAGTTCCACGGCCATCAGTATTCCGTCGGGCCAAAGAATCTCGTCTCCCTCCCGCTCAATATGCTCA
>JBIICE010000027.1:0-27545 GCA_044239025.1 Verrucomicrobiales bacterium
CGCCGTGGTGGGCTCGTTGGCCGGTTGAACCTCCGGCATCATGTCCGCGGGGAGTTCCCTGATGGGAGCCTCATGATCGCCGGCCGAGGCACGGCGCTTTCTGGATTCGTCGTCGCCGCTCATCTTCATGCCGACTGGCTTGGAGACCCCGAATTCCTCCATGGTGACGCCGTACATGATGTCGGCGCGGCGCATGGTGCGCTTGTTGTGGGTGACGATCACGAACTGGCTCTTCTCGATGAACTTGTCGAGCATCTTGAGGAATCGGCCGATGTTCGATTCATCGAGCGGGGCATCGAGTTCATCCAGAATGCAGAACGGGCTCGGTTTGACCATGTAGATCGAGAAGAGGAGCGCGACGGCCGTCATGGAGCGTTCGCCACCCGAGAGCAGGGAGATGCTCGTCGGTTTCTTGCCCGGGGGTTTGGCGATGACCTCGATTCCGCTTTCGAGGGGGTCGTCTTCGCTGACGAGGATGAGGTCGGCCTGACCGCCCTGACCGAAGAGTTCCTTGAAGGTGCCGCGGAAGTTGTCGCGGACCTGGATGAAGGTTTCCACGAAGCGCTTCTTGGTTTCCTCATTGATGCGCTGGATGATGCCGAGGAGTTCGGTCTTGGCGTTCGCGAGGTCATCGTTTTCGCGCTGGAGGAAGTTGTGGCGTTCCTCGAGTTCCTCGTATTCCTGAATGGCGTCGAGGTTCACGGGACCCATGCCATCGAGCCGCTGTTTCAGTTCGGCGACCGACGACTCCACGAATTCCCAGTCGATTTCCGCTTCGAGGTCGGGAGCTGCGATGTAGCATTCCGGTTCCTCCTCCGGGAGGTCGGTGCCGGTTTCCGCGGCGGGCATGGAAGCGGCAGCGAGGGCGGCTTCGGCCGCGGCTTCGTCTTCCGGATCTGGTTCGTTGGACGAGTAGCTGGCGTTGCTGCGGCGTCCCGGGCGCGAGCGGGCCGCCTTGAGGGACGTGATGGACGAGAGGAGAGCGTGGACATCCTGTTCAAAGGAGAGCAGGTCGATGCGGTACCGTTCCATGGCGTAGCCCTGGAGGTTTTCCATGCGCAGGGAGAGCTGGGTGATGCGGACTTCCTCGCGGCCGCGTTGCTCGGCGATCTGGTGGATTTCGCGGCGGGTGGCATCGAGGAGGCGTTCGCGTTCGGTGAGCGCACCGGCCCGGTCCGATTTTTCCTCCGAGCGGCTTTCGATCTGTTCCGTGAGTTCCCCGGTGAGGGCGCGTCCGGTGGCGATTTCCTCATGGAGCCGGGCGTTTTCCGCGTGCGCGCTGGCGATGCGTTCCTGGTACGAAGCGATTTCGTGCTGGCGGCGCTGGATGGCGTCGCTCAGCTCCCGGAGGCGGGCGTCCATGGGATTGCGTTGTTCGCGGAGGGCCTGTTCAGCGCGCTGTTCGACGGCGAGGGCCGTGCGGAGTTCGCCGAGGAGTTCGGCGGCATCGGTTTCGTTGCGGCTGGCGGCCTCGAGGGCGGCTTCGTGGTGGGCGGCTTCGTCGCGGCGTTCCTCGAGTTCCGCGGTGGCGTGGCTCAGGCGATTCTGGGCGTCCTCGATGCGGAGGGCGACGGCTTCCTGACGCCGGGCCAGCTCGCCGCGTTCCCATTCGAGGGAATTGAGTTTGGCGGCGAGCGACTGCAGTTCGCGTCCGACGAGCGAGAGTTGACCCTGGAGCTGGCTTTCCTGGACGCGGCGGCTCTGGAGGATTTCGCGGTGTTCGTCGAGGGCCGAGCGGAAAGCGCGGGCGTCGTGCTGCCGGGCGGCGAGCGCGGCTTCAGCGGCGCTGAGTTCCGCTTCGATGACGGCCACCTCGGCGTCGAGGTCGCTCAGTTCCGTCTGGCGCTGGAGCATGGAACCCGCGCGGTTGGCTTCCGTGCCGCCTGCGACCACGCCTTCGATGCTGACGAATTCCCCATGGAGCGTGGCGAAGGCGATTTCCGGGTTTTCGCGTTTGAGTCGGATGGCCGTGGCAAGGTCCGGAACGATGAGGACATTGGCGAGCAGTTGATGGACCATGGGACGGACCGAGTCGCGTGCGTTGACGACATCGGCGGCCCAGGCGAGACCACCTTCCGGCGGGGTGAGCATCTGGTACTCGCCCGTGGTGCGCAGGAGGTCCTCCGGAAGCACGAGGGCCTGGCCGAGTTGCTGCTGGCGCAGCGTGTCGATGATGCTTTCGGCGAGGAGCGAACTGGAGACGAGGACCGCCTGGAGATTGGCTCCGAGGGCGGCTTCGACGGCTGGGATGTACTGGCGGTCGACATCGATGAAGCTCGAGAGGAGCCCGCGGATGCCCGACTGGAAGTGCTCCGGATCATCGAGTCCGGCGAGCACCTTGCGGGTACCGTTTTCGAGCCCTTCGCCCGCGGCGATGAGCTGGCGGAGCACTCCGGCACGGCTGGCGCGTTCGCTGTGGCGGCGGGTGAGGTCCTGGACCGACTTCGCGAACTGTCCGGCTTCGATCTCCGCCGTCTGGAGGTCGCGTTCGCGTTGGTGCAGAGCGAGTTCCAATTCCTCAAGCTCCGCCTTCAGGTCGGCGTGGGATGCCAGCATGCCCGATTGTTCCGTGGTACGGCCTTCCCGTTCCGTGAGGAGGGCATCGGTATCGCGCTGGAGCTGGTCCTGGCGGCCGCGGTCGGTTTCCGCCTGGCTGTGGTGGGAACTGATTTCGGCCTGCGCCGAGACGATGATGCCCTCGGCGTTGTGGATGGCCTGGCGTGCGCTGCGGAGGGCCTGTTCGATGCGGACGCGTTCCTCGCGGGCGGCGGCGGTGATGCGCAGGTGTTCCTCGATCTGCTCGCGCTGCCGCACGATATTTTCGCTGATGCCGGTGAGGGCGGAATCGGCGCTGCGGAGTTCCTCCTCCTGGTGGCTGAGCCGCTCGTTGTTCGTGGCGATGTCGTGCTCATTGCGTTCGATGAGTCCCGTCAGTTCGCGTTCGCGTTCCCCATTGAAGCCGATGCGGCTTTCCGAGCTTTGGATGCGGCTGATCTGTTCGCTCAGCTGATGGCGCAGGCTGGTGAGGAGGGATTCCATTTCGCGCAGTTCCGCGCGTTCCGCGGCGACATCGGTTTCCTCGTCCCGGATGCGGTCTTCCGCTTCCGATTGCCGGCTGCGGAGGCTCTGGACCGAGGTTTCCAGTTCCGCGTGTTCGGCCGTCAGTTCCCGGTGCTTCCGGTAATGGAGGTGGGAATCGAGCACGAGGACATCGCGGTGGAGTTCCTGCCAGCGGCGCGCCTTGGCGGCCTGACGCTGGGACGTGCCCATCTGGCGCTTCAGTTCGGCGAGGATGTCATTGACGCGGAGGAGGTTGGCTTCCGTGTACTCCAGTTTGCGGAGCGCCTCGCGCTTCTCCGATTTGCTCTTCGTGATCCCGGCCGCTTCCTCGAAGACCTGGCGCCGGTCCTCCGGTTTCGCGCTCAGCAGCATGTCGATCTTGCCCTGTTCCATGATGCTGTAGGCACTGCGGCCGACCCCGGTATCCATGAACAGTTTGTTGATGTCCTTGAGGCGGCAGGCGTTGCCGTTCAGTTCGTACTCGCTTTTGCCATCGCGGAACACCCTCCGGGTGATGCAGACCTCATTGAAATCGACCCCGAGATCCTTCTCGCAGTCATCGAAGATGAGGCTGACTTCCGCCATGCTCAGCGGCTTGCGTTTGTCCGTGCCATTGAAGATGACGTCGGCCATTTCACCGCCGCGGAGGGCCTTCGCCGAAGTTTCCCCAAGGGCCCAGCGGACCCCGTCCACCACATTCGATTTCCCGCAGCCATTGGGACCGACGATGGCCGTGACGCCTTCGTGGAAATCGATTTTCGTTTTGTCGGCGAAGGACTTGAAGCCGTGGAGTTCGAGGCGTTTGAGGCGCATACCTAAGATTTATTGATATTTTGGCTGAGGGAGAGACGATATCTTGGGTGAGGATGGCCTGGTGGTTGTGGTCTGCCAAGCGTTTTCTGGGGATTGACCACAAAATATTGTGTTCATGTGATAAAAAATAAGCGAGCTTGATGGAGATTTTTTGGAAAAGTGGAACGCTGGATTGGGGGTGAGGCGATTGACAGGAGGGGAGGAGATGGGAAATGATTGGGGCGAGATGATTGAGTTCTGTGTGCTTGGGAGCGGGAGTGCGGGCAACGCCCTGGTGGTTCGTGGTGGTGGGGAAGGGGTTCTGCTGATTGATGCGGGGCTGAGTGCGAGGGAACTGGGGGTCCGGCTGGAGGCGGTGGGGGTGGATCCGGGGGCGCTCGTGGGGATTCTGGTGACGCATGAGCATGGGGATCATGTGAAGGGATTGGTGAATTTCACGAAGCGGCACCGGGTGCCCGTGCTGGGGACGGCGATGACGGGAGCGGTGCTGCGCGAGGGTCTGAGCGATGGTGGGTTATGGCGGACGGTGCCCTCGGCGGGGCGGTTCCGGTTTGCGGGCTACGAGGTTGAGAGTTTTCCGGTGCCGCACGACGCGGTTGAGCCGGTGGGGTATGTGGTTGGCAGTGGCGGGGTGCGGCTGGGGGTGGCGAGTGACCTCGGGCATGCGACGCCGCAGGTGCTGGCCGGGCTGCGCGGAGTGGATGGGATTTTTGTCGAGGCGAACTACGATCCCGGGATGCTGGAACGGGACACGAAGCGGCCATGGTCGACGCGGCAGCGGATCGCCGGTCGGCATGGCCATCTTTCGAACGAGCAGGCGGCCGCACTGCTGCGGGAGTCGGCGGGCGACGGTCTGCAGCGCGTGGTGCTCGGGCATCTGAGCCGCGACTGCAACCATCCGGACCTCGCGCTCGAGGCCGTGCACGGGGCGCTGGCCGCACGGGGGAATGTGCCCGTCAGTTGCGCCGGTCAGCACGAACCGACCCCATGGTACCCCGTCGGGCGTCCGGTGGTCCCCTCCGCATGGGAACGCGGGGAATTATTCTGAATCAGTCCGCGGCAGACCGATCCGGTCGGGCTGGCAGGAGGCCATCGGTTCGTTCAAAGCACCGACCCGCCGGCCAGGCGACATCGACCGAGTCAAGGTCGTCGAGCGGGAATGGCGGAGTCACGACCGTCCCGATGCCTACGCCGCGGCCCCATGCATCGAAATCCGATGGAATCCATGCCGCAGGATTGCGGACGACGCGGTCACCCACTGTGAACATGAATGCGGGGATGGCGGCCGATTCCCGTGTCGGCAAGGGAAGAACGGACCGGGAAAGGGGCGGGTGGCCGGCAAGGAATTTAGTTGACTGGTCGTCTACCTTGTTTTCCGGTACCTTCATGGGAAGGACGAGCGATGCGCGGGCGAGGCTGACGGGAGCGATCATGGAAATGATCTGGGTGGGGTCGTATGGGAGTGCGTCGGTGGAAGGGATCTGTGATCAGGCCGGGGTGAAGAAGGGGAGTTTCTATTATTATTTTGAATCGAAGGCGGCCTTGGCGGAGGCGGCGCTGTGGGAAGCGTGGGAGGAGCGGCGGGTGGTGCTGGCGGCGATGCTGCTGGGGGCGGAGGAAGGAACGTGGGACGGATTGCGGTGCTGGGCGCGGGAGATGGTGGCATGGCAGCGGGAGATGGCGGGGCGGCATGGACGGGTGCTCGGGTGTCCGCTGCATTCTCTGGGTGCAGAGATCAGCATGCAGGAAGAAGGATTGCGGAGGAAGGTGGGAGAGATTCTGGAGCGGTACCGGGAATTGGTGGAGGCGGCGGTGCGGCGGGCGGACCCGGGGGTGGCTCCGGGAGAGGGATCGGTCCGGGCGCGGCGGGTTTTTGCGTATGCGGAGGGATTGCTGACGCAGGCACGCATTGCCAATGATCTGGGCGTGCTGGGAGGTCTGGAGGAAGGAGTGGTGGCGATTGCGGAGCCGAGACCTGCGGCGGCGGTGGCCTGAGACGGAACGCAACCAAGCAACTGTGATGAAGAAAGCATTGAACGAATCGAATCGGTGGCCGGCCGTCGGACTGGCATGGGTGACGTTGCTCGGCGGGCTGACGTCGTGTCGGCCGCCATCGGGTGCGGGCGGAGCCGGGGGGCCCCCGCCGATGGGGCCGGTGCCGGTGACCATTGAGGCGGCGGACGAGCGGGAACTGACCGACTGGACCGAGTTGAATGGGAGGGTGGAAGCCGTGGAGAGTGTCGAACTGCGGCCGAGGGTATCGGGGGCATTGACCGAAGTGGCGTTTCAGGCCGGCGAACTGGTGAAGCAGGGGGACGTGCTCTTCCGCATCGATGAACGTCCGTACCAGGCGAAACTGGAGCAGGCCGAGGCCGAGCATCAGCGGGCCGAGGCCGCGGCGGCTTCGGCGAAGCGGGAATTTTCCCGGGCCGCGGAACTGCTGCGAGCCAAAGCGATTTCTCCCGAGCAGGCGGAGACGCGGGAATCGCAGCATCTGCAGGCCCAGGCCGCGCTGGCCGCGGCGCATGCGGCCGTGCGGTCGGCTCAGCTCGACGTGGAATTCTGCCGCGTCACGGCTCCCGTGAGTGGCCGCGTGGGGCGGGCACTGATTACGGTGGGGAATGTTGTGAGCGGGATGCCCGGCGCGGCTTCGCTGCTCACGACTATTGTGAGTGTCGATCCGGTGCACGTGTATGCCGACATCGATGAGAATACCCTGCTGAAAATGAAGGCATCGGGCCGGCTGGCGCGGAATGGCGTGGAAATTCCCGTCGAACTGCAGTTGAGCGGGGAGGAAGGCTATCCGCACCACGGGAAGGTGGAGTCTTTCGATAACCGCCTGGATGCCGGGACCGGGAGCATGGTGCTGCGGGCGGTGTTTTCCGATCCCGGGGGCGCGCTCACGCCGGGATTGTTTGCGCGGCTGCGCTTGCCCGTGACAGGGACGTGGAAGGCCGTGACGACGCCCGACAGCGCGGTGCAGACCGACCTGGCGCGCAAGTTTGTCTATGTGGTCGACGAAGCCGGCCTGGCGCAGTACCGTCCCGTGGAACTGGGCGATGTCTTCGCGGGCAGGCGGGTCATCCGGAACGGGCTGAAGGCCGGGGAGAAGGTGGTGGTGCGTGGGCATGCGAAGATTTTCATGCCCGGGATGCCCGTGCAGCACGTGGCGGACGCAGCGGCCGCCGTGACGAAGCCCTGATCTGGAGACGCCATGAACTTCTCCAGTTTCTTCATTACCCGGCCCGTCTTCGCCGGGGTGCTTTCGCTGCTGATTCTGATCGTCGGTGGAATTGCCCTCTGGAAGCTTCCTGTGAGCGAGTACCCCGAAGTGGTGCCGCCGTCCGTGGTGGTCACGGCCACCTATCCGGGAGCGAATCCGCGGACGATAGCCGAGACCGTGGCATCGCCCCTCGAGCAGGGGATCAACGGCGTCGAGAACATGCTCTACATGTCCTCGCAGAGCACCGCCAATGGCGTCATGACCCTGACGGTGACCTTCAAGCTCGGCACCGACATCGACAAGGCGCAGATGCAGGTGCAGAACCGGGTTTCGCAGGTGCTTCCCAAGCTTCCCGAGGATGTGCGGCGCTTCGGCGTTTCCACCATCAAGTCATCGCCCGACCTGACCCTCGTGGTGAATCTGTATTCGCCCGACGGCCGCTATGACGAACTGTACCTGCGGAACTATGCCACGCTGAATGTGAAGGACGAACTGGCGCGTCTGCCCGGGGTTGGGCAGGTGCAGGTGTTCGGTTCCGGCGATTACGCCATGCGGATCTGGATTGATCCCGACAAGGCGGCGTCGCGCGGGCTGACCTCTGGAGATGTGGTCCAGGCCATCCGCGAGCAGAACGTGCAGGTGGCGGCCGGTGCCATTGGTCAGCAACCCGTGGCCGAGCCCGTGCCCTTCGAAATGGTGATCAATGCGCAGGGTCGTCTCGTGACCGAAGAGGAATTCCGGGACATCATCGTGAAGACCGGTCCGAATGGCGAGCGGACGAGGCTGCGGGACGTGGCGCGGGTGGAACTGGGATCCGGAGAATACGCGCTGCGCAGCCTGCTCGATGGCAAGCCCGCCGTCGCCGTGCCCGTCTTCCAGCTGCCGGGATCGAATGCCATTGATCTCTCCGATAGTGTGCGGTCGCGCATGGATGAACTGAAGCAGAAGTTTCCGCAGGGCATTGATTACCGGGTGGTGTATGATCCCACTGTTTTCGTGAAGCGGTCGATCAAGGCAGTCATCACGACGCTCCTCGAGGCCGTGCTGCTGGTGGTTCTGGTGGTGGTGGTGTTTCTGCAGACGTGGCGGGCGTCCGTAATTCCGCTGGCGGCCGTGCCCGTGTCGCTGGTGGGGACCTTTGCGGTCATGCACGCCCTTGGATTTTCGATCAATAATCTATCACTGTTCGGGCTGGTGCTGGCGATCGGAATCGTCGTCGACGACGCCATTGTAGTCGTGGAGAATGTCGAGCGGAACATCGGGAACGGACTGAGCCCCGTCGCAGCGACGCGTCAGGCCATGAAGGAAGTGACCGGGCCGATCATTGCCACGGCGCTGGTGCTGTGTGCGGTTTTTGTGCCGACGGCGTTCATCAGCGGACTGACCGGCCAGTTCTACCGTCAGTTTGCGATCACCATTGCGATTTCGACGGTGATTTCCGCGGTGAACAGTCTGACCCTGAGTCCGGCGCTGTCGGCCCTGCTGCTGCGGGGTCATGGCGCGAAGCCCGATCTGCTGACGCGTCTGATCAATGGCCTGCTGGGATGGTTTTTCCGTCCGTTTAACCGGTTCTTTGGATGGAGTGCTTCACTTTATACGGGCATGGTGCGGCGGATTGTGCGGTTCAGTGCGCTTGCCCTGCTGGTGTACGGCGGATTGGTCTGGCTCACGTGGGAAGGATTCGGCCGGGTGCCCGTGGGTTTTGTGCCGGCTCAGGACAAGCAGTACCTTGTGGCGTTTGCGAAGCTGCCCGAGGGGGCGTCGCTCGACCGGACCGAAGCGGTCATGAAGGAAATGTCCGAGATTGCGCTCGAGCATCCCGGGGTGGCTGCGGCGATTGCCTTTCCGGGTCTGTCGATTCAGGGATTCACGATCGCGCCGAACGAGGGGATTGTCTTCGTGGGTCTGAAGCCGTTCGAGGAACGGACCACTCCCGAGCTGAGCGGCATGGCCATTGTGGGGGCGCTCAATGCCGCCATGGGATCGGTACAGGATGCCTATCTGGCCGTGTTTCCGCCGCCGGCCGTCAATGGACTCGGTGCCATTGGCGGGTTCAAGCTGATGGTGACCGACCGTGGCAATGCGGGGTACGATGCGCTCTATGGGGCGACCCAGTCGCTGCTCGGGGCGGCCATGCAGAGCGGTTCGTTCGAGCAGCCGTTCAGTGGTTACACGGTCAAAGTGCCGCAATTGGAAGCTGATGTGGACCGCGAGAAGGCCAAGGCGCAGAAGGTGCCGCTGCAGAATCTCTTTGAAACCCTGCAGATCAATCTGGGATCGCTTTACGTGAACGACTTCAACCGGTTCGGGCGGACGTATCAGGTGGTGGCGCAGGCCGATGCGCCCTTCCGGGATGATCCGGGCGACATCACCCGGCTGCGGACGAGGAATGCGGAGGGTCGCATGGTGCCGGTGGGTTCGCTGGTGCGGGTGCGTGAGAGTTTCGGGCCTTCGCGGGTGACGCATTACAACGGCTATCTGGCAGCGGATTTCAGCGGGGCTCCGGCCGCGGGGGTCAGTTCCGGAGATGCCGAGCAGAAAGTGGCGGCGCTGGCGAAGCAGGTTCTGCCGTCCGGTTTCGAGCTCGACTGGACTGAGATTGTCTATCAGAAGATCATCGCGGGGAATACCGCGGTCTATATTTATCCTTTGTGCGTGATTCTTGTCTTCATGGTACTGGCGGCGCAGTACGAAAGCCTGCGGCTGCCGCTGGCGATCATTCTGATTGTGCCGTTGTGCCTGTTGTTTGCGTTGGTGGGCGTGGTGCTGACGGGTGGAGACAACAATATCTTCACGCAGATTGGATTCATTGTGCTCATTGGGCTGGCGTGCAAGAATTCCATTCTCATTGTCGAGTTTGCGCGGGAGAAGCAGCACGAAGGTCTCGGCGTGGTGGAAGCGGCGCTGGAGGCCTGCCGCCTGCGGCTGCGGCCGATTCTGATGACATCGATTGCCTTCATTGCGGGGGTTTATCCGCTGGTGGTGTCGACCGGGGCCGGGGCGGAAATGCGGCGGGCGATGGGATCGGCCGTCTTTGCGGGCATGATCGGGGTGACGCTGCTGGGATTGTTTCTGACGCCGGTATTCTATGTGCTGCTGATGAAGCCGCGGGGCCGGAAGCCGGTCGGCGTCAGCGGGGAAACAGTCAACGCATGACAGTCATGAAGAAGATACTTGCCGCAGTGATCGGAGGGATGGTGCTGGCGGTTCCGCCTGCGGGAGCGGAGCCGGATCTTCCCGCGGCACCGCGGACCGAAGCTCCACCGCAATGGAAAACGCCCGTGAACTGGCGCGGGCTGCAGCCACTGGAGACGCTGCCGCGCGGGGAATGGTGGCGGGTGTATGACGACCCGGTGCTGCATGGACTGATGCGGTCGGTGGCCTCCGGGAATCAGCAGCTGCGTCAGGCTGTGGCGCGCTTTGATCAGGCGCGGGCCGTGGCCCGGGTGGCGCGCAGCCGGTTCTTTCCCGAGGCGAACCTGACGCCATCGGCCCAGTACCAGCGGACCTCCGAGAATATGGCATCGCCGTTTCCGCTGCTGGGCTTGAGCTATGAGGGATGGAATCTGAATGTGCCCGTGGACTTCAGTTACGAGATCGATCTCTGGGGACGGGTGCGGAAGCAGTTTGCGGGGGCGCAGGCCGACGCCGGAGCGGCGGCCGCCGCGATGGAGAGTGTTCTGCTTTCGGTGCAGGCCGAGGCCGCGCAGAATTACTTCCGGATGCGGGCACTGGAGCGGGAAGCAGCGGCGCTGGACCGCGTGGTGACGGCGTGGCGGGAGGAACTGGCCATTGTGCGGGCGAGGGTCAAGGCCGGGACCGGGAGCGAGCTGGATGAACAGCAGGCCATGGCCGAGCTGGAGTCGGCTGCCGTGCAGGCGACCGGGCTGGTGTCCGAACGCGAGCAATTGGAGAATGCGCTGGCGGTGCTGGCGGGACAGGCTGCGGCGGCGTTCCGTCTGGCGGCGGCGAAGGAACTTCCGGCCGTGCCCGAGGTGCCGGCTGGGGTGCCGAGCGATCTGCTGGAACGGCGGCCTGACATCGCGCGTGCCGAGCGGGCCCTTGCGGCCGCGGCGGCGAAGGTGGGCGTGGCGTCCATGGCCTTGTTTCCAAGCGTGCGGATTGCGGGGAATGGCGGTTTCATGGGAACCGGTTTCGGGAACCTCTTCGATGGCATCAGCCGGGCGTGGTCGTTTGGACCGACTCTCTCGCTGCCCCTGTTTGCGGGCGGCCGGAACCGTGCGGCCCTCGAGCAGGCCCGGGCAGCGCATGACGAAGCGCTCGCCGCCTATCGACAGAGTGTGCTCATGGCCTTTGCGGAGGTGGAGAGTCAGATGGGGGTGCTGCGGCGGCTCGCGGAGCAGCAGGCGGCCCAGGGTCGGGCGGTGGCCCACGCGCAGCGGGCCGCGGAGATTGCCGCTGCGAGGCACCAGGCCGGCACCAGTCCGTACGTCGACGTTCTCGTGGCCAACCGCACCGTGCTGGCCCTCGAGCGCGCCGGTCAGCAACTGGCAGGTCAGCGGCTCATTGCCAGCGTCGCCCTTGTGAAGGCACTCGGCGGCGGATGGCATCAGTCCCTTCCCGTGGCCGTTCCTGCGCAGCGCGTCGATCCCGATGCCATTCCGCCAGAAAAATCAAAGCTCCGCCGATGGTTTCAGCGGGGCCGCAAGTAAGGGTTACCCTTACGGTGAATAGGCGTTCAATTGAGGGGATTGCGATTCATCATCAGCAACTTACGCCCAAAACCAAGGGTGATTTGCCCGTAGGTGCACCCGGATCAGTGGTGGATTCTGCCTGAAACCGTAGTTTCAGTTGGAAAACATAGCGCTTGCGGCGTTGGAATCGTGGTGCACCAGAGCGCTAACGTTGCGCCGAGATTATCCTAACCAACCGACCAGAAGAACCGATGAGAGCCAAGGTATTTGAGATCAATCTGGGCCGACTGCCGGTCGGGCGCAGTCCAGCCAGCTATCTTGAACTGAGGATCAACGACTTTCTGGAAGAGAATCCCCAGGCGACGGTCGAGGCGATTCAGATCAGCAACGTGCTGATGCCGCACGATTCGACTGGAGCGGTGCGTCCCGAGACGTGGCGGGAGTTTCCGGTGATGATTGCGATTCTGCTGTACAGCACGCCGCCCCGGGGTTGAGTGCGGTTCACATGACCATGCCACCGTCGACGGTGAGGACTTGACCGGTGACGAAGCGGGCGGCGGGGCTGGCGAGGTAGAGGGCGGCGGCGGCGATGTCATTGACTTCGCCGAGGAAGCCGAGGGGAATTTTTGCGACGACAGCGCTGCGGATTTCTTCGGAGAGGACGCTGGTCATGTCCGTGGAGATGAAGCCTGGGGCGATGGCATTGGCGGTGACGCCGCGGGAGGCGAATTCGCGGGCGATGCTTTTGGTGAAGCCGATGAGGCCGGCTTTGCTCGCGGCGTAATTGGCCTGTCCGGCATTGCCGATGAGGCCGATGATGCTGGCGACGTTGATGATGCGGGCATCCTTCTGGCGGAGGAGGGTACGCTGGAAGGCTTTGACGGTGTGGAAGGCTCCTTTGAGGTTGGTATCGAGGACAGTGTCCCAGTCGTCATTGCTCATGCGCATGACGAGTCCGTCGCGGGTGAGTCCGGCATTGTTGACGAGGATATCGACCGTTCCGAAATCGGCGAGGACCTGTTTGGCCATGGCGGCGACGGCGTCGGCGTCGGCGACATCGACGGCGTAGGCCCTGGCGGCATTGGGGAAGTCGGCATTGATGCTGGCGGCGGCGCTGGCGGAATTCGTTTCCGTGCGGCTGACGACAGCGACGCGGGCACCGGCTTCGGCGAAGGTGCGGGCGATGGCGAGACCGATGCCGCGTCCGGCACCGGTGACGACGGCGACTTTATCCGTGAGGGAGAACATGGGCGGGATCATTGAGCGGAGGGTGCGGGGTGCAAGGCGCAAAAGCGGCGGCGGACGAGAGCGAAGCCGGCGACGGCGAGTGCCGAGGGGATCGCGAGGTCGCTCGGGATGCGGGGGCGGCGGACGTTGCGGTTCCGTTTTTCCGGGGAGAACCAGAGGTCGCCCGGGGCGGCGGCGTAGGCCCAGCGGTCCTCGAATTCCGTGAGCCACCATGTACCGGGTGCGGTTGTGGCGGGGAGTTTGAGCTGGGCGAGCAGATCGGTCCGCCAGCGGCTGATGTCGCCCGACCAGACCGAGCGGCCGCTCCATGGGAGGCCGTCGCCGAGCGATCCACGGTGAGCCCGGGACGCGATGAAGTAGATCCGGAGGAGGCGCGGGGAGGCCTGCAGTTCGCGGGCGGCAGCGGCTGATTCCGGTTCGCGGTAGGGGAAGAGGGGTCGCTCCGTCTGAAAGCTGAGGCGGAGCGACTGGGCCGCGACCTTCGGCTGGGAGGGATCCGGTTTGGCGATCTTCAGGGCGACGAAGCGCCAGTTCTGCTGGATGTAGGGGTCTGCCCATGCGGCCACGGCTGGGCTCAGTGAAAAGCCTTCGCGGTTGAGCCAGCGGCTGAGGTCGCGTCCCGAATCCGCTGCGAGCACCGTGGCGTCGAAGCCCGCAACCTTCTGCTGTGCGAGCACGCGCACGCCGACGGCGCGGTACGAGGCGGTCGGGGCGACGGCGGCGCAGGCGAAGGGGATTCCGGCTGGTGGCGGTGGCGGGGCCGTGATGGAGGCGAGCAGCCCGAACGCGCTTTCGCCTGATTCCGAGAGTTCCGGCAGGGAGGGAACCGGGACGAGGAAGCCGACGTCGTCGTCGCTGGAGTGGAACGAAGCCTTGCGGATGAAGTGCTGGGTTTTCCGTTCTGCGTCCCACAGGATGATGACCGATTGGTCGGCATTGACGGCGTGATGGCGGACCGAAGAGAGCGCGCAGCAGGCATTTCCGGGCAGCGGAAGCGAGGCCCCCGTGACGGCGAGCGCGGCGGCGAGGCGGCGGATAGTGGAACGCATCATGGGGTGGGGAGAGGGTGGTGGGTTGCGCGGGGTTTCAGAAGTCGCCACTGAGGAGCTGGAGGTAGCGCGATCCTTCCGACGCGAGGGTGGCGGCGTGGCCTGAACCGGAGAGCAGATTCCGCGTGGCCCATGAATGGGGGGAATCCGAGGGCTGGACCCACGAGACTGCCGGGAACTGGACTGCGGTGCGTGAGGGAGCGATGGCGAGAGGGACGCCCGCTCCATCGAGCGAGATTTCCCATGAGGCCGAGGGAGCGCCGGGTTTGCGCAGCCATGGGTAGCGCGCGGCGATTTCCAGTTCCATGCCGTCGCGGCAGGGCACGAGCGCTTTCCAGAGCGGTCGGGCAGGCTTCAGGAAGTCGGCTGGCGTGAGACCAGGCTCCGCGTGGGCGGCGCGCAGGAACGCGGCGGCGTCGATCCCGATGAGGTTGCTGCCGTGGAAATTCCCGTGACCATTGGGGGCGCGGTATTGCTGGATGTAGTGTTCGTCGAATCGTTCCGAAAGAAGGAGCGCGATTTCGAGGTGCAGGTGAGCGCGGCGGCGGTCGATGCCCGCTCCCGTGTAGCCGAGTTGTCCAAGGGGGCTGCCCCGGCGGAGCCGGCTGCCTGGTGTGGTATCGATGCGGCGGAGGTGCGCGTAGAGACTGTAGAACGTGCCCGCTTTCGGGCCGCAGGAATGGGCCACGACCACGTAGTTGCCGTAATTGCTGGTGAGCGGGGGCTTGAGGCAGTAGACCACCGTGCCATCGGCGATGGAGCAGACCACATCCTGCGGTTCGCCGCGTTCGTCGCGGGCCACGGGCGCAATGTCGATGCCTTCGTGGAACTTGGTGAAGACCTCGCCACGGCCCGTGTTGCGGGGATTGCGGACAAATCCGTAGCTGCCGCCTTCCCAGACCTGACTGGTTTTGCCATCCTTGTAGCGGTCGACAAACATGAAGAACGTACCCGGTTCATCGCGGAAAAGGGCATCGTTTTCCGTGGGCAGGGAAAAAGCGGGACCGTTCCGCCTGACGTCAGGTGGAGAGGGAATTGCGACCGGTGGCGGGGTGACCACCGGAGTGGCGGTTTCCGGTGGCGGCAGCGGCGGATCCGGTTCCGTGGACCTTTCGGCGGGCTGGCGGCCGCAGCCGGCGAGGCCCAGCGCCACGGCAGCGGAGAGGGCACGGGTCAAGGCTGCAAGGCGGAGGGCGGGCACCATGGCCCACGGGGCACTTGTGTGCATCGCGGTCGGAGCCTTGCGTTAGTTGCTGGCGGGGTCGGTGTAATCCACGACCGGCGGTTCCGTGTAGTCGATGGCAGGCGGCGGCGAGTCGAGCCGCTTCATTTTCTTCGCCATGAGTTTCACGTCTTCCTCCGTGAGCCCTTTCCAGATGATCATGTAGCCATCGAAGCGCTTCGGTGCCGTGATGCGCTGGATGTCGACCGGGCGGCCATTGACGATGACGCGAGTCAGTTTTCCGCGCACCATGCTGACCATGACCTGGTACGCCTGGAGGCCGGCTTCGTTGAGCCTGAGGGCGGCTCCCATGGATCCGTCATCGGCGTAGAACGTGTGAAACGCCGAGAAGTGGCGGGTGACGAGGTCCGGGGAAATATGGAAGGCGTACGCTTCGCCCCCGATCATCTCCTGTTTGATCATTTTCGGATTGTCCGTGGCGTCGGCCTCGCTGTGGAAGCCGATGTAGAGCGGTTTGGACTTTCCGCCGGCTTGGGCTGCGCTGGTCAGCAGCACCATGGTGAGGAAAAAGCGGTGAAGAGGGAGCATGCAGGGAATGAACCCGTCCCCGGGCGGGAATGCAAGCCCTGCGTGGGGGTCTGATGCTCAGCCTTCAGAATCGGAGGAGGTCCTCGATTTCCTCGGGGCCCGAAGGCATGGCGCTGGTCAGGATGGTGGCGCCATCCGTGGTGAGTGCGACGGTTTCCTCGAGGCGGAGACCGAAGCCGAGGGCTGGCAGGAGGGCACCGGGTTCGATCGCAAGGGTGGCGGATTCCGGGAGCGGCAGGGAATCCGGTACGGGGTCGTGCACCTCGCAGCCGATGTGATGGAAGACGCGGTGCGGGCAGATCTGGCGGATGGCAGGGGACGGCACCGAAGGATCCGGAACAAGCGTGGCGAGGAGGAGACCCTCGCGGAGGAGTTCCGACTGAAGGAACACGAGGGCTTCCTGTTCGCAGTCCGGGAGGAGTCGGCCAGGACGGAGCGAGCGGATCGCATGGGCCAGCGTCCGGTGAATGGCGCGGTAGGCCGAGCGCTGCGGGGGAGAGAACGTTCCCGAGACCGGGAAAAACCTTGTGAGGTCGGCGTGCCAGCGGTTCATTTCCGCAGTGACATCGATGAGGAAGCCGTCGCCGGCGCGGGCCGCCTCGCGGTCGCCATGGAAGTGCAGGGCGAGCGATTCCCTTCCGGTGGCCGTGAGGATGGGGCAGCCCGGGCCACGCGAACCACGCTGGTGGATTGTGTGAAGGTATTCCGCTTTGAGATCGCATCCACGCGTGCCCGGCCGGAGAGTGGCGGCGGCGCGGCGCAGGCCTGCGGCCGCAGTGCTGGCCGCTTCATGGATGGCCTCGATTTCCGCGGGAGACTTCGTGGCGCGGAGGGTACCGAGGATGGGGCCGAGCCGTTCCTTGGCGAGTCCGGGAAGGAGTCGGTCGCAGAGACTCGGAAGCCATGGTTCGGTGCTGTCCGGCGCGAAGGGGTTTCCTCCGCCGAAGACGAGGAGGCGTCTGGCTCCGAATCCCTGCAGCCGCAGCACGGGAGCGAACTGACTGGCGGCGAGGACTTCGGTGACTTCCGCGGCAGCGATTTCCTCGCTGGAGATGGCCCGTTCCCAGAGCGTGGCTGACGACTCCGGCAGGAAAAGCCGTTCCCGGATCCGCCCGTCGGCAGCCGAGCAGTCGATCATGAGCCGGGCATTCGGATGGTCGATGCCCGTCAGATAGACGAAATCGGGCCACGGGTCTGCCGAGTCGGCTCCCGGGGCGCGCCGCTGCGGGCCGGTGGCGATGACGGCGAGGTCGCCTGGCGAAAGAAGGGAGGCGAGCCGGCGGCGTCGTTCGGCTGGGGCGGTCATGGTATCGTTCTGAGGAACGGGGAATTGGCGGTCGCCGCAAGGGTCAAATTCCGCAAGGCGGTGCCTCCTTGCAGCGGGGACGGATGACTCCGCGTTTGACACTGGGGAGGGCGAGAGAGTACGGCCCGAGGGGTATAGGGCAGATCCTTCCGCTGCTGATCAAATGCATGAATGACACCATACCACTTGGCCTGAGTTTTGATGACGTCCTGCTGGTTCCGCAGCTGAGTGAAATCCTGCCGAGCGAGACCGATATCAGCACGTCGCTGGCTCCGGGACTGGGACTGCTGATTCCAGTGATTTCCTCGGCGATGGATACGGTGACCGAGGCCGAACTGGCGATTGCGCTGGCCCGCGAGGGTGGACTTGGCGTCGTGCACCGGAATCTGCCGATTGCGAAGCAGGCCGAGCATGTGGCCCGGGTGAAGCGCTCCGAAAACACCGTCATCGAAAATCCGTTCACGGTGCGGCCGGATCTGACGCTCGCTGAGTTGCTGAGGATCATGGACGAGCGCGGCGTGGCGGGCTTTCCGGTGGTCGATGCCGAGGGGAATCTGGCCGGCATGGTGACTTCGCGGGACGTGTGGCACATTGAGAATCCACAGGGCTGCGTGGCCGATGTCATGACGCCGCGCGAACGCCTCATCACGGCCCCCGAGGGCACCGGACTCGAGGAAGCGCGGGCGGTGCTGTACCGTCACCGCATCGAAAAGCTGCCGCTCGTGAACGCGCAGGGCAAGCTCACGGGAATGATCACGACGCAGGACATCAAGAAGCGGGCGATGTTCACAAATGCCGCCAAGGATGCGCGGGGCCGTCTGCGCTGCGCCGGGGCGGTGGGCGTGGGAGAAGATTGCGTGGAACGGGCTGCGGCGCTCGCGGAGGCCGGTGCGGATGCCCTCTTCATTGATGCGGCGACCGGTCATACTTCCCGGGTGCTGACGGTCATCGGGATGCTGCGCGAACGCTTTCCGCAGGTCCCGGTGGTGGCCGGGAACGTGGTGACGGCCGCGGGAGCGCGGGATCTCATCGATGCCGGAGCGGGTGCCCTCAAGGTCGGCGTCGGCCCCGGAAGCATCTGCACGACCCGGGTCATCAGCGGGGTGGGTGTGCCACAGTTCACGGCGATTCAACAAGTGGCGTCGCATGCCCGGGCCCGGGGAGTGGCCGTGATTGCCGACGGTGGGATCCGCTACAGCGGCGATATTGTGAAGGCACTCGCGGCGGGAGCCGACTGTGTCATGCTGGGCAGCATTCTGGCGGGCACGAGTGAGAGTCCCGGAAACATGGTGAATTACCAGGGCCGGACCTTCAAGGAGTACCGGGGCATGGGAAGCCTCCGGGCCATGCGTCAGGGCAGCAGCGACCGCTACGGTCAGAATGCCAGTGGCAAGCTCGTGGCCGAGGGCGTCGAGGCCCGCGTCCCGTACAAAGGGCATCTGCGCGATGTCGTTTTCCAGCTCACCGGCGGACTGCGCAGCGGCATGGGGTATCTCGGCGCGCGGACGCTCGAGGATCTGCGCACGAGGGCAGGATTTGTGAGGATCACAGCCGGCGGACTGCGCGAGAGTCATGCGCACGACGTGGTTGTCACGGAGGAACCCGTGAATTATCAGACACTCTGAACCTGGGGCTGATGCCCCGGCCGGCTCTCTGTTCCGGGAGCCGGTTTTTCTTTTTTGCGAGCCATGCTTTCCCGACAGATTGCCATCATCGATTTCGGATCCCAGTACACGCAGCTGATCGTGCGGCGCGTGCGGGAGCTGGGCTATTACTCCCGGTTGTTTCAGCCCGCCGAACTGCGCGAGACCGGGCATCCGGCCGCGGTGATTCTGTCCGGCGGCCCGCGGTCGACGCGCGAGGAAAATGCCCCGGACATTGATTTTGCATGGCTGGAATCGCTGGGCGTGCCTGTGCTTGGAGTGTGCTACGGCATGCAGTTGCTCAACCTGAAGCACGGCGGTCAGGTGAGCCCGGGCACGAAGCGGGAATACGGTCCGGCCCTCATGGTGCCCGAGGGCGGGAGTGCGTTGTTGGAAGGCGTCGATCCGAGTCAGGTATGGATGAGTCACAGTGATACCTGCACGGCGGTGTCGGAAGGAACGAAGGTGATTGCGCGGAATGCCGAAGGCGTTCCCGTGGCCCTGCAGTTCGGACCGAAGACTTTCGGAATTCAGTTCCATCCCGAGGTCAGTCACAGCGAGGCGGGCTCACGCATGCTGGCGAATTTCATTGCGCTGGCCGATGATCCTCCGCGCTTCGAAATGGCGTCGTTCCGGGACCATCTGGTGGCGGAGATCCGACAGCAGGTGGGCAACCGCAAAGTCGTGTGCGGGGTCAGTGGCGGAGTCGACAGCACGGTGCTGGCTGTCCTGCTGCACGAAGCGGGGGTGCCGCTGCGGGCGGTTTTTGTGGATCATGGATTGCTCCGCAAGGACGAGGCGGCCGAGGTTCAGGCGAATTTTGCGCGGCTGGGCGTTCCCATTGAAACGGTCGATTGTGCGGAACGGTTTCTGACGGCGCTGCGTGGCGAGACCGATCCCGAGACGAAGCGCAAGATCATTGGAAATCTCTTCCTTGATGTCTTCTGGGATGCCATTGGCGAGGAAATCGAATTGTTTGCCCAGGGGACGCTGTATCCCGATGTCATTGAGAGCGCGAGCAGCGGAAGCATCGCCAGCAAGATCAAGACGCATCATAACCGGGTTGACCGGGTGCTGGATCTCCAGAAGCAGGGGAAGGTGCTCGAACCACTGGCAGAGTTGTTCAAGGACGAGGTGCGGGCCCTTGGCGCGGTCCTCGGAATCGATCACGACATCCTGTGGCGTCATCCATTTCCCGGGCCGGGCCTCGCCGTGCGCTGCCCCGGGGAAGTGACGGAGGAAAAACTGCGCATCATCCGGGAATGCGATGCCATCTACATGCAGCGTCTGCGCGAGACTGGATGGTATGAAAAAGTCTGGCAGGCGTATGCTGCGCTCATTCCGGTGAAGACCGTGGGCGTGAAAGGAGATGAACGCAGTTACGAATGGGCCATCAGCATCCGGGCGGTGACCAGTGAAGATGCCATGACGGCGGACTGGGCGCGACTTCCCTATGAAGTCCTTGCTTCCATTTCCAATGAAATCCTCAATCACGTGAAGGGCATCAACCGCGTCCTGTACGATATCAGTACCAAGCCACCGGCGAGCATTGAATGGGAATGATGCCACCAGCCCCGGCCCATCATCATCTTACCAACTGAAACTCATGAAAGCGACAGACCTTGCGATTGGCATCGATATGGGCGGCACCTCCGTGAAGTACGGAGTGGTGCGGGGACATGAGGTGATCCACGAATGCGAGGCGCTGCGCACCAGTGAATTCCCCGGAGCCAAGGTGCTGCTCGCAAAGCTGATTGAGGAAGTGAACGTGCTGCAGAAGCGCTACCGCATCCGCGCCCTCGGCATGGGGGTGCCGGGATTCACGGATGTCCGCACGGGCTACGTGCATGAACTGACCAATGTGCCGGGCTGGCTGCGGGTGAAGGCGGGAGCCGTGCTCGAAAAGGGGACCGGGCTTCCAGTCACCGTGGAGAACGACGCCAATGCCATGTGCTACGCCGAATGGGCGCACGGAGCCGGCAAGGGAGCCGAAAACATGATCGCGGTGACCCTCGGCACGGGAGTCGGCGGAGCCCTCGTGATTGGTGGACAATTGTACCGTGGCTCGGCCTTCGGAGCCGGCGAGATCGGGCAGATGAGCATCGACTACGCGGGTCGCATGGGAGAGCATGGCAACCGCGGTGCCCTCGAGAAGTATGTCGGCAACCGGGAGACCCGGGCGCGCGCCGTGGAACTCTCCCGCGAAGCCAGACGCACGGTGACCGAGAGCGATTGCGAACCTCACCTGCTGGCCGCTGCCGCGCGCCGTGGCGACAAGGTGGCCCTCGCCGTGTGGGATGAATTCACCACGCAGCTGGCGGCCGGACTGAGTGCCTGTGTCTGGTTGCTCAATCCCGACCGCATCGTGATTGGCGGCGGCGTGGCCAAGGCCGGTACGGTCGTCTTCGATCCCCTCCGCCGGAAAATCCGCGAACAGGTCGCCGAACCCTTCCGCAAGGGACTCAAAATCGTGCCGGCGAAATTCGGCAACGACGCCGGCATCATCGGCGCAGCCGGCGTCGCCTTGTCCCGGATTCCCTGAGGCTTCCCCCTCACGAATCCGTTGCCGCGGCCGTTGGCAGCGGCGGTGCCCTGCCGCAGGGCTCTTCCTCTTCAACCTGGAATTGGGACAGCGGGGCGATTGCTCGGGCCACAGGGCGCATCAAAAATGCCGCCTGTCATAGCTGCAGCAGTCGCTGCAGTACATCAAGCTTCTCCTGCACCTCTCCGTTCAGTTCGCCTGGATCACACAGCGCCACGAGTGAGTGCAGCTCGCCTTTTCTGGCCAGCATCCGGGTTCCCGTCTCCTTCGCGAGCCGACGGAAGAACTCCTCCGCAAAAAGGCTCAGCTTCTTTGACTGGGTCTGCGCACGCCAGAGTGTCTTCCGCGTGGAACGGTCGGCCTTCTGAAAGTTGTCGAAGTCTTCCTGGCTGCCATCGAACACTTCTTTCAGAATCAGCGCATCCAGCAGTTTCTGCCGCGACTGCGCGAATAAATCCTCGTGTGGCAAGTGCTGGTCGGCCCACGCCAGCAGCACTTCGGGCGTGATGAAGTAGTTTTCAGGTTCGTAGCGTTTCCACATGCGGAGCTGCAGTCCGCCCTGCTCACCTTCCCGGTGCTGCTTGCCGTCGTTGTCCCGGATGGCGAGTCCACGCAGATCCGGGATCATTCCCCTGAGGCCATGGAAGTGCTCTGCCGCCCCGAGACCATAGCCACCTTCTACGCGCTCGAGTTCGGCATCGGGACTGCGGTCAGTACCGGGAAAGTTGTCCTGAAGGTAATAGACATTGAGCCGCGCTCCGTCGTCGAGGCAGTCCTTGACCGGGTGCCCCAATTTGTCGGCAAAGGCCCGCAGCATGTCCACATCAGTGCTCCCCTCCACATAGAGGACGTGTCCCGTTTCCCGGGCCCTTACATAGTGCTCCGCTCCAAAGTGCTTTAGAGCATTGGTGATCTGGCACTTCTTTGCCAGGTTCTCGCACTGCCCGGAGAGGATCAGCGTAAGATTGCGGTCCAGCGCTTCCCGCAGAACCACTTCAGAGTGGGTCGCGATCACCACCTGACAGCCATTTTCGTGGGCGACGTCCCTCAGCAGCACATACACCTGCTGCTGCCGCAGGATCTCCAGATGCGCGTCCGGTTCATCGATCAAAAGTACGCTGCCCTTGTGCGAGTACAGGTGGGCAAGGATCAGCAGCATCTGCTGAAAGCCCCGTCCGGCCAGAGACAGGTCCAGTTCACCACCTGCTCCGTCCTGCTCGTAGCTGAGGTCCACCGCGCCGCGTTCGTTCTCAACCGGTACCGTCAGCCGTACATGAAACAGCCGCCGCATCAGCCCGGTGATCTTCCTCCAATCCGACGGGTCGTTCTGATGAACCAGGAGGCACAGGTTCCGGACGACCTCCGCCGTGCTGCCTCGCCCCAGATGGAAGTCGATGCGGTTCGGCTTGATGACCGCCTCATCCGCTGAGATGCCTGACATTGGATACAGCAGCGACACATCCAGCCCGGCGGCCGTCTGAAAGGCCTCCTCCTTCGCAAGCGACTCCTCCGCCGGTTCGCAATGCACCAGTTCATCACTGGAATGATGACGGAAGGTCATCGTGACCGGCACTGCCTCGCCGCTCACATCCACCCCCACGGTGATTCTCAGACCCTTGTTTGCCGTCTTCAGGTCATGCCAGAACTGCCGGGTCTTCGGCACCGGTACCGACAGGATGCTCAGGCGGTTGAGTGCCTTCCCCTTCCGCTCTTCCGCCTTAGAGTTCTCCGACTCCGCCCGCCAGGTGCGCAATCCGATCGACCACAACGCCATGGCCTGCAGCGCACTCGTCTTGCCACAATTGTTCGGACCGATCAACACGGCCGGATGATCCAGCTCCAGGCGCTGGGTCTCCCCATAACGCTTGAAGTTCTCAATCTCCACATAGTGCAGCAGCTTCATGGCCGCAGAGTGTGAACCGGACCGCTCAAAAAACAATCACTGAGACTACCGGGTTCCGTTCCCCCTTACGAATGTCCGGAGGCAATCAAAGCTGAGCCCCGACGAGAATTGAAACTGCCCCCCGATCGCCTGCTTACCGAAGGTTCCGCGCACCGTCTCGGTGAGACGCTGCTGGCGCAGGATGCATTGGTTGAGCTCCTCGTCCTTCCTCGCAAAGACGATACAGCCCTTCAGAACTGTTAGGGATGGCGGGATGGCGCAGAAGCTCTTCCCCTTGTGTTTCCGATTCCCGGGCAAAGAGGGTTCGCCCACGAGTTTCACGGATTCACATGAATTGCCGTCGGGCTCTGCTTCATTCGTGTGCATTCGTGAGATTCGAAGTTGGGAATCTTCCCGGTTCCTGCGGCCAACCGCTGCAGGCCTTCGCGGATCATCATGATCGATCGGAATCCGTTCGGGCTCGCGCTTGTCATCGTGGCCTAAGAACTTGCCCCGGTTGCGCAGGTGCTCGGCGGACTCCCGGATGCCATGAGTGCCGCTGCGAAGATGACGGAGTTGCCCTGTCAGCGCACCCTAGGCCACCGCGTATCACGGGTCGAATACGCGCACCCTTGCTTCGGGCAGGGCGCCGGGGAAGAGAGATAACGGAGGGCTGGTTTTTTCCACCCGAGTCAACGGACGGCGTAGATTCCTGCTCACTACTTCCTCGAAGGTCGCGGGTTGGAAAACCGGCCGTCCTTTCCTCCGCTTCCTCGCTGGGCACAATCTCCCAACCGATCGACTCGGCGCACGCGGGGATCCGGGCCTTGACGATTCTGTGAGCTCCGGCGGTATTTGTGATGAACAGGTTTAGCTCTCCGCATCCTGAACGACCGCACGCAACGCCCGTGGCGAGTCGCTCATCACCATGGATTCCGTCGGCCGCGGGGAGTGCGACTCCAGGGGACTCCGCAAGGGTTTGGTCGGCAGTTCATTAAAGTCAGACGCCCACTCTTTCTCGACAAAGCCGAGCCCAATCGCTTTCGGTTCTGGCGACGGTTCAGCTTGAATGGTGGTCACGGTCAGGAAGCGACCCTGGCACGATGGAAGGTAAGCGGAAGTCCCGGTTCCCGCAGCCGTCGGTGTGCGCATGGCGGACAGGAATGTCCGCCCTCCGTTTTGCGGGTTCGTTTCGAGCGGGTGGGGGGACTCAGCCTTCCGAGGCCCGGATGCCCGAGACGGCGGAGAAGATGGACGAGACGATGCAATAGGCGATGATCGTGACGACGACGGCGAGGAAGATGATGATGACCGGGGAGATGAGGGCCGTGAGTCGGCGGATGCGGACATCGAGTTCCTTATCGTAGCGGGAGGCCGCCTTGAGGAGGGATTTGGAGAGGTGCGAGGTCTGCTCGCCGATGGCGACGATATCCGTCATGAGCGGCTGGAACTGACCCGCGCTGCGGAGGGCCGCCGAGAGAGGTTCGCCTGCCGAGACCGATTCCACGACGCGGCCGAGTCGGTCCCGGAAGAAACGGTTGGGCGTGCCGCGGGAGAGGAGTTGGAGAGAAGAGAGCAGGGGAACGCCATTCGAGACGAGATTGCCGAGTGCCTGAGTGAATTCCGCGTAGAAGCGGGTTTCGATGATGGGGCCGACGAGCGGGATCTTCAGTTTGGCGCGGTCCCACCAGAGTCGTCCGGGATGAGTGGCGATGAAGATGCGGAAGAGAACGACCGCTGCGATGGCCGAGCCGAGCATCGACCAGAAGTGAGTCGAGCAGAAATCCGAGAAAGCGAGGAGGCCCTTGGTGATGGCCGGGAGGTCCTGACCGGTTTTGGAGAGCAGGCTGGTGAGCTGCGGGACGAGGACGAGCGTGAAGACCGCCATGAGGATGCCGCAGGCCGCGATCATGAAGGCCGGGTAGATCATGGCCGAAGTGAAGCGCCGCTGCATTTCGTGAAGCTGGGCGATGCTGAGGGCCATGCGGTGGAGGACGCCCGGCAGCGTGCCCGAGGCCTCGCCCGCCGCGATCAGGGAAACGTAGAGGTCATCGAAGTCGCGCGACGTTTCCCGGAAGCACGACGAGAGAGGTCGGCCATCCTGGAGGAGAATGCGGAGTCGGTCGCCCGTGCGGCGGATGACAGGATCCTGCTGGCGGTCCGCCATGATATTGAGGGCCTGCTGGACCGGAAGGCCCGCGTCGATGAGGTCAGCGAGTTCACTCGTGAAGAAGATGAGGCGGGGACGGCTGAGTCGGATGGGTTTGGCGGCAGCGGCGGCGTTGACCGTACTGGTCTGGTTTTTCTCCGTGATTTCGAGAGGGGCGAGTCGTTTTGATTCGATGAGACGGAAGGCATCGCTGCGCGAGCTGGCCTCGATGGTGCCGCTGACTGGTTCTCCAGCCGGGGAGAGGGCCTCGTAGACGAACAGGGGCATGGGCGGGGAGGAATCAGGTGATGTGTTCGCCGGCTGCGGTGACCGCGATGACTTCATCGATGGTGGTTTCGCCCGCAGCGACCTTGGCCCAGCCGTATTCGCGCATGGGGATCATGCCTTCGGCGATGGCCTTGGCGCGCATGGCCGAGGACGGGGAGCGGGCCGTGACGAGGTCCTGCATTTCCGGCGAGATGGTACAGATTTCGATGATGGCCATGCGGCCGCGGTAGCCCGTGCCGCGGCAGTCCCGGCATCCGGAGGGCACCAGAATGGATCCCTTGCGGTCCGGGGGGAAGCCGAGTGATTCAAGGTATTGGCGAGGGTAGAGGGCGGCGGGGGCCGGCTGGCGGCAGGCCGGACAGAGACGACGCACGAGACGCTGGGCGAGGAAGGCGCGGACCGACGAAGCGATGAGGAACGGTTCGATGCCCATGTCGAGGAGCCGCGAGATGCCACCGACGGCATCATTGGTGTGCAGCGTACTGAACACGAGGTGGCCTGTGAGGGCACCGCGGATGGCGATCTCCGTGGTTTCGAGGTCGCGCATTTCCCCGACCATGATGACATTGGGATCGCCGCGGAGAATCGAGCGGAGGCCCGCCGCAAAGGTGAGATTGATTTCCGGTTTGACTGCGATCTGGACGACGCCGTCGAGTTTATTCTCGACGGGGTCCTCGATGGTGACGATGCGGCGGTCGCGGGTATTGAGTTCGCGCAGGAACGTGTAGAGCGTGCTGGATTTTCCGCATCCGGTGGGACCGGTGACGAGGATGATGCCATTGGGGAGGGCGAGGAGCGAGCGGATGCGGGCTTCGAGGCTTTCGTCCATGCCGAGTCCGGCGAGGTCGAGGCGTTCGCGGCCGAGGAGGCGGAGGCTGACTGATTCGCCATTGACCGAAGGGATGGTGGCGATGCGGACATCGTAGCGACGGCCCTCGAGTTCGAGGTTGATGCGGCCGTCCTGGGGAAGTCGGCGTTCCGCGATGTCGAGGTGCGCCATGATTTTGAGCCGGGAGACGAGCGCGTTCTGGAGCACGCGGACATTGGGCGGGACGGCGACCTCATTGAGCGAGCCATCGACGCGGTAGCGGATGCGCAGGTCGTTTTCGAGAGGTTCGATGTGAATGTCCGTGGCGCGTTCGCGGATGGCCTCGCTGAAGATCTGGTTCACGAAGCTCATGATGGTGGCCTCCTCATTGTCCTCGAGGACGGTGACCTCCTGGCGGAGGGCGTCAGGTTCTGCATCCGCCTTGCCGCTGACGAGTTCATCGAAGCGCGCTGCGCCGACACCGTAGGAATCGCGGAGTGCCTCCATGATGAACGAGCGCGGGGTCAGTTTCCATGTGAACGGTTCATCGAACGTCTGGCCCGCCATCTGACGGGCTTCGAGGTCGAAGGGGTCGTAGGTGTGGAGGGTGAGCGGGGCGTGGTCCGGACGGGTTGCGAGGATGCGGTGACGGAGGGCGAGTCGGGCCGGGAGGAGGGAACGCGGTGAAGGGTCGTGGGGGACAGCGGGAGAGGGATCGAAGGGGAGTTGGACACTGGCGGCGAGGGCCGCGAAGAACGCCGGTTCATCCGGGATGAGATTGGCATCGAGGATGGCATCGACCGCACCTTGCGAGCCTTGAGGGACGTCTGCGAGCGTCCGGGAGACAGCGGGAGGGTCCGCGGCACCGGCGGCAGCCGAGGCAGAGGCAAGGATTTGGGAAATGGGACCTTCGGGAGCGTGGGTCATCGGCGCGGGAGGGATCGCGAGGCCTTGCCCAGCGGGGCGTCGGGTTCCGCGGAGGGCAGCGGGGCGTTGACGCCGGGGAGCGGACGTTCAAAGGCCGGGAGCGGAACTTCCGGGAAGACAGCCGCAGCGTCCGAACCGACCGCTGTGCGGGTATCCTCCGTGAAGCTGGCCTCGAGGGCCG
>JBIICE010000208.1:0-6980 GCA_044239025.1 Verrucomicrobiales bacterium
GACCGTGAGAACGTACTGGGCGCGGAGGTCGCGGTTGGCAGCACTCTGGATTCTGACGTGGACCGGACCATCCGCCGCGAGCGTGTGGCTGAGGGTCCCGCCGGTTACGGTGGCCACAGGAGTCGCACTGGCCCCCGAAAAGACCGAGAGCGTAAGCCCCGCAACCGTGAGCGTGGTTCCGGTGGGAAGCGATGCATTCAGATCGACGGCATTGCCCGCATTGAGATTGCCCAGGAAAAAGTAGTCGCCTTCCGAGTCGCCGCCCGTCAAGGCACCGGCCATGCGGTGATTCTGAATGCCACGGAGCGGATTGGCGGCGGCACGGGAATCGTTGCCTTCGGTTTCCAGCTGGCAATTGCGGGCAAGGTCGACACGCAGCCGGTAGCGGGCAGTGGCATTGTTCGAGAACACGCGGAGCATGAGACTTCCCGGGGCGCTGACCACATAATCCTGGATCAGGGAGACACCGTAGTAGTCGCCCCCGACCGTGAGGAGATTCTGCCCGGCTCCATTCTGGAGGTAGATCTGCGGGTAGGTATTGATGGCATCGGCCTCGAGCCGGACCGTGAGACGGTCACCGGCTTCCGCTTCGATGCGCCAGTAATCGAAGTCGCTCGTGCTGCTGAAGGTTCCGAGGCCCACGCTGGTGAAGAAGCCAGCTCCGGGGGGCGTCTCCGGCATGGGCAGGACCGTGGCTGTTTCCGGCGCATCGCTGCCCAGCACTTCAATCTTCCCGGCCACGGGGTCGGCAATGCTGAACTGCCGTTCGAATGCAGTGACCGCCAACCCGCTGGCGTCGAGCAGGGCGAGCGTCCGGAATCGGTACAGACCGACGGGCAGCGGCTGCTGCGGCAGGCTGAAGCGGACCGTTTTTCCGCTCGTGTATGCAGGGGCGAGGGAAACGGGAACGTCATTGGCATTGCCGAAAATTCCGTCGGCTCCGGCCGAGACCAGTTCGCAACTGGCGGGCGCGTTGGCCGACGCTGCATTGAGGCTACGCGAGGCGACGATATCGAATCGGTTCAGCGCGATGCTTGCGGCGCTGCCCTCGGCTGGGAGGTCGGTCTGGGTAATGGTGGTGGCGGCGAGGTCGGCACTGGGCACAACGATGACGTTGTCGAGTCCCCATGATTCGTCGCTGATGTCCTGGAGGCTGCCGCCCTGGAAGGCGATCTGGCTCGCGGCCGCCGCTGCCGTGAAGCTGACTTCGATCCGGCGGTAGATGGCGTCGACGAACGAGCCATTGAATCCGAGATGGACGCGCCCGCTGTCCGGATTTTCCGGGTACGACTGCGGCTGGCTCGGGGGATCGCCATTGAAGTTGCTGAAGGTGGCACGCAGCCGCTCGTTGCCATCGACGGCAACCCGGATGAAATCGCCGCCGCCGTTGCCGTCCCACGAATCGATCACGTAGAGGTCGAAGGCGACCGTGTAGGCCGTGCCGGGCGTCAGTCCGGTGAGGCTGAGTGTCTGGGTGGCGTTGGTGAAGCGGCCACTGAAGCGGCTGAAGGAAGCCGGGTGGGAATTGTCGGTCGTGGCAATGGACCATTCGCTGCCGACGGTGCCCTCGAAGTTCTCGCTGTAGGGAACAGTGGCGGCCAGACTGGGACTGGCGGCCAGCAGGGCGAGCCGGAGGAATTGCAGGACAGAGGCTTTCATGGGACGGAAGAACGGAAGGACCATCATTTGGGGCAGGAACCGCAGCCCGGAGCGGAAGGAAGATTGGTGCGCCGCAGACCATCGCGGCGGGCATAGCCATTGACCGAGGAACGGCCTTCGCCCGGAACGGCAGCAGCCAGCGTGGCGAGTCGCCCAGCGGATTCCTGATAATCCCGGAAGCTGGCGCGCAGGTAGTGGACCCGTCCGCGCCATGCCGCGGGAGCGTGCTCATTGAAGAGCGCAAAGCGGTCGCCCGCGCCATCCACCAGAATCACGGCGGCCGCACCGGAACCGAGGCGGGCGTCGATCCACTGGCGCACTGCCGCCTCATCGCCTGATGGCTCGTTTCCGCCGCTGGCGGGAGGAATCGCTTCCCCATCGGGAAAGAGATAGCGGAAAGCAAAGTCGTCGACCCGGATGCCTGCGTGCACGACCGCCTGGCCGTGGAGACGTTCGGCGATTTCCGCAAGCGCGACACGGCCGATCACGGGGGCCGGATCAAGGAGATGAAAGACCTCGGCACCGGCCAGTTGCCATGCGGAGACGCCGCCGGGAACAATGGAAACGCGCGCCTTGGTCTGGCTGCGGAGACGCTGACAGGCCTGCTGGAGCGGGCCCGTCACGACTACGGGACCGGTCAGGACGAGATCGCGCCCGCGGAAGGCAGGACTGGCGGTGAGCTGTGCCACCGGGATGTTGAGACTGCCATGGACATGCGATTCGGCGAAATCCCCGGCAGGGCGGACATCGATGACCACGGCTGTGCCACTGCGGACGGCTGCGAGGGCGTCACTCACCGGAGTCGTCATGGCAGGCTCGAGTGAGCCGAAATCGAACCTCGGGACGCGCACGAGTTCGCTGAGCCGTCCGGAGAGATCGGGATCGCCCGGCAGCACTTCCCCCGTGATGCGGACGATGGCGGGTCGGTCTCCGCCTCCCGGGCGGTTCACCGCGAGCTGCACATCGATCGGGCCGGGGCGCACGGCGAAGTAACGGGCACGGAGAGCCGGAACCCCGGGGCTGCGGCCCTCTTCCCATCCCAGCGGCTGCAGGCAGCTGCAGGAACTTTCCACGGCTCCCGCACGTCCCTGCGGCATCTGCGCCACGCTGAAATCAATCTCGTGGATGGAACCCAGCGGCAGACTGCCGAGGTCAAGGCGGGTGCCATCGGTCATCGAGAAATCGATGCGGCCCGCGGACTCCATCACGGACACAGTTTTCCCGGGTGACTCCCTGCTGTGCCACCAGAGTGACCCGGCAAGTCCTCCACCAAGCAGCACCGCCGCCGTCAGTGATTCCCTCAGTCGGTTTCTCATGCGTTCATGGGTTGCGTTGCCGTGGCGGACACGGCATCGGGCTGGCGGCAGAGCCATCCGTAGGCGAGGGCCGCGGCCACACTCAGTAAGACGGCGCGGGCCAGGGCGAGCGGGATCGTCAGTGGCGTCACCTCCCCTGCCCCGAAGCATCCGCAGTCGGCCGCGAGACCGCGGAGCTGGGCCGAGAGGAGCACCGCCGCGAAAAGCAAACCCATGGCAGCCGTCAGGAGGAGAGCGGCGCGACGCCACGGCCCCATCCAGAGCAGCACGGCGACGAGGACTTCGAGAACGGGAAGCGTCACCGCCACAAGCGTAACGGCCCACGGCCATGGCAGCAGCTGGAAACCTTCGATGCGGTCCGCGAAAGCCGCCGGATTCACCAGCTTGGCGGCACCCGACCACAGGAACACGCCGGCAACGACGAGCCGCACCATGCTTTCGAGCAGGCCCGTGGTGGCTGCCTTCATGACCCCTGTGCCTCCGGTTTGCCATGGGCCTGCCATTCCCGCCAGCCACCCGGAAAGATCCGGACGCCGCGCAGCCCAGCCTGCTGCAGCGCCGCCGCCACAAGAGCCGCATCATCGCAGGATGCCGTCTGGCAGTAGACCACCACCGGACTTGCCGAACCCCGCAATTGTGACTCCATGCCGCGGAAAACCGAAGCAAAGCGATCCCGTGGCAGATTCAGAGCGCCCGGAATGTGCCCGCTGCGGAAGAACGAGGGAGGCCGCGCATCGATCACCGTGACCGCGCCGCTTCGCCATGCCAACTCCAGTTCCGCCAGAGACATGCCCCCGGCGGTCGCGGGCGACCGGGAAACCACCGACGCAGCAGGCGCAAGGCCAGTCTCGGCGAGAAAGCGGCTCGTGCGGTCAGGACGCCGCCATGCGAGGGCATCGGGGCGGCCGGCATTCAGCACCGCGCCCGCGGCCATGGCCGCCAGCAGCACCGCCACAGCCCTGCGGGCATCGGTGCGAAGCTGGAAATGGTAAGGTGAGGCCATGACGCAGCCTTCAGGGTTCCGGCAGGGGTCCCACGACCCGGTAGAAGGCCCGGGTTCCGGTGTCCGGAGCCGGATCCTGCCACGGAATGAAATCTCCGGAGGAAGCCACGATGGTTTCCCGGACCACCCAGCCGGAGAGGTCCGTGGATCGCTGCACCGCGTAACGGCGGCCGGCCGATCCCCGGAAACGATAAATCTGAGCCGCAGGCGTTCCGGTCACCGTGAAGTCACGCGGAAAGATGCTGTCGGAAATCACCCAGCGTGACGTCCCCCCGACGACGGCGTCCACGCCGCCGAACTCAGCCGTCGCAAAGGGATCAAGCGTCACATTGGCACCCGCCTGAAGCGGCAGCAGCCAACTCACCGTCCCGGCCTCCGGGTACAGGGGCACCGCGCGGCGGAACTCCCCGAATGGGGTACCCTCGGCCGGAGCCATGCTGCTGACATTCACCTCGGCCGCCCGGTGCCGTGGAAACCAGCGGAGCGTCAGGGGCACCGGAGCCGTGCGGCTGCCGAACTGCGCGAAGTCAATGCGCAGCGACCGTGAAAAGAGCCCGGCTTCCGTCGTGCCCGATGCTAGGTCGAAGCCAAGGGTCCCGCCGGCACTCTGCAGGTACTCGGCATCGGATACCCGCACGAGGACGTCGTCCCCGCTCACCCAGCCGCCTGATGGCGGATCGAATCCATCGCCGTCAAGGTCCGCCACCAGCACGCAGAGAGTGCCCGGATGAAGCCGGTCAGTGACTCCGGTACCGCTTTCTCCATGGAGATATCCGCAGGAAAGATTGACTACCATTCCCGAGGCCAACACGGGAACCGCCGAGGATCCCGTGAGCATTCCCACGACCCCGATCATCCATCGACGCAGCCTCGACCGTTTTACTTTCATGATGATTTAGGTCAGGATTGGATGTTAACTCCGGAAATCGTCTACTGATTCCGCGGACGACACCAATGCTCTACTGGAACGGCTGCGAGGCCGTCAAGCTTTCCTTTCTCTGCGGAAAGTTTCTTTTCAGAGAGAGTCGAGAAAGAATACTAGTTGCTGTCGGTTCTGGGCTGGCAGCGCCATCCATCGGTCGCGGGCCGGTTGGGCTTCGCCTCCGTGCCAGAGGATGGCCTCTTCGCATCCCCGGGCCCGGCCATCGTGCAGGAGCAGCGCGTGACCATTGACTGTCCTGAGGAGCCCCAGACCCCAGAGCGGGGCCGTACGCCATTCATTGCCAGAAGCTTCGGCATCGGGTCGACCGTCGGCCAACCCTGCGCCCATGTCGTGCAGCAGGAGGTCGGTATAGGGATGAAAGCGCTGCCCTGCGAGTTCGGGAAGCAGATCGGGACGGAGGCCCGCCGTCAGGGTCTGACGATGGCAGGCGGCGCATCCGATGGCATGAAACAGTTTCTGTCCTGCTCTTACTTCGTGATCGTACGGATTGCGCCGCGCGGGAGGAGCGAGCGTTCTCACGTAGTGTGTTAGTTGCTCGAGCATGGTTTCGCTCAGCTCTGGATTTCCTCCGGAAGGGAAGGAAAGCGCTGCATGCTGCTGTGCCGTATGATTCTCCACCGGAGCCGCTGGGCTGGTGAGTCCCATGTCCTGAACGAGGGCCTCGGCGGTCTGCCGGCGGAGCGTCGGCGCATTCGCCTTCCAGCCGAAACGACCCACGAGGATTCCCCCGGACTCGGGATCAGGGATGCGGTTGAGGCGGCCGGAGATGCCGTCGCCGTCCCGGTCGTCGGGATCGGCGAGGGCGGCAAGGTCGTCGTCGGGGACGGCTTCGAGCAGACCGAGGCCGAAGACCGGGGGAGCGACCCTTGCACTGAACAGGAGTTCCTGTCCGGGGTCGCCATAGTGCCACTCCCGGATCTGCCAGCGGGGTTTGCGCAGCGTAACTTCCGTGCCATCCGGGTAGCGCATGGGAACATCTTCCCATGCCAGATCGACGCTGACCTCAGGCTTCAGTCCGGGCAAGGCGCGCGGCGCGAGCTGGGATCCGTACACCGGGTGGGCAGAAGCCTCCTTTTTTCCGGGCACACTGATCCGGAGCAGCAGCGAAGTCATGGTTCCGCCGGGATCCGGTGGCTGGCCGCGGCCATCGAGTTCATGACAGGCTGAGCAGGAACGGGCATGGAAGAAAGGACCGAGTCCATCGCGCCCTTCCGCGGACGCCGGAGCCGCCACCCAGTTCTCATTGAAGAGGGAATTGCCGACCGTAAAGGCGGGGCGGTGTTCGTCGCGGAGGTTGGCGAGCGGCATCGCATAGGCACGGCGGCCGCGGTTGCCGGAGGTGGTCTGACCTCCGCTGTCGGCCCCCGTGAAGATGGCCTCCGGCCGGCGGGAGAATTGATCCGCCACGACGGGAGCCGCCGCCGCGAGCATGAGCAGAAACAGGGGCCGCATCATCCTTCCAGTTCGGCTGCGGTGAACGGTCGGCCCATGCGGGCGGCGAATCCCCGGAGATCGACCGCGAGCGCGGCGAGCTTGGCGGCCAGCGCGCGCAGCGCCTGCTGCCCCTGGGACTCGGGAACACTGACAACCGCCTGATCGAATCGCTCCGGAATCCCCTCGGCGGCCTTTTCCACTTCGGCGATGCGTGCGTCCAGTTCCCGGGCGAGCGCCGCGTCGCGTACCTTCGTGAGGTACTGCAGGGAGATTCCGCCGACCTTCTGGCCGGCCACCGTCACGTAGCGGCCTTTCCACAGATTGACGATTCCGGCGATGTTGCCGCGGATGTCATCGCTGGTGGTGTCCGAGAAGCAGGATTGCTCTTCTTCCTGAAGACGGGTTTCGCAGGGGACACCGATCCGCTCGCTGGCCAGTTCGAAGCCAGCCAGCATGATCATGCCTTTGACGACGGAGCGCAGTGATTCGTCGGCGGGTCTCGCTTCCACTGCGGCGCGGTAGTTGTTCCCTCCATCCTTCCGCCATGCGGAGGCCACCGTTTCCAGGTGCGAGACAACTCCGGAGGCTGCGGCCTCAAGGTAGCGGCAGCGTCGGTCGGCGTGCG
>JBIICE010000209.1:0-6955 GCA_044239025.1 Verrucomicrobiales bacterium
TTCGCCGCGGAGTCGGCGGCGGAGGGGCTGGAGGTCGCCGATGCGGACACCGAAGAGAGGTTCCGGGGCACCATGACGGATGAGGGTCCGGCGGGTCTGTTCCGAGCCGAGCGCCGCGAGGTCGTGCATGACCTCGGGAAGGGTCATGGGGAGATCATGGCGAGGGCCTGATCGACCGTGACGTTGTCGTGGACCATGGCCATGAGGGCGGTGGTGATGCCCCTGGGGGAAGGGTGCTGGATGACATTGCGGCCGTAGACGATGCCCGCGGCTCCCTGGTTGAGGAGACCCTGAGTGCGTTCGAGGATTTCGCGGTCGCTGACGCGGCCGCCACCGCGGACGAGGACGGGGATGCCTGCGGCAGTTTCCACGACCTTGTGGTAGAGGCTGACATCGTCCGTGGGGTCGGCCTTGATGATATCCGCTCCCAGTTCGACCGCCTGGCGGACGAGGTGCATGATGGCGGTGAGGTCGCCATTGACCATGTAGCCACCGGCTTCCGTGTTCGGGCGGAAGACGAGCGGTTCGACCATCATGGGCATGCCGTAGTAGTCCGCCTGGGGTTTGAGGCGGAGGATATTTTCGACGCACTGGGCGTGGACTTCCGGGGCTCCGGGGATCTGGAAGAGATTGACGCAGACGCAGGCCGCGTCCACGCGGACCGCCTGGAGCATGGTTTCCTCGATCATGAGGCTGAAGCGGCTTTCCGGGAGTTCGCGACCGTAGATATTGGCGACATCCGTGCGGAGGACGAGGGATGGTTTCTGGCGTCCGCGGATTTCCTGGAGGTGGCGGGCCTGGCCAAGGGTGAGCTGGATGGCATCGGGGGCCGCGTCCACGAGAGTGGCGATGACCTTGCGCATGTCCTCGATGCCCTGGAGGAAGCCTGGTTGATTGAAGAATCCGTGATCGACGGCGACGTCGAAGCAGCGGCCGGATTTGGCATTGAAGAGGCGATTGAGACGGAACGATTTCATGTCGTGGGACAGCAGGGAGCGAGCGGGTGAGCGGGAAGGTTCGGGTGATTACCTGACGCCCATGAGGTGTTTGAGGATATGGAGTTCGAGGGCTTCGTAATCGCGGGCGTCGCGGAGTTCGCCGACGAGTTGCTGGTCCAGCGAGCGGGCCTTGTCGACGAGGTGGAGGAAGATTTCGCGGCTGTGGCGGAGGTGATCCGTGACCGGGAGGCCGCGCTGGGTGCGCATGGCCTTGACGTCGAGACCGACGAATTCGCCGCGGCGGCCGTAGCCAGCCTCTTCGAGGACGCGGACCTGATTGAAGGCCGCGCGGAGGTTGGCTCCGCCGAAATTCTTGTCCTGATCGTACTTGAGGCCGTTCTGGTCGTTGAGGTGGACGCTGGCCAGTTTGTCGTGGGCGAGGGCGAAGGCCATTTCGTCGCTGGCGTCGAGGCCGGCGAGCATGGCGTGAGCCGATTCGATGAGGCCCTTGACGCGGGAGGGGTCGGACGAGGCGTAGGAAAGGGCGATGGCGTGGCCGATGGTGGGGACGTAGGCCTGGTCCGTGGGTTCGTTCGGTTTTGGCTCGATCCAGATTTCGATTTCCTTGTCGTAGGCGAGCATCTGGTTGATGGTTTCGAGGAGTCGCTGATAGGCGGTGCGGGCGTCCTTGGCTTCGCGGATATAGGAACCTTCGCGGGCGAGCCAGAGCACGATGGCGCGGCAGTCGATGGCGCGGGCGATGTCGATGGCCTTGCGGGTGCGGTCCCATGCGTAGGCGCGGTCTGCCGCGGAATTCGAGGTATAGGCCCCATCGACCGTCTGGGGAGCGAACCAGAGGCGGGGTGCGACGAATTCCGGGGTGAGCCCGTGATTGCCGAGGGTGGTTTTCACTTCCGCGGCTTTGCGGAGCATCTGATCCGGCGAGAGTGCATCCATGCCCGGGACGACATCATCGTCGTGGAACTGGACCCCTTCGAATCCGAGCGGGCGGTAGAGCGCGAACTTCTCCTCGTGGGGGAAAGGGCTGCGGACATCCGGGCCGAAGGGATCGCCTCCCTCGCTGATGTTCCATGGACCGAAAGAGAAGCGGTAGGTGACGGGTGTGCTCATGAGTGGAAGGTTGGCAAGCATGGGGGATTGCGGCGTGCAAGCCGGGTGTGGCATCCGGGGGTTCCGCAAAGCCGTGCGGGGGATGTGCCGCGGAAGGGAAGCCGAGGCGTGGGCGGTCGGGGACTAGCGGGTGCGGCCCGAGCTTTTGAGGTGGAGTTTGAGGATGCGGGTGATTTCCGCGACCGTTTCCGGGGCTTCCACGCAGCTGTGGGGGTGGGGGACGAAGGTTTCGCTGGCAGCCGAGTCGAGGTGACTGCTCCAGTAGGGAACGACGCCGTCGGTGCTGTCCTTGCCGCCGCCCTTGCCGCGGTCACCGATGATCGAGTGGTGGGGCACGTTGAGCGGGATGGGTTCGAGTCCACGGAAGAACGGATGACCAGGGGAGAGGTTGCCGACGCTGATGAAGTTGGCCATGTCCATCATTTCCGTGGCGACGGCATCGGCATTGAGGCGCACGACATTGGTGAGGACCGAGAGCGACTGCGTGGGGAGTTTGACGAGTTTGGTGGCCCAGCGGACGATGCCGAGGTTGGCGATGCGGCTGCCGCGGTGGGGGACGGCAACGAAGACCGCGCGTTTGACCCAGGGACGGCTGGAGAATTTGAGGGAACTGACGAACTGCTGGCGTTCACGGGTGGACATGCGGAGTTTGTCCGGGGGGAGTTTGAAGAAGGCATTCCAGAGTTGGTCGCCTGGGTCGATGACCTGCATGCGGCTGAGGAGACCGCCCATGCTGTGGCCGACGAGGACCATGTTGTTCATGCCCGGGTCATTGTGATCCGGGTCGAGGAGGTCGCGTGATTTATCGAGCCATTCGCGGAAGTAGCGGGACGATCCCGGGATGGCGAGTCCGGTGGGGTACATGAAGTACCATGGCTGGTAATGCTGACGGAGAATGGGGTCGGCGTAGATGGCATTGATGGCATTGGCCCAGATGTGCGGGTCCGAGACGAGGCCGTGGACGAAGACCACCGGAATGCGTTTGGGGTCGTAGGTGTCGAGCCGGTAGATCTGGCAGGCGTCGAGCGTGGATTCCGGTTTGAGGAGGCCGCGGAGGCCGAATTTATCGAGTGTGCCATCGCCCATGCCCATGGTGACGGCGGCGGTGTAGTTCCATGCGAGGGGGAACGGGCGGGTGCCGACATTGACCGTGGGGTTGCGGAGTTCCGCCTGTGGGCGGTAGAGGTGGAGCGTTGCTGGGCGGGGTTGGTCCGGGGAAGCTTTGCCGAAGGAAACGATGGCCGTGACCGGCGCACTGGCTCCATTGGGAGGGAGGAACGGGTATTTTTTCACCAGTTCCGGGTCGCGGGCGCGGCGCATGACCGCGGGGACGCCGAGGCCATCGGCAGCCGCGAGGACCGAGCCCTTGAGCTTGACCGACGAGGCGAGGCGGATATCGTCTGCGAGGGAAGCGGCGAATTCGGCGGGTTGGACCGGGTCCGGGAGTGTGGCCGAGGGTTGGAAGGCGAAGCGGTCGTTGCCCGATCCCGTGGTGAGAGTGCCCGACCATGTGCGTGGGCGCGACGATTTCTGGAGGTCCGTGAGGATGGCAGCGACGGCGTGTTCGTAGGCGGCTTCCGCGGCGGGGTCGGCCTTGCCGGAGGCGAGGGTATCCCATGCGGTGGCCGCTTCCCTGAGCGAAGCGTGGAGGCGTCGGCTTGCGGTCGGGCCGCTGGCTCCGCCCTTGGGCAGCTGACAGGAAGCGAGAGAAGCGACAGCCGCCGCGAGAGTGGCGGCGCGCAGGGAGACAGGGAAGCGGTTCATGGGAACAGAGCGATGGGGATCAGGGTTTGCCCGCGTAGATGACCGTCCATCCGGCACCGCGGATGGCCGCATCGGCGGCGGGAGTCAGCGGGCCGGACGAGAGCAGAATGCGGCGCGGAGAGACCGAGCCAGGCGTGGCGGCACTGGCGGAGCCGCCTGGTGCGGAATTGACGAAGCGGGCCGTGCGGGCGCTCCATGGGAGGTAATCGACCGGGGCGGGGACCACGATGGTTCCGTTCCGGGCAGTGGCCACGGGGAGGGGGGTATGGATAGTGAGCGAGGAAAGCGGCGACTGGTTGCGGTGGTAGCTCGAGAGCATTTCCGCGCAGCGGCAGAAGAAGCGGGCCTGGACCTCCGAGCTGGCCCCGCTGGCGAGCGAGACGAGGTTATCGAGACCCACGACACCGGCGAGGCCCTTGATGGCTTTGACGAAGCGCGTTTCGAGGGTGGGAGTGAAGAAGCCGTTGTCGAGGAAGCGGGTGGCGGGGTCCGGGCTGATGCGCAGGCTCTGGAGCGTGCGGGCATTGATTTCCCTCACGGCCGAGGGAGGCTGAGTGAGGACGTATTCGTCGACCTTCTGAGTGATGCTGAGCGGCATGGCGACGGCCGAGATGCCGAAGCTCGTGAGGGTGCCGCCGGCGAAGCCGAGCATGGCCATCTGATTGAGTTTCGGGGCGAGGACCGGGTTGGTGGTGTAGGGATCGACGCCGAGTTTGGCGGCCCACAGCTGGCGGCCGCGGCTCGCGGCGAGGGGGTCGCTGACCGGGCGTGCAGCCTGTTCTTCCTCCGAGGGAACGTAGCTGCCCGTGCGGTTGTAGCGGTCCTCGAGTTGCTGAGCCTGCTTCGAGGCCGCGCGTCCGAGTTGCTGGGCGCCTTTGCCGACGCGTTCGAAGAGACCGGCGATGCCAGCGGGGGCTTTCTTGATGCTGTTGACCGGGTCGCGCACGATATTGGCGGCAGCCTGGAACGGTTTGGCGGCGGCATCGCCGGCAGCCTTGAGGAAGACGCCCGACTTGCTGACGCGGTCGAGTTCCCGGATGGCGTAGAGTTCGCGGACGCGGGTTTCGAGCATTTCGATGCCGAGGCAGCCGAAGCTTCCGTATTCCGTTTCGAGTTGATAGAGGCCCGAGTATTCGTCCGTGGGAGCGTTCTGGGAAACGCGCCAGCCTGGACCCGAGAGGAGGCGCGATGGCAGCACGGTCGACACCGGCATGGCTCCGACGGATTCGATGGGGACGGGTCGGGCGGGCGGTGCGGTGAGTTGGGCTGCGAGCGGGGCGGCCGCGGCGAAAGTGAGCGCGAGAAGGACCGGGCGGACGGCGGAATTCATGTGGGGAGCCATGCGGCGGAGGGTTTGGCGAGGCAAGCGCGGTTCTGGAATTGATCCGCTGAGAAGTGAGCAGATTCTGCTGGCATCCTGAGAGGGAAGTGTCATAACAGCTACCCCTCTCCTTTTCCATTTTATGAAGCGATCAACATTTCTTGCGGCTGCGGCCGGTGTACTGCTTGGCGTGGGTCCGGTTTCCGCACAGGATGCGGTGCATCCTGACAGCGCCAAGTGGGTTCCCCTGTTTGCCGAGGATCTTTCCGATGCGTCGTATCCAGAAGGCGTGTGGTCCTTCAAGGACGGAGTGCTGACGGCGACGAAGGACGAATGCGTGTGGTCGAAGAAGAAGTATGCCAACTTCACGCTCGACCTTGAATTCCGGACCGAGGACGGGACGAATTCCGGAGTGATCGTGTACTGCACGGACACGGCCAACTGGATTCCGAATTCCGTGGAGATTCAGATTGCGGACGATCACAGTGCGGAGTGGTCGAAGGCCCCGAAGACCTGGCAGGGCGGAGCGATCTTCGGTCGGCTGGCTGCGAAAAAGAGCACCGTGAAGAAGCCCGGGGAGTGGAACCGGATGACGATCACGTGCCGGGGACAGATGATCAAAGTGGCCTTGAATGGGGAAGTGGTGACCGAGATGGACATGAAGAAGTGGACCGATGCGAAGAAGAATCCGGATGGCAGCGAGATTCCCGCGTGGCTGAACCGCCCACTGGCTGAGATGGCGACCGAGGGACACATTGGGCTGCAGGGCAAGCATGCCGGGAAGCCGATTTATTTCCGCAATCTCCGTCTGAAGGCAGACGGCTGAGGTTTGGGCGTGCGTGGTCGGAAGACCGCGTGGCTGCGGAATGGTTTCCGGGCACGCCAACAAGATTTCCTCGTTACCCGCCGCAGTTCTTCCGGAGCGCCTTGTCCGGCATCATCCCACGGGTGGTGCTGGCGGGGTTGACTCCGGGAGGGCTGCGGTGCCGCGGGGGAACCGGGGAGCGCGGACCGGAGCCGAGAAGCGCCTCGCGAGGAAGGCGGCCCTTGGGAAGAGGAGAGAAGGGAGCGAGCGGACGAGCTGGGCCGGCAGGTGGATTTTCGTATGGGCGGCGAGGAGCCGGAGCAGGTGCGGGGTGGTTACTGCCAGAGAGAAGAGATCCGTGGCCATGCGATGACCGGCAGCGCCGTGGGAGGCGGCGAGTTCCGCATTGTCGAGGTAAGGGGAGAGGGCGGCGGCCAGTTCCGCGGGTTTGCCGGGGGAGACGAGGGCACCGGTGCGGCCTGGGGCGATCATTTCCGGGACCCCGGCGAGGGACGTCGAGACGATGGGCAGTCCGGCCGCCATGGCCTCCATGATGACCGTGGGGAGGACGTCCATGCCACCTGCAGGTTCGATGACGCAGGGGAGGGCGAAGACACGGGACTGCGCGAGGAGCCTCGTGACATCCGGTTGGGCGAGCGGTCCGGCGAGGGTGACCTGGCGGGCGAGGCCCGAGGAATTGATGAGACCGCGGAGTGATTCCTCGAGCGGACCGTCTCCCGCGATGACGCAGCGGAAGTCCGTTCCCTGCTGCCGGAGGAGGGCACAGGCCGCGATGAGGTCGGCGAACCCTTTCTTTTCGATGAGACGTCCGACCGAGGCGATGAGCGGCGGACCTTCCCGTGGCCATGGCGGCGGCATTGCGGGGATGGTCATGCCATTGTAGACCCGGTGGATGCGTCCGGCGGCGTGCGGATGGCTCCCGCGGAGCCAGTCGCGCGTGAAATTACTGACTGTGACGACGAGGGCGGCGTCGCG
>JBIICE010000210.1:0-6948 GCA_044239025.1 Verrucomicrobiales bacterium
TCCAGAAGGCTGGGGGAATCGAGGTCCCGCGCTCCGCGCTCAAGGAAAGCGGTGATGCTCACCGCAGTCCAAAGCCTTCGGCTCTCTGCTGTGGGAATGGCTTCGTGGTTCCGGAACGCAACGCGCGGATGACTGGATAGATCCGGAATTCGGGACCAGTCCTCAAAGCACGAAGCCGCCAGGCTTTGGACTGCTGCGAACATCGCAGCTTTTCGATCCCGACGGTTCGAGCTGGACCTCGACGGTTCCAGAAGGCTGGGGGAGTCGAGGTCCCGCGCTCCGCGCTCAAGGAAAGCGGTGATGCTCACCGCAGTCCAAAGCCTTCGGCTCTCTGCTGTGGGAATGGCCGGGCAGCTTTGGGAGGGAAACGCGCCGATGACTGAGCAGGTCGACGAATCCGGGTTGGGTCGCTCCTGCAGGGCTTGGATTGTAATCGACAATGGAACCCTGGGCATTGCATTCGGCTGGGATGACATGAGGCAGTTGTGCTCACGGGTCAGCAGGATGTCCTGTTGCTTTGGTGTGTTGTGGTGGACGTGGCGGGTGTTGTCGTGGTCGACGAAGTCATTGGTCCAGCGCTCGATTGCTCCGAACGTGAGGCCATGACGACGGACGGTTTCTGCAGCGGCGGGATCAGAGACGCTGCATTTCGCGTTGCCATGGTGAAGTGGGGTCTGCGGCGGCGAGGTGGGTGATGCCGACAGCGAGGGCGTCGGCGGCGTCGTGTGGGGGAGTTTCGGTGAGGCCGAGGAGGGCGCGGACCATGAAGGCGACCTGGGATTTGTCGGCGGCACCGCGGCCGACGACCGCCTGTTTGACGCGTCGTGGTGGGTATTCGCACACCGGGAGGCCGGCTTCGGCTGGGGGGATGATGGCAGCGGCGCGGGCGGCTCCCAGGGTGATGGCCGTGCGGAAGTTCTGGACGTAGATGGTGCTTTCGATGGCGCAGCAGTCCGGTTGGTGTTCGCGGATGACCGAGCGGATGGCATCGGCGATGGCCGCGAGGCATTGCGACTGAAGGAGGGCGGGCTTATTGCGCACGACGCCCCATGCGATGGCGCGGTTGGTTTTGCCGGTGCGTTCAAGGACCGCCCAGCCCGTGTTGCGGAGGGCCGGGTCGATGGCGAGGACGCGTGTTGTCGCGGCCGTTGGTGGAGCGGGAACCGAGACGGGGAGGGCGCGTCGGGCAGGCATTGCGGTACCGGAGGCTCAGCGGCGGCGGCGGGTACTGCCACCGCGGCCGCGGCCGAGGTTGGCGCGCAGATGCGACTGGGCCGCCGAACTGTCATCGAGCAGGGTCGTGTAGAGGTACGGGAACGACTCGAGACGGCGGCGAGGGACCTTCTGATTGATGAAGCGTTCGATGGCTTCCGCGTGGATGAGTTCGTCTGCGCTGATGATGGTGAAGGCATCGCCTTCACGTTCGGCGCGGCCGGTGCGTCCGATGCGGTGGACGTAATCCTCCGGGTTTTCGGGGACCGAGTAATTGATGACGTGGCTGACGCCGCTGATGTCGAGACCGCGGGCAGCGAGGTCCGTGGCGATGATGACATCGAACTCGCCATTCCGGAATCCGGCGAGGGCGCGCGAGCGGTCCTTCTGCTGGATGTCGCTGTGCATGACTGCGATCTTGTAATTGGCGGCTTCCCGGGTCACGCGGGCGGCGAGTTTATCGGCATCCGCCTTGGTGCGGGTGAAGATCATGACGCTTTTGAATTCCGTTTCCTTGAGGAGAGCGAGGAGGAGGTCCTCGCGCTGGAGACGGTTCACCGGATAGAAGTAATGCGAGATCGTGGTAGCCGCCGTGCGGGGGCGTCCGATTTCGATCTTGAAGGGGTCGCGGAGAGCCCAGCCCGCCAGCGAGGCGATTTCATTCGGGATGGTGGCCGAGAAGAAGAGCGTCTGCCGTTGTTCCGGGCATTTGGTGACGATGCGGCGGACATCCGGGAGGAAGCCCATGTCGAGCATGCGGTCGACTTCATCGAGCACGAGGATTTCGACGTCGCTGAGTCGGATGGCTCCCTGCTGCATGTGGTCGAGGAGTCGTCCGGGAGTGGCGATGAGAATATCGACGCCCTTCTGGAGGCCCTCGCGCTGAGCACCGTAGCCGACGCCGCCGTGGACCAGCAGGCTGCGGAGGCCGGTGTGGCCGCCGTACTTCTTGAATTGTTCTTCGACCTGGGCCGCGAGTTCGCGGACTGGTTCGAGGATGAGGCAGCGGATCTTGCCGGGAGCGGCGAGTCGGCTCAGGATGGGGAGGGCGAAGGCCGCGGTTTTTCCGGAACCCGTCTGGGACGAGCCAATGACATCGCGACCGCTCAGGATGACCGGGATGGCCTGGGCCTGAATGCCGGTGGGGCGGGTGTATCCGGCGTCGTGGACACCGCGGAGGACATTTTCGGAGAGGCCGAGTTCGGCGAAGGTTGGCACCGGAGCTTCCGGGGCCTGAGGCGTTTCAATGGATTCTGACACGTTGGATCGGTACGGGGAGCCAGGAGGCGCCGCAAGGCAAAGTTCCGCGGGCAGGCCGGCTGGTTGTTCAGGCCTTGGGATCCGGTGATTCCGGTTCCAGCTGGATGCCGAAGAGCTGGGAAAGGTCCGTGGTGGCGAGGCCGGGATCCGCGGCATCCTGCGCGTTCGTGAGTCCGGCGATGACATCCGAGAGATTCGCCGAGACGAGCGTATGGGGATTGATGCCGCGCAGCAGGAAAAGATCGGCTGGGTGGTCATCAAAGTGGCAGCCCGCAGCGTAGAGCAGGCCCGCAGCGTGTTCACAGAGGCCGGCATCGTCCGGGCAGGGGCAGGAGAAGCGGAGATCCGACGGAGCCGGGAAGAGACCGTGCGTCGGATTGGCCACCGCGCGCATGACCTCGTCATTCAGCTTTCCCGCGAGCAGATCGACCACGCTGCCGATGTGGCCCCGGAGGCGTTCGGCGAGGGCGGCGGCGGCATCTTCGTCCATGGGTGGCACCGTGATGGTGACATCGTAGAGGCGGAGTCCCGCGACGGAAGCCTTGAGCGAACCCGTGGCGAGCTGGAATCCGAGGACGCGGCCCGCGCGGAGGAGGGTGCGCCCGCGCGGCAGGCGGCTCGCGTAGTCGGCGCATTCCATGAGGTAGCGGTTCCATGCCTGTCCCCAGAACGACGTGGCGAGATTGCGGGTGTGGCCCGGGACGACGGCCGCGAGCGATTCCCCGGCCGCGCGCCGATCCTCGAGTTCGCGTGCCGTGCGGGAGGGCAGGGCCGCGCGGGGAGAAGCCGATTCCTCATCCATTTCCGCAGCGTCATCCGGGGCGCGGCGGCGGAAACGCGAGCCACCGTCGTCGTCATCATAGACGATGTCGTCGCGGAAGGGCGGGGAAGGTTTCTTCTTCACGGAACCGAGGAGTTCATTCGCGAGCCCGCGAATCGATCCAGATGGTGACCGGGCCATCATTGACGAGGGCGACCTTCATATCCGCGCCGAAGACGCCCGTGGCGACCGGTTGAGTCGTTTCGCGGGAAAGGTCGCGGCAGAATTGAGCAAAGATCGGGAGCGCCACTTCCGGACGAGCAGCGCGGATGAACGACGGGCGGTTCCCTTTGCGGACCGCCGCGTGAAGCGTGAACTGGCTGACCGCGAGCAGGGCACCGCCGGTTTCCGTGACCGATCGGTTCATGAGTCCGTTGTCGTCCGGGAAGATGCGCAGCCTTGCGATCTTCGCCGCCAGCCACAGGCAGTCGTCCGGTCCGTCATCGTGTTCCACGCCCACCAGCAGCAGCAGGCCCGGGCCGATGGACGAGTGCGTGCGGGCATCGATGGTGACCGAGGCCGACAGGACGCGCTGGAGAAGAACCCGCATGGCCGATTCAGAAGCGCTGCGGCACCGGGGAAGCAAGCGATTCTGGGCCGTTGGAAGTCCGTCGTTGCGGGTCACTCCGGAATCGGGACAGAATGCGCGTTTCCAAATTCACCTGACCCACATGGCCGACGCGCAGACGATCCGGATCACCGGGGCCCGACAGCACAATCTGAAGAATCTGACCGTGGCCCTGCCGAAGGGGAGCCTTACGGTGATCACTGGCGTGAGCGGCAGCGGGAAATCGTCGCTCGCCTTCGATACGCTGTACGCGGAAGGTCAGCGCCGGTACGTGGAGAGTCTCAGTGCCCATGCCCAGCAATTTCTGGGGAGGCTTGAGAAACCCGATGTTGATCAGATCGAGGGATTGTCTCCTGCGATTGCGATTGGGCAGCATGCGGCCGTTTCCAATCCCCGCAGCACCATTGCGACCGTCACGGAGATCTACGATTACCTGCGCGTGCTGTACGCGACCTGCGGTCAGCCGCATGATCCCGTGACTGGCGAACCGATTCATCGCTACACGACGCCCGAGATTGCGGAAGAACTGCTGGCCTTGCCCGAGGGGACGAAGATCATGGTGCTGGCTCCGCTGCCCGCCAGCGAGTGGGTACAGCCGAAGAAGCTGTATGAGAAGCTGGCGCGTCAGGGATTTGTGCGCGTCCGGGTTGCAGGAGAAGTGCACGATCTTGAAGATCAGCCCGAAGTTCCCGACGGTGGTGCGGTGGAATTGGTGGTCGACCGGCTTGTGGTGCGGCCCGATGCGCGCGTCCGCCTCATGGACAGTCTGCCTGTGGCATTGCGGTGGAGCGGGTCGGCCAGTCGCGTGCTCGTGCTGATTGGCGACGGGGCCGGCTGGCGTGAAAAGGTGTATACGACCCTGTATGCGAATCCCGAGACGGGCTTCCGCATGCCGCCGCTCACGCCGAAGCATTTTTCCTTCAATAGTCATGCGGGTGCCTGTCCGCTCTGCGAGGGACTGGGAACGCAGCTGTGGTGTGATCCCGATCTGATTGTGCCCGACCCGACGAAGACGCTGGCCGATGGCGCGGTGAAGACGTGGTGGAGCCGGAATCCGAAGCTGAAGGCTGTGCACGACCGGAAGATTGCGGCTTTGGCGGTGCACTTCGGGGCGGCCATGGACGTGCCGTACGGGGAATTGCCCACGGCCTTCCGCGACGCCCTGATCAAGGGGACCGGAAAGACCCCGGTGAAGATGGATCTGGCGAAGAGCGCGACCACGAGAGTCGTTGCGAAGCCCTTCGAGGGACTGGCGGCCGAGGCCGCGCGCCTGCTTGTGGAGAGCGAGAGTGAATTCGTGAAGCAGACGATCCGGAGGTTCATGAATCCGGCACCGTGCGGGGCCTGCGGCGGGCGGCGGCTGCGTCCGGAATTTCTTGCCGTGACCCTGCGCAGTGGATCGGCGGGGGAAGAACGCGAACTGGCCATCGATGGCTTCACCGGGCTGACCGTGAGTGCGGCGCGGCTCGTGCTGCGGGAATTGGTGCTGAATCCGCAGCAACGGGCCATTGTGCCCGAAGTGCTGCGCGAACTCGAAGCGCGGCTGCGGTTTCTCGATGATGTGGGGCTTGGCTACCTGACACTGGCGCGGGAATACGGAAGCCTGAGCGGCGGCGAAGCCCAGCGCATCCGCCTTGCCAGTCAGCTGGGTTCCCGGCTCAGTGGCGTCCTGTATGTTCTCGATGAGCCGAGCATCGGACTGCATCAACGCGACAACGACCGCCTCCTCGCCACCCTGCGGGAACTGCGTGACCTCGGCAATACTGTCGTCGTGGTCGAGCATGATGAAGACACCATTGCCGCAGCCGACTGGGTCATTGACCTCGGACCGGGAGCCGGACCGCGGGGAGGAGAACTGATTGCCTGCGGCACCGTTGCCGAGATCAAGGCGTCCGAGTCCTCCGTGACCGGGAGATTCCTGACTGGTGCAGCGAAGATTGCCGTGCCTGCGCGCCGGGTGGTGCCACCGCCGCCTGCCGCGGCCCGCAGCGAGGTGCTCGAGAACGGCTGGATCAGCGTCCTTGGCGCATCGGCCAACAATCTGAAGAACATCGACGTTTCCTTCCCGGTGGGATGTCTCGTGGCGGTCACGGGAGTGAGTGGCAGCGGCAAGAGCACCCTCGTCGACGACATTCTGCGGCGCGAAGTCTTCCGCCGGCTCTATCAGGCCAAGGATCCACCGGGGCAGCACCGGGCCATTGCCGGGCTCCCGCAGATCGACAAGGCGGTCGTCATTGACCAGAGCCCGATCGGAAGAAGCCCGCGCAGCAATCCGGCCACCTACGCCGGAGCGTTCACGCCGATCCGGGAACTGTTCAGTCAGCTGCCATCGTCGAAAGTGCGTGGCTACACGCCGGGCACCTTCAGCTTCAATACGGCGGGCGGGCGCTGTGAAACCTGTGAAGGCGATGGATTGATCCGCATTGACATGCATTTCCTCAGCGATGTCTACGTGACCTGCGAGGCCTGCGAAGGAAAGCGTTACAACCGGGAGGTGCTTGAAGTCACCTACAAGGGCCGGAACATAGCGGATGTCCTCGAGATGACCATCGATGAGGCGGCGGGATTCTTCCGGGCCGTGCCCGGGCTCGGTGACAAACTGCGCATGCTCGGCAGCGTGGGCCTCGGCTACCTGCGGCTCGGGCAGGCCGCCAATACCCTTTCCGGGGGCGAAGCCCAGCGCATCAAACTCGCCACGGAACTCGCCAAACGCAGCACCGGCCGCACCCTGTACCTGCTCGACGAACCCACCACCGGCCTCCACTTCGCCGACATCGAAACCCTCATGGGCGTACTCTACGGTCTGCGCGACGCCGGAAACACCCTCATTGTCATCGAACATAACCTCGATGTGATCAAATGCGCCGACTGGGTCATCGACATGGGTCCCGAAGGCGGCGACGCCGGCGGTCAGGTGGTCGTGAGCGGTCCGCCCGAAACCGTGGCCGCTTTCCCCGGCAGCATCACCGGACAATACCTGCGGCAGAAACTGGAAGTCCGCGGGCGTTGACGCTTCCGTCCCGGTGCTGACCGGACATCCGCGGAGCATGGCGGAAAGTCCCGTTGGTGGAATTCCGCTGCTGTGTTT
>JBIICE010000211.1:0-6941 GCA_044239025.1 Verrucomicrobiales bacterium
ACCGCTCACCGCTCCCATCGTCTCGCGACAGCAGAGCGGCACCACCGAAAGCATCACGCTCGCCGTACCACCCACCGATTCCCCCAAACGCTTCCTCCGCCTGCGCTTCTCTCTGCCCTGACAAGGATTCCGCGCGGTCCTCACAAACCACACAGCGCCGGATAGACCCCGAACCGCGCCAGCACCGCCGCGGTCTCGTCCATCGGCAATCCGACCACGTTGCTCCAGGACCCCTCGACCTGCGCAATGATCTTCTCCCCGTGTTCCTGCGCCGCATAACCACCGGCCTTGTCGAGAGGATTGATCAATCCAAGGTACACCTCACGCTCAGCCGCACTCAGCGGCAGAAAGGTCACGAACGTCTCCACGGTAAAGCATTCCTCCCGGCCCCCACCCACCACCGCCACGGCCGTCACCACCGAATGCGTCCGACCCGCCAGCCGCGCCAGCATCCCGCGCGCCTCGTCCAGATCCACGGGCTTCGTCAGCGCGACCCCATCAATCGCCACAAGGGTGTCCGCCGCGAGGACCACCGACTCCGCCCAGCGACCCGCACCCACCCTCGCCTTCCCCACCGCATTCCACTTGGTCAGTTCCTCCAACCCCATCCGCTCCTCATGACGCTCCTCAATGTCGGCCGCATCCACCACAAATTGATAACCCGCCTCCCCCAGCAGCTCCCGCCGCCGCGGAGAACCAGACGCCAGAACCAGTTTCGTCTCTCGAGGATTCGCCATGCTCCCTCATCTAGCCGCCCCGGCCTAATCCGCATCCCCAATTTTCCATCCCTCCCAGAGACTCAGCAGACTGCAGCCACCATGAAATTTAAGAAAGAGCCCTGATTATGCGATAAATTTTTGAAATTCTATTTGCCATAATGGCATCGCGTGCTAAGTTATTAACAGATTGCTCGCAGTAATCGAAACTTTGTTGGTAACGAGGAACGAACCGTTCGGTCTGGTCGCCGGGCGGTTCACCGCGGGCCTCCCAGGGACTGTATCCCCGGGAGGCCCGCAAATTTTTTGCTCTGCTGCGCCGGGAAAACGGGGAATCCAACTCCCCTCACCCACTCCATTTATGGTTTCTACGGTGGCTACAGCTAACCAGAACCTTCAAGGGCGTTCCCGGACCCGCTGACGGGAGATTTCGTGATCCAGGCGAGGAACTCGCGGTTTCCATCGGTGCCCCGGATAGGGGAATCGATGACGCCGTGCCAGTGAAATCCCGGGCAGGCATCGATGAAAGCCCGGATGGCGGCGACGGCGCGATCATGTAGGGCGGGATCGCGGACGATGCCCCCGGGGCCGATGTCCTCGCGGGTGAGTTCGAACTGTGGTTTGATGAGGCAGACGAGGTGACCACCGGGCTCGAGGGCCTGCATCACCGGAGGCATGACGAGGCGGAGGGAGATGAAGGAGACGTCGAAGACCGCAAGCTGGGGACGTTCCGGGAAATCGGCAGCCGTGAGGTGACGGACATTGCATTGCTCGCGGGCGATCACCCGGGGGTCGCTGCGGAGACGCCAGACGAGCTGGTTGGTGCCGACATCGAAGGCATGGACGCGGGCGGCTCCATGCTGGAGCAGGCAATCGGTGAAGCCACCGGTGCTGGCTCCGATGTCCATGCAGACCCAGCCGGTGGGATCGATGCCGAACTGCTGGAGGGCCCCTTCGAGTTTGAGTCCCCCGCGGCTGACATAGCGGGGTTTCTCGAGCACTTCGAGGACATCCGCGGCGGTCACCGGCTGCCCTGGCTTGGCGGCTGGCTGACCATTGACCCGCACCTCGCCGGCCAGCACGAGCCTCCTTCCCTGTTCGCGGGAATCCACCATGCCGCGCGCCGCAAGGGCTGCATCGAGTCGTTCCTTTGCAGCCATGGTCAGCCGGGCGGGCAATCGTTGATGGCATCGATGAACCTGCGGAGTCGGCCGTAGTTGCGCCGCTGCAGCCGGAACAGGAGCCTCGGCAGGTGTGTGATGGTTTCCTCGTCCATTTCCTGAGGCAGGGCCTCGCCCTGCTGCATCGTGCCCGAGGCCACCAGGTCGCCGAAATCGGCATTGAGCTGAGCCAGATGAGCTTCGCTCAGCCTGCGCTGCAGTCGGACCACGAACTGATCGCGCACGAAGCGGTACGAATGGAAGATCCGGTAGAAATGCTTGAACTCATGGACCGCTTCCTCGATGTCGTCCGTGATCCGGAAGAGGGCGAAATCATCGACACCGATGAGCCGTCGGCTCAGCAGTTCATCGCGCAGGAAACGGTCGAATGTCTTCCAGTAATTCGCCCCGGGAACATCCACCATGACCAGCGGAAGAATCGCAGTCTTTCCGGTCTGCATGAGCGTGAGAACCTCGAAGCCTTCGTCCATCGTCCCGAAACCACCCGGAAAGAGAGCAAAACCCTCGGATTCCTTCACAAAGGTCAGCTTGCGGGTGAAGAAGTAATTGAACGGAATCAGTTTGGGGTCGCCCCCGATGGTCTCGTTGGCCTCCTGCTCGAAGGGAAGCCGGATGTTCAGTCCAAAACTGTTGTCGGCTCCTGCCCCCTTCTGGGCGGCCCCCATGATGCCGTCACCGGCTCCCGTGATGATCATGAATCCTTCCTCGACCATGCGCCGGGAAAATCGTTCGGCAGCCTTGGCTTCGGGTTCGTCCGGCCGGGTGCGGGCCGAGCCATAGACGGCGACCTTGCGCCGGTTGCCGAAGGGACGGAAGACGCGCCACGCGTTGCGCAGTTCCTTGACCGCCCGGTTGAGCAGCTTGAGTTCGGCGACGCTCACATCGTGCTTCGCGAGGCGGAGGGCGGAAATGATGAGTTCCTCGATGAGGTCCGGGTTGGCCACGCCGCCCCAGTCCTTCACGAGTTGATCCACGCGGGCATCGAAGGCCGGATCGCCGGTCGTCGTGCGTTTGCCGCTCAGGGCGAGAATGCCTCCACCGGTGAAATCCTTCCCGGTCTTCTCATGGGGATTGTCTTCGTTCATTTCGTTTCTCCTGCGGCTCCGGACCATCCGGGCCCTGCCCTAGGAACGCCCGCCACCGCCACGGTGCGAACGGATATTTCCACTCAAGGACAGAAACCCCTCACGGAACCTCACGCCCGCAGCGTCAGCAGACCAATGGCCGCCAGCACAATGGTGATGAGCGCTTCCACAAGGGCCTGACCAGCCACGAAACCGGAACCGACCGGCACGGTGTAGCGCTCCGCCTGATCCGCATTCCGCCGCTTCCAGAACCACGCGAGCAGTGCTCCGAGGGTGAATCCGAAACCACTCGCGAAATCGATCACAAAGCCGAGACCGAGACCCATGGCGCTCGGCAGCCACGGCCGGAACTTCGGAAGGAAACGTTCCAGCAGGGGCAGCAGCACCCCAAGCAGAGCGCCCACCACGATGGCAGTGGCGGCTCCCCACGGCAGCGATTCCATGGCCGACTTCCCGTCGGTCGGATTGAGGAGGTCAGCCATCGCCTTCCACGACGCCGCGGCCTGCATGGGGAACTTCGCCATGAGCTTCTCATAATCACCGGCAATGAGATACCATGCGGGCACGATCGCGAGGGTTCCGAAAAAGACCCCGGCAAACTGCGCCAGGAACTGCTTCCGGGGATTCGCCCCGAGGACGTAGCCACTCTTCAGATCCGTAAGCAGATCAGCCGCGCTGGCGGCCGCCGCGGATGTCGTCCCCGCAGTCATCAGATTCGTCACTTTGTTGCCGGGATGCAGCACCGCAAAGGCCAGCTGCGTCACCTTCCCCATGGCGCCGATCGGAGTCGTGTCGGTTTCGCCCGTGGCGCGGCAGGCCACCAGGGCCAGCGGAAAGGCCATGGCCACACCAATCAGGCCAAGGTACCATGGAATTCCGAAGCCTGCCTGCATCACGGCCACAAGACCTGCGGTGATCGGCACAAGGCCAATGACCATCCAGCGTCCCGGCACCTCGATCTCCGCCATGGCCGCATCCTCGGCCGAAGTTCCTGTCCGGCGGCGGAAGGCACCCGCGATGCTGCGCCACTGAAAGGCCAGCGAGACAAGGCTCGACGTCACCATGAGCGCGGTGCCACCCCAGACCCCCCAGCGGAAAAGCACCGTCACCGGACCATCAGGCGTTTCCGAAACCTTCACCGCTCCATGCGCCACCAGCATCGGCCCCAGCACATAATGCAGAATCACGGTCCCCAGCAGCATGGAAAGCGACGCCCGCAGCCCGACAATCATGCCCGCTCCCAGCGTGAGCAGCGACGGTTCCCATGCCAGCCCGGCAAACTTGACCCCGCCCGCCACGGCCGGATGCGGAAGATTCACATGCTCGATCATCCCGCTGAATTTGGTCATGGCGTTCCGCATGCCCTCGCTCAGCCAGCGGCTGGCTTCCGCCACGTTCCCAAGCTGGCGGAGCAGCGCGAGCACCGCCCCGGCGGCCATGGCGCGCAGCAGCGCGAACGCCTTGCGCGAAGCCTCGGCGCTCGCCGCATAGAGACTGCGCAGCGTTTCCGCCGCAGCGATGCCCCCGGGAAACGGCAATTGCTCGTGATTGATCATCTGACGCTTCATCGGAATCGCCAGAAAGACCCCGAGACACGCCGTCAGAAACACAAAGGCGGTCATCAGCGGCCATGGCATGTGCCTGCCGCCATTCACCATGAGCAGGGCCGCACAGGCACTGCCGACGACCGACCCCGTACTGTAGCCGGCCGCGGACGCGGTCGACTGCATGCAGTTGTTCTCCAGCAGACTCATGGGCGTCAGCCTGCCGCCGGATAGGGCCCGCAGCGCATTCCAGATGGCCCATGACATCACGCAGGCCGTGATCGCCACCCCGAAGGCCCAGCCGAGCCGCAGCGTGGTGTAGAGATTGGAAAGCGACAGAAATGCCCCGAGCAGTCCGCCCATGAGGACGGCACGCAGGGTCAACTGCTTCTGCTGGTGTCCCTGGTAGGCGTTCCGGAACCACCAGAGATCCTTTTCTTCCGGCGAAGCGTCGGGCCCGGGAGGAAGCACAGGCACAGCAGAGGAATCATGTCGGTCCGGAGTCATGGTGACGGAAAGAAAAAGCGGGTTCCACGCCTTTGAAGCGTGAAACCCGCCAATGTGCAATCTTTTGCTCGCTGTCGGAATGCGTAGCTCAGCGCCCGCGGCCACCACGGCCAGCGCCGCCGAAGCCCCCGGGAGGACCGCCACCGCCGCCGAAGCCCCGCCAGTCGGCGCGGTCCGGGGGTTGCGTGACCTGCTGCTGCTGCTCGGCGGTCAGTCCGCTCGTGGCCAGCCATGCCGCTCCTTCCTGAGGATTCGTGCGCATGTAGTTGCGGCCGACATCGATGAGCGTGTCCGCACGCAGTTCCGGATCCTGAATGACCCCGGCCCAGACCGCCGCATCCTGCGGGGCTTCACGGGCAATGTTGCGCGCAATCTGCTGCGCTCCGGCGTCCTTGTTGGCACCGGCCGGCAGCCCATTGACGAACTTGCTGGCCGCCTCTGCGTCCTTGCCATCGTCCTTGCGCATCCACTCGCCCACCACTTCGCCGTAGGCACGGGCCTGGGCGTCGCCCTTCAGCCCAGAAGCGAATTCAATGCCCTTCTGAGGATCCTGACGTCCGAGGCTCTCGGCGACATTGCCGACCGCGTTGAGCGCATACTGCTCGCCCTGATGGGCCTTGACGAATTCCGCCGCCTTCGCGGGATCGGACCGCATCATCTGGTCGGCCACCGTATCAAACGCACCGCGCTTCATGGTCGGATCCGCAATGGAACCGATCCATTCGGAAGCCTTTTCGGTACCCCCGGTCCGGATCATTTCCCGGGCAATGGTCTCCGCCGCGCGGGCCCGTTCCCCTTCATCCTTCATGGTCCCGGCGTATTTCATGGCCCCTTCCACGTCGCTCTTGGCCATGCCGTTGACGATGGCCATCGACATGAATTCCTTGCCGCCGCCCTCGAATCCATCAAGCCACTTCATGGCCGACTGCGGATCCTTGGTGGCCCAGGCCGCGAGGACCGCAGGCTGCGCAAAGCGCGATCCGCGGTCGCCATCGGCACCGAGCGTCTTCATGGCGGCCTCTGGATCCACCGTGCCCCAGGCATGCGCCAGCATCGGCATGTAGCGCATCGATTCCCAACCGCCCACGTTTTCACGCAGCATCGCAAGGGCCGCCGGTGCATTTTCCGGAGTCAATCCCTCCATGAGGCGCGCAAACATCATCTGGCTCTTCACCGGATTGTTCTCACGCACCGCTTCGGCGATCGCTTCCTTCATGACATCAGCCGACAGCGGCTTCCCGGTATCAAGGCCGTAGCGCTTGAAGAAGTCGATGACTCCAGGATCGGACGACGCCAGTTTGCTCGCGTCCTTCACCGTGGAAACGCCACCGGGTCCGGTGGTCACCGGGGCGGTCGCCAGGTTGCGGCTGCGGCCGGTCGCCGCTTCGCCGGATCCAGCGGAATTCATCTTCATGCCTCCGTAGAAGGCACCTGCGGCCACTCCGGCCCAGATCAGATTGAGTGCGAGCGATGATTTCATGGGGAACAAAGGGATGGAATTCAGGAGGGTTTGTTCTCCGCAGCCGCCTCGGGCCTGGGAGCCGATTCGATCTTCTTACGGGCTTCTTCGGGAATATCCACCGTGACCGATCCGGTGTCCTTGATCTCCGTGGTGGTAGTCCGCTTCAGATCCATGGAATTGCCATTGAAGGAAACGGTGCCGGAAACGGTGTACTCCATCTTCGCGAGCGCGCCATCCTTCATCCAGAACTTGACCGAACCCTTCGTATTCTGCGGGGCCGGGGCCTCGCTGCCGTCGCGGCGGCGACCACCGAACGACATCAGTTCCCTGACGGCTTCCTCGCTGAGCTCTCCGGCGATGGCCTCGCCGTCCTTGCTGAGGGATTTCGCCTTCGTCACGAGGTCGGCCGCCTGATCGGCGGGCGTCTTGAAATTGCGGGGCGTGCG
>JBIICE010000029.1:0-27214 GCA_044239025.1 Verrucomicrobiales bacterium
CCGCATCATGTGATGCTGGCAGAGCATGGTCAGCGGCACGAGCCAGAGGAGCGACCACGGCGGCAGGAGCCAGCGGTCCGGGATGCGGGTGCGGAAGAACCCGGGGAACAGCGAGGCCAGCAGGGCAAAGGCCACGACCAGCCACCAGAGGATCCAGAGGAACCACAGGAAGGTGAACGTGGGCGCATTCATGAGATCGTTCCATGATGGGCTGCGCGTCACCGCTGCCCCCGGAGACAAAGGATCAGCTCCGAGCAGTTGCAGGGCGGCGGTGCGGCCAAGAGCGACTTTGGCGGGGTCGGCATCGATGGAAAGCAGACGCGCGACGAACGGAACAAAGTCCGGATTGCTGCGGGCGCTGTCAGCGGGAATTTCTCCGTTGCCCGACTTCGCCTGAGCGTCGGCTCCGGCCGCCAGCAGGAGCTTCACGATATCGGGTCGGCCAAGGAAGGCCGCGGCATGCAGGGCGGTGCCGCCGTCCCGGTTGCGTGCCCTCGGATCCGCTCCGGCCGCGAGCACCGCTTCCACACTGGAGCGGTCTCCCGCAATGGCCGCCCACGTGAGCAGAGAGAACCCGTGCACCGGATGCAGCGAGTTGACCGCTCCGGGAGTGGCAAGGTGACCCGTGAGGGCCGCGGCATCGCGTTTCCGGATGGCCGTCCATGCATCGTCGGTGGCCGATTCACTGACGGGACTGCCCGCAGGGCCTGCAGCCCGTTTCGAGAAGACATAGCCGACCGACCACTCCATGGCTTTGCCAAGGGTGAAGAGAGCGACGAGACAGGGCAGGAGAACGCGGAGAAAGCGGTGCCGGAGCAACTGCAGCGTCCCGCGTTTCCGCCAGAGCATGGCCGTGAAGAATCCGCTCACGACCATGAAGAGCGGCATGCGGAATCCGTGAACCGCTGCCTGAAGATGGAACGCGGCCACCGAACGCTGAGCATCCTCGACCAGCCATGGCAGGCCGTCGGCGAACGAGAGGGCGGCATGGTAGATGATGCCGAGAAACATGGCCGCGGCGCGCAGCGCATCGAGATCGTGGCGGCGCGGGTCGGGAACCGGACCATGGGAAGGGGAATCGGACGACATAAATCAGAGCGAAGACGGGCGCCGACGACCGTGCCCGGTTCCCCGCGGCAGGTCCATGCGATTTTCACGAAAGGGACGCAGTCGAGGGGCAGCTCGGAAGCATACGTGAATGGCGGGATGAGAGCTGCGGATGAAAGAGCCACGCCATCGGTTTCTCCGCATGTCCGGAGGGCATGGGGAGGCGCCCGCGGCGGGCAAGGCAGCGATTAGCACTTGCCAATGCGGGAGCATTGCGGACTGGCGAGCATACGCGCGATGATTTCCCGGGAATTCAGTTACCATGACGACGATCCGCTGCTTGGGCCGATGGTGCGGTACCTGCGGGCTCATCCGAAACGTGTGGTATTCCCGGACGGGCACGACGTCCGGGTTCTGCGGGCCGCCGCGGAACTGGTGAGGCTCGAAGCCGTCGCTCCCATTCTGCTCGGTCACCGCGCCGCGATTCAGTCGCTCGCCCGGGAGCACGGCATTCCTCTCGACCTCATCGGGATTGTCGACCCGGAATCGAGTCACGACTTCGATCGATTCTGCGAACTCTACCGGAAGGTGAGCCGATACCGGAAGGCGGGCGTGGCGGATCCCCGCGATGTGATGCGCTTGCCGGGGTACTTTGCGGCGATGATGCTGCAGTACGGCTACGCCGACGGCGCGGTGGGCGGGAATCTGACCCTTCCGGCTGCCTGGTTCCGGGCGCTGCAGCACCTCATCAAGCGGCTGCCCGACTGCGAAACGGTGTCGAGCTGTGTTCCGCTGCGGCTGCCGGACCGGGCCGACCTTGGCAGTGGCGGGTTGCTGGTGCTGGCTGACTGCGCGGTCATTCCCGTGCCGACGGTGGCGCAGCTGGCCATGATTGCGGTGGAATCGGCCAAGGTGGCGTCGGCCCTGCTGCGCGAACCTCCCCGGGTGGCAATGATCAGTTTTTCGACGCGCGGCAGCGTGTCGCATCCCTCGGTGCAGAAGGTCACTGCGGCCACGGGACTGGCGCGCGAACGCCTGCGTGCCCTCCGCATGGAAGCCGAGATCGATGGCGAACTGGAAGTCGACGCCGCGCTCAATCCGGAAACGGCGCGGCTCAAGGCCCCGGGCAGCCCGCTGCGGGGTCGGGCCAATGTACTGGTTTTCCCGGGGCTCAGCTCCGCGCATTCCGCCTTCAAGCTGCTGGAATGCACCGGGCGCGCCGAATCCGCCGGGCATCAGGTGCTGGGGCTGGCGCGGCCAGCGGCGCAGATTTCCCGGGCTTCGTCGTGGAGCACCGTATTTGCTGCCGCCCTTGCGGTCGCCATGCGCTCCGTCGCCTTCCGCGAAGTGATTGCGGGCGAGCCAAACTGAAGTTCCCGGCGGGTCTGCCTTGATGCCGCGGTGAATCCGATTCACCCACCGATGGCGATCATGCGGCGACCGGGTTGGTAGCTGTTGCGGAAGTCGTGTTCCTTTGGTTTCCGGTCGACGGTATCAAGGATGAGGGTGCGCAGGTCTTCGTCGCTGGCTCCGGCGCGCATGGGGGAGATGAGGTCGGTTTCGAGGTGACTGCCGAGGCATGGGCGGAGACGGCCGTCGGCGGTGAGGCGCAGCTTGTTGCAGCTCTCGCAGAAGTGGAAGTTGGTCATGGCTCCGATGAAGCCGACATGCTGACCGGTGCCAGGGATCTGCCAGTAGGCGGCGGGGCCATTGGTACGCATGTCAGGGCAGGGGACGAGCGGGCCGAAATGCTCCGCGAGCAGGCGCTGTGTCACGCCGCAGGACAGGAAATTGGCTTCCGTGAGGACCTCATTGGTGGACACGGGCATCAGTTCGATGAAGCGGAGGAGGCAGCCGCGGGAGCGGGCGAATTCCACGAGGGCAGGCAATTCCTGCTCGGTCCGTCCCTTCATGAGGACGCAGTTCAGCTTCACCCGGGCAAAGCCCGCCGCGACGGCGGCCTCGATGCCGGACAGGGCGCGGGCGTGGAAATCGCGTCCGGTGACTGCCGCGTATTGTCCCGGGTCGAGGGTATCGAGGGAAATGTTGACACTGCGGACGCCGGCCGACGCGAGGCAGGACGCCATGCTGCGACCGTCTTCGCCGGGCACGGGATCGGCGAGCAGCGTGCCATTGGTCGAGACGCCGACGTCTTCGATGCCGTCCATGGACGCAATGGCGCGGATCAGAGCGAGGACGCCGCGCCGTGTGAGTGGTTCGCCGCCGGTGACCCTGACTTTCCGGATGCCGAGGCCGCGTCCGATCGCGAGCAATCGGAGAATTTCGGCATCGGTGAGGGTGCCTTCGCGTGGGAGCCATTCCTGACGTTCCTCGGGCAGGCAATAGAGGCAGCGCTCGTTGCAGCGGTCGGTGACGCTGACGCGCAGGTAGGAAATTCGATGTCCAAAACGGTCTTGCACGCTGACTGGAGAATAGCAGATTTAAAAAGGGACTCTATGCACGCTACGTGCGACACTGCCTCAGGAAAAGCAACGTTCCCCAAATTCCTCCCATACCATCCATGAAACTTCTCCGGCTTTCCGTTCTCGCATCCGTGGCGATTTTCCTCTCGTCCTGTGCCTCGAGCACGCCACAGGGCCGCCTGAGCGCGAATCCCGCCATGGCGGGATCGCTCAGCCCAGCGCAGCGCGAAGCAGTACTCGCCGGGAAAATCAGCGAAGGCATGACCCGCGACGCGGTGTATCTTGCGCTGGGACGGCCGTCCAATGTCCGCAAAGGCTCAAGTTCGGGCAAGGAAACGGAAGTCTGGCGCTACACGAACCTTCAGCCGATGCCCACCTCGACGTTCTACATGGGTGGCGGGCTGCCAGTGTACGGGGTCGGACTCGGCGGCGGGTACTTCGGACCCAGAGGCGGACGCTTCATGGGCCCGGCCTGGGGTATGGGTACCGACTATGTACCCGTGACTTCCGCCCTCATCCGATTCGAAAACGGAATCGTGGTGAGCTGGGAACGCGCTCAATAAAGCAACCGTGTCCGGAGCATCGGTGTCCGGACGGAATCCGGCAGCCGAGCCGTTCCTATTTCGGCTTCCGCGGGCTCACGGGACGGAATTTTTCGCGGCTGCGCTCGTCAAGGCGCTCGGAAATCCTCTGGTAGAAGTGGAAGAGGAGGGTTCCGACGAAGAAGACACCGGCCAGCTGCACGAAAACCGGTCGTCCTCCCGGCACGGAGGATGGTGGCTGCGGGTTGGCCGCGACCGCCAGCGCTGCAGCGATGCCAGCAGCCTGATCCGTTCCAGCAGCGGAAAATGCCGCCCGCATGCGGTCGCCCGAAAAACCGCGCGGATCGACCCCCGCAATCCCCAGCGCTCCGGCACCCCCAACCGCCGACGCATCGAGCACCAGCACCAGCCCAGGACCACCAGCCAGCCAGTGCCGCGCCAGGTGCTCCGCATACTCATCTGGAGCAATCCCGCGCATGTCTCCAAGCGTGACCACATAATTCCGACCCGGCATCCGCCGCAGCCGATCCACCAGATCAACCCGGCTCAGCAGACCAGTTCCGAAAATCCCAGCCCCATCCGCAACCCCATCCATGGGGGCAGCCGGCGGTCCCTCCGCTTCGTGCGCCACCGCAAGATTCCCCAGCAACGCCAGCCCAAGGCCCACAAGAACCCCGCGCCTCGTCCACCGCTGCCGCGCTCGTCGCTTCGTCACCATCCCATCCCCAATGCCGGAAATCCCCAGCAGGGCAATCCCGGAATCCTCCCCCCCCGGTCCCGGGGGTCATAACTTGATACAATATATGTCATGTAAAATGCAGAACCGGGGAAATGATCGGGGTGGCGGCACGGATCGGATCTGGGGGTTTGGGTTGTCTGCGGGAGGTCCCCTGTGGCTGAGGATCAGACGGCTGCGTGGCCGAAGGAGGTTTCGAGGAATTCGGTTTCCTGATCTGCGGAGGAGACGCAGCGGAGTTCGGCTGGGAGGCATGCGGGTACGATGGCGAAGTCACCGGCGCGGAGTGATTCTCCGGCGATGGTGGCCGAACCACGGACGACGGCGAGGATGCTGAAATCGCCGGGCTGGCCCCAATGGGCCTGCGAATGGGCTGGCTGGATGATGCGGCGCACCGTGAAGTGACGGCAGCTGGCGAGCACGGGAGCGTCGGGCGGCGTGAGGGTTGGTGCGGTGTCCGTGAAATCGATGCAGGCCAGCGATTCCTGCACGTGGAGCGGGCGCGGCGAACCGTCGAGTCCGACCCGGTTCCAGTCGAAGACCCGGTAAGTTGTGTCGCTGTTCTGCTGGATTTCGAAGATCATGAGGCCGGATCCGATGGCATGGAGGCGTCCGCTGGGGATGAAAATGGCGTCGCCGGAAACCACCGGAAGGCGTGGCACGCAGTCGGCCACCGTGCCTGCAGCCAGTGCGGCGGCGAATTCCTCGCGTCCGACCCCTTCCTTCACTCCGCAGTAGAGCGCGGCTCCTGGTTCGGCATGGACGACGGCCCACATTTCCGTTTTGGGTTCACCCCCGAGGGCCGCGGCACAGTGATCCGGCGGGTGCACCTGAAGGCTCAGCGTGTCGCAGGCGTCCAGAATCTTCACGAGCAGCGGAAAGACCGGGCCGTCGGGAGCCCCGTGGCCAAAAACCGCCTCCCGTTCGCCTTCCCAGAGCCCATGCAGCGTCGTTCCGGCCAGCGGCCCGTTTACCACCACACTCTGCGCCTCCGGACGATCGGAAATCTCCCAGCTTTCTCCAATCACTTTGCCTTCAGGCAGTTCCCGACCGTAGCGATCGGCCAGCCGCCGGCCTCCCCAGACCCTTTCCTGATAAATCGGACGGAAACGCAGCAACTGGAGGATCGGGGACGGAACAGCGGTCATGAGGACAAGGATGCGGGCGGATGAAAAAAACAGAAAAGCGGAAAAAGCCAGAAAATCCAGGAATTCAGCAAAAACTTAAGCTTTCCGAGATTTCAGGATTGATCCACTTCCCGCTCCGGCATAGATAACGGGGAGTCGGGTGCGGAGATCATTCCTGTGGGAGCGATGGTAGCCGCAGTTCCGCTCGTTCTGCAACTCATTAAGCTTCAGCTCAAGCCAGCCATGTCACCGAACCGCCCCAGCCGCCGCCAGGACGATCCGACCTTTGACGCGGGAGCTGGGGGGATTGATCTGCGGTCGCTTCTGCTGATCAGTGCGGGAGCGGCGCTGTTTCTGGCCTTGGCGACGTACACGCCGGACGACCTGCGGCCGTGGGTGGCCTTTGCGACGCGGAATCCTCCGAATGATCCGGTGGCGAATGTGATTGGGCCCTTTGGGGCGACTGTGGCGGGGTATGCGATGTTTTTGTTTGGCGGGGCGGCCTTTCTGCTGCCGGTGAGCCTGCTCTGGCTGGGGCTCGCGCGGATTTTCATGGGCCTGCGGCTTGTGCGTGAGGGATTTCTGCCGGCTCGTCCGCTGGTGGGGATGGTCCTGTTTGTGGTTTCCGGGGCCGTGTTTCTTGGCCTTCAGAAGTTCATGCTCGTCAATTGGGATGAGCAGTTCAACATTCTCGGTCCCGGGGGCGGATTTGGTTTCATCGGGCGGCGCATGGCCGAAACGAGCATTGGGACGGCCGGGCTGCTCATTCTGTCGCTGCTGAGCTATGCGGCCGGGTTGGTTCTCATGACCGGTCTCCGTCCGGGTTCGATCGGAAGCTCGCTGCGGACGGCGTGGGCGCAGCTCGGCGACCTCATCAGCGGACGTCACCAGGAACGCCAGAAGGCTGCGGCGGTTGATTCCGCGGCATCGCTGGAACAGGAGAAGCGGAAAGCCGAGCGCGAGCGCCGCCGCATTGAAAAAGAACTCCGCAAGGCCGGCGTGACCACACCGGAGGGATTTCAGCACACGCTGATCGACCCGGAAGGCACGCTTGATCTGGACGATCTCGACGAAGGTGCCGACGAGGAAGCTCAGGGCCCTGCCCGATCCCGTTCCCGGCGCGCCGTGGTTCCGGTGTCGGAGGAAGAAGACGAAGAAGAAACCGAAAGCGCCGACGACACCGTCGCGGAAGCCGCGCCGGAACCACCGATCATCGATGGTTCCCGCCGTCAGGCGCAGACGGGCGAACGCAAGCCATCCCTGGCTGAGTGGCGCCGCCAGCAGCAGAAGCCCCGCGCGGAAGGCGATCCCGCTCCCGTGGTCCGCCCGGGTGCACAGGATTATTCCGGCTACCAGCTGCCGCCCCTTGATATTCTCCACTGGGACGAAGCGGCCGGCGATGTGAAGATTGATGAACGCGCCCTCCGCGAGACCCAGAAGACCATCATCGCCACGCTTGGCACCTTCGGCATTCAGGTTGCCCCCGGCCCCATCACGCGTGGGCCGACCATTTCGCGCTACGAGATCTACCCGAGCGACGGCCTGCGCGTCAGCCGCATCACGGCCCTCGAAGCCGACCTCGCCCGCGCCACCCGTGCGGAACGGATCAACATTCTCGCGCCCATTCCCGGCAAAGACACGGTCGGCATCGAAATCGCCAACAACGACAAGGTCGCGGTTCCGCTCCGCGAACTGCTCGAAGACGATTCGTTCGCCAGCACCAAGGCAAAACTCCCCCTCGCTCTCGGCAAGGACGTGTACGGCAATACGATCATCGCCGACCTCGCCGCCATGCCGCACCTCCTCGTGGCCGGCGCCACCGGATCCGGGAAATCCGTCTGCATCAATTCCATCATTGGTTCCCTGCTCTTCCAGTTCACTCCGGAACAGCTGCGCTTCATCATGGTCGATCCCAAGGTCGTGGAAATGCAGACCTACAACGACCTCCCGCACCTCGTGGTTCCGGTCGTCACCGATCCGAAAAAGGTGATCATGGCCCTCCGCTGGGTGGTCAATGAAATGGAACACCGCTACCGCCTGTTCGCTTCGGAAGGGGTGCGCAATTTTGAATCGTTCAATAACCGCCGGCGCAAAGCGGAAGAAGCCGCAGCGGCAGCGGCGGCCGCCACGGGAACGGCCAAGGCCCGCAGTGGCCGACGCAACCGCCCGGACGAAAACACCCCACTGCTCCCCCTGTTCGATGGCCGTCCCCCGCAACCGGAAGGCAGCGACGAAGAGGAAAGCGACACCGTCTTCGTGGCCAGCGACCTTGATGACGAAGCCGAGGAAGATGCCGCCCTCACCACCCATCAGGTGGCTTTCGCTTCCTCGGACGCCGACTCCGTCTGGGACGACAGCGAACTCGTCGCCGAAGACAACGCGGAATTCGAGGCGGAATCGGACGAACCCACCATCCCGGACTCGATGCCCTACATCGTGGTCATCATCGACGAATTGGCCGACCTCATGCAGACGGCTCCGGCCGACATGGAACAGCTCATCCAGCGCATCGCCCAGAAGGCCCGCGCGGCCGGCATTCACATGATCCTTGCCACCCAGACCCCGCGCGCCGAAGTCATCACGGGCAACATCAAGGCCAATATCCCCTGCCGGATCGCGTTCCAGGTCAGCAGCGCCCTCGATTCACGCGTCATCCTCGATACCAAGGGTGCCGAAAAGCTCGTTGGCAAAGGCGACATGCTCTACTTGCCGCCGGGGACTTCCAAGCTGAACCGCGCCCAGGGAGCCTTCGTCACCGATGACGAAATCCACGACCTCGTCGAACACTGCAAACAGCAGGCCGCTCCTGCCTACGACAAGGAAGTCCAGCGCTCGCTCGGCGATGCAGGCGGCGACGACACGGAATCGGAGGAACTCTCCGCCGAAGACGAGGAAACCCTCGAACGCTGCATCGAAGTGATCGTCGCAGAACGCAAAGCCAGCACTTCCCTGCTCCAGCGCCGCCTCCGCCTCGGCTACGGCCGCGCCGCCCGCATGATGGACCTCCTCGAACAACGCGGCCTCATCGGTCCCGGCGACGGTGCCAAACCCCGCGAAGTCCTCATCGATCCAGATGATGAAGACTTCGATGGTTCACGCTAGCCGTCGGGTAGTCCGCGGCTGCGGGAGGCAATGGGCCGCCCCTCTGCATTTTCCGCTGAGCGGGACGATCAGATTCTGTTTCTGCGCACGTATGAGACGGGCGATGCCGATCCGGATTCCTCTGCTGCTGATTTGCCTGTTCGCTTCTGCCGCGAAGCTGAGCGCTGACGGGAAGCCCGGGGAAGCATGGTGGTCGCTGCGTCCGTTGCCTGCGGCACCCGCGGAGGTCAGGGGTCATCCGGTTGATTTCCATATCGATGCGGCCCTTGCGGAGAAAGGCATCCGGCCGGTGGCGACGGCGGACGCGCGCGCGCTGGTGCGGCGTCTGACCTTTGATCTGACGGGACTGCCGCCCTCGCCCGAGGAAGCCGATGCGTTTGTGGCGGCCTCGTCGGTGGATCCGGAAAAAGCGTGGGAGGAACTCACGGAGCGACTCCTTGCGGGTCCGCATTATGGCGAACGCTGGGCCCGGCATTGGCTCGACGTGGTGCATTACGGTGACACGCATGGCTACGACAAGGACCAGCCGCGCCCGCATGCCTGGCCGTACCGCGACTACGTGATCCGGGCCTTTCAGGAAGACAAACCCTACGCCCGATTTGTGGAGGAACAGATTGCCGGCGACGTGCTCTTTCCGGGCACGCGCGACGGGATTGAAGCCCTCGGCTTCATTTCCGCAGGACCATGGGATCTCATTGGCCATGCGGAAGTTCCGGAAGAGAAAACCGACGGCATGATCGCCCGGCATCTCGACCGCGATGACATGGTTGCCAATACCATGAACACGTTCACCTCGGTGACCGTGCACTGCGCTCAGTGTCACGATCATAAATTCGATCCGGTGAGCGCCGGGGATTATTATGCGCTGCAGGCGGTTTTTGCGGCCGTCGACCGCGCCGACCGGAGCTATGATACCGACGACGGCATCGCGCGGCAGCGGGCGGAACTGACCGGAGAACGGGACCGCGCCGCCCGCCGCGCCGACGCACTGCTGGCCATTGCGGCGGAGCGATCCGCAGGGAAACTCACGGAACTCGACGGCAAGATCGCCGCGGCCCGCCAGCCATCGGCGCAGCTTTCCCAGCAGAACGGCTGGCATTCCGCCATCGAAGCGCGCGGCGACGTCACCAAATGGGTGCAGATCGACCTCGGCGCGCCGCGGCGCTTCACCTCGGTTTCTCTGCGGCCCTGTCACGACGACTTCAATGGCATCGGCAACGGCTTCGGCTTCCCGCTCCGCTTCCGCATCGAAGCGGGCCATGACCCGGATTTTCAGTCGGGCGTGCAGATCCTCCGGGACGAAACGAAGGCGGATTTTCCGAATCCGGGCATTGCGGCGGTGTCGGTCAGTCAGCCCACCGAAGCGCGCTTTATCCGCGTCACGGCGGTGAAACTGGCACCGCGGCAGAACGATTTCATTTTTTCGCTGGCCGAGCTGGAAGTCGTCGATGCCGACGGCAGGAATCTGGCCGCAGGGGCTGCGGTGTCGTCGCCCGACAGCATTGAAGCGCCGGTCCGCTGGCAGCGCACCAATCTGACGGACCGCTGGTACCCGGGTGTGGATCCGGCTTCGCTCGCGGTTCCCGGGGAGGAGATCACGAAACTGGAATCGGAACGCAGTGCCCTCATTGCGGCTACGCTGGGTGGCGACGACAGCGCGGCGTGGCGCGACGCAGAGATGATCCGGAGCAAGGCAAGCCGCGCTCTCGAGGTCCTTCCGGCCCAGGCGAAGGTCTACTGCGGCACCGTGCACCATGGCAGCGGTGCCTTCCGCGGCACGGGTGGCTCGGGTGGCCGCCCGCGTCCGATTCATGTGCTTTCCCGGGGCGATGTGAAACGCCGCCTGACTCCCGCCAGCCCGGGTGCCCTGTCCTGTCTTCCGGAACTGCCGAGCCGCTTTCAGCTTCCCGCCGACGCCCCGGAAAGTGAACGCCGCGCGGCGCTCGCCCGCTGGATCACCGACCCCCGGAATCCCCTGACGTGGCGCAGCATCGTCAACCGCGTCTGGCAATACCACTTTGGTCAGGGGCTCGTCGCCACGCCCTCGGACTTCGGCCGCATGGGCGATGTCCCGTCGCACCCTGAACTTCTCGACTGGCTCGCCTGCTGGTTCCGCAACTCCGGAGGCTCCCTCAAATCGCTCCACCGGCTCATGGTTTCCTCCCGGGCCTACCGCCGCGCCTCGGATTACCGTGAAGCTCCGGCCAGCGATCCGGAAAACCGTCTGCTCTGGCGCATGCCGCGGCGCAAACTCGAAGCGGAAGCGATCCGTGATGGCATGCTGGCTGTCTCCGGCCTGCTCGACCGTTCTTCCGGCGGTCCGGCCTTTCAGGATTTCGTGATTCTTCATCCCGAACATTCCCCGCACTATGAATACCAGCTGGCGGACCTCGCCAATCCCGCCCTCCACCGGCGCTCCATCTACCGTTTCCTCGTGCGCAGCAAACCCCAGCCATGGATGGCCACCATGGACTGCGCCGACCCCTCGCTGCTCGTCGAAAAACGCACGCAGACCATCACCCCGCTGCAGTCGCTCGCCCAGCTCAATAATCAGCTGACCCTTGTCGCCGCGGCCGCGCTCGCCAGACGACTTCCACAGGACTCACCGCAGCAGGCCATGTCCACAGCCTTCCGCCTCGCTCTGCAGCGCGATGCCACGCCGGAGGAACTGGCGGCCATGACAGCGTATGCGGCTGAACACGGCCTGCCTCATGCCTGCCGCGCGATTCTCAATCTGAACGAATTCTGCTTCGTTGACTGATCCCCTCCCGGAAACCCATGCCGCTCACCCGACGCTCGCTCCTTCAGTCGTTTCCCGGCGTGGCCCTTGCCTCGTTGCTCAGCCGCGACCTTCCCGCCGCCGCCCTCACGGCCACGCACCGCCAGCCCAAGGCCCGCCGCGTCGTCCAGTTCTTCATGGCAGGTGCCGCCAGCCACATCGACCTCTTCGATTACAAACCGGAACTCGTGAAACGCCACGGTCAGCCGAGCGACTTCGGCGAGCGGGTCGAAGCCTTCCAGGACGGTCTCGGTCCATGGCTGCGCCCGATCTGGGAATTCAAGCCCTACGGACAATCGGGCCGCCTCCTCAGTGAACCGGTCTCGGCCCTCGGTTCCATCGTGGACGAAATCGCCTTCATTCACAACATGACCGGAAAAACGGGGGTCCATAGTCAGGGCACACTCCTGCAGACCACGGGATTCAATCGTCCGGGCTTCCCCAGCGCCGGCGCATGGGTCAGCTACGGCCTCGGCAGCATGAATGACAACCTGCCCGCGTTCGTGGTCATTCCAGACCACCGGGGCCTTGCTTCCAATGGGACGAAGAACTGGGACGCGGCCTTCCTGCCCGCGCAGTACCAGGGCACCATCATCCAGCCGGACAGCGAAACCCCGGTCACCGATCTCTTTCCGGACCGACGCTCGGATTTCACGAATCCCTCGGCCGAATCGGCCGCGCATCAGCTCATGGCCAGCCTCAACCGGCAGCACGCGGGCCTGCGGGGCGGCGACGACCGGCTGGAGGCGCGCATCCGCAGCTACGAACTCGCGGCGCGCATGCAGCTCGCGGCTCCGGAAGCCCTCGATATCACCAGGGAATCACCCGCCACCCGCTCCATGTACGGCATCCGCGACGATGTCCGCAACTGGCCCAAGGAGATCAATGATGCGGAGGAAGTCGACGCCTTTGGCCGCAAATGCCTCGCCGCGCGCCGCCTCCTCGAGCGCGGGGTCCGCTTCGTCCAGATCTGGAGCGGCAACGACAACGGATTCCCCCGCCGCAACTGGGATTCCCATGAAGATGTGCAGCGCGATCACGGTCCCCTCGCCCGCGGCTTCGCTCACGGTGCGTCGGCTTTCCTCCGCGACCTCAAACAGCGCGGTCTCCTCGACGACACCATCGTGCTCTGGACCACGGAATTCGGTCGCATGCCCAGTTCCCAGGGCGGGCGCGGACGCGACCACAATCCGTTCTGCTTCACCAACTGGCTCTGCGGCGGCGGCATCCGCGGCGGGGCCACGCACGGCAGCAGCGATGATTTCGGATTCAAACCCGCCGACCGCTCGAGCGTCACGGAAGTCTACGACGTCCATGCCACGATCCTTCACCTGCTCGGCATCGATCACGAACAGCTCACGGTCCGTTCCGGCGGCGTCGACCGACGTCTCACGGATGTTCACGGGCATGTCATCCGCCCGCTGCTGGCCTGACCTCCCGCAGGCCCGCAACCGGCCGGGCGCGCCACCACGGACCGGAAAACCCGGGGTTGTCTTCCGCCCCCCGCCGCCCTACCCCAGTGACTCCTGTCCGCACCCGATCATGGCCATCACCGAGAACTGGAACATCCGCAGCCGATCCCACGCCTGCCACCACACCGGCACCCCCTTTTCCGAGGGCGAAGTGTTCTACACTGCCCTGTTCGATGATCCTCAGACGGAGGAACTGATCCGCCGCGACTTCTCGCTCGCCGCGTGGGACGAAGCCCGCGCCGCCGCCACCCCCTTCTCGTTCTGGAAATCGGTCTACGAAGGCCCGGTCTCCCATGCCAGACAGGAAGTCGTGGAAAAGGAAACGGCGGAAACTCTCCTCCGCCGCCTCATCGAGGAAGATGGCCCGGGTACCGAAAACACCCGCTACATCCTCGCGGTCATGCTCGAACGGAAAAAACAACTCCGCCAGACCGCTACCCGCGAAACCGAGGACGCCACCTTCCTCATCTACGAACAACCCAAAACCGGCGAGGTCTACATCATCCGCGACCCCGAACTCAAACTCGATCAGGTCGAAGCCGTGCAGCGCGAGGTCTCACTCATGCTCGCGCCCCGACCAGAAGCCCCCCCGGAGACCACGCCGCCGCCACCAGCGGAGGAATCGCCGCCTGCGGAGGAACCGGCGGAAACCAGGGAATCTCCATCGGCAGAGGAAGCGCAATCCGCTCCGGAATCCACTGCCCCCGAAACCTCACCGGAACCCAACGCATGACCACTGCCTCCATCGACCTCCGCACGGAAATTCTCCGCCTCAAAAAGGAACGCAACGCCGTCATCCTCGCGCACAATTACCAGAGCCGCGACATTCAGGAAGTGGCGGACTTCGTGGGCGATTCGCTCGGGCTTTCCTATCATGCCAAGGAAACGCCGGCTGATGTGATCGCTTTCTGCGGGGTCCACTTCATGGCGGAGACGGCGAAAATCGTGAATCCGGAACGCATTGTCGTGCTTCCGGACAAGGACGCGGGCTGTTCACTGGAGCAGAGTTGCCCGGGTCCAGCGCTCGCCGAATACCTGCGACGCCATGCCGACCGCAATTACTATGTGATCGCCTACATCAACTGCAGCGCGGAAGTGAAGGCGCTGAGCGACTGCATCTGCACGAGCGGCAACGCCGTCCGCATCGTCGAATCGGTCCCGGCCGACCGGAACATTCTCTTCGTGCCCGATGCGAATCTGGGTTCGTGGGTCATGGAACAGACGGGCCGGAAAATGGACCTCTGGCAGGGTGCCTGCTACGTTCACGTGGAGTTCACGCGCGACAGCATTCTGCGCATCAAGGAAGAGTATCCCGACGCCCCGGTGGTGGCGCATCCGGAATGCACCTTCGCGGTCCGTCTGCTTGCCGACGAGGTCTGCAGCACGGAGAAAATGGTGCATTTCTGCCGCCGCCATCCGGCCCGCCAATTCATCATCGCCACGGAAAGCGGCATGCTGCACCGGCTCCGCCGCGAGTGCCCGGAAAAGGAATTCATCGCCGGACCGACTCATCACTGCGCCTGCGCCGACTGCCGCTACATGAAGATGAACAGCATGGAAAAGCTCATGCGCTGCCTCCGCGATCTCTCGCCGCAGGTGGTTCTGCCGGAAGAACTGCGCGCCCGCGCCGAGAAACCCCTGCTGCGCATGCTGGAACTGTCGCGCTGAGCCCCCTTCCCCTCCCGATTCATGCTACCTTCCTCCACTGGGGCGGAACCCCCGCCCGGCTCGCTTTCGCTCGGCCGCTGGTTCGGCATCGATGTCTACCTCGAGGCCGCCATTCTCCTGCCGGTCGCTCTCATTGTGCTGCCCATCATGCAGCAGATCCCCGGTTCCATGGGCCTCGTGCTCGGAATGCTGCTCTTCGTGATGCTCTTCGGCAGTGTCCTCCTGCACGAATTCGGTCATGCCCTCATGGCGCGCCGCTGCGGCGTCGGCACCCGGCGCATCTCCCTTGGCATGCTCGGTGGTGTGGCGCTCCTTGATGGACCGTCGCCGACGGTCAAAGGCGATATTCTCATCACGATCGCGGGACCGCTGGTCAATGTCGTCCTCTGGTTCCTCGCAGATACGGCGCTCGGATTCGTCAGGTCGGCCGCCCTCGGTGGAGCGGGGCTCGGCGAATCAGGCATGCCGCTGGGGAATTCCCTGTTCTTCACGGGAATGACCCTCGACCTCCTGCGCGACATCAACAAGGGACTCCTTTTCTTCAATCTCATCCCGGCCTTCCCCATGGATGGCGGCCGCCTGCTCTTCGGTCTGCTCCGCCTCAGACTGGAGCCTCTCAAGGCCATGCTCATCACGCTGCGTGTCGCCACGGTGGCGGCCGGACTCATGCTTGGCTATGCTGTCTGGCGCTTCACCAATGGTGGCGGCGGCATCATCATGGGCTTCATCGCCTTCCAGATTCTTTCCGGTTCTCTCCTGAAAATCCGTGCGATCCGCGACGCCCTCGCGGGACGGAATTCCTGAACGCCGGCTGCCGGCCGGAATGATGATGGCCACCCGCCGGAGCTTTACGGAGCATCGCTGAGCAGGCCGCGCACCAGTTCCATGAGGTCCTGCGGCTGATACGGTTTGGGCAGGACGGCATGAAATCCGTAATCGATGTAGCGGCTCATCACGGGGTCATCACTGTATCCGCTCGAAACCACGGCACGCACGGCGGGATCCATGCGACGGATCGTTTCCATGGCGGCCGCTCCGCCCATGCCTCCTGGAATGCTGAGATCGAGAATGACGAGATCGTAGCGCTGACCCGATTCCATGGCCTCTCGGTAGCGGGCGATGGTTTCGGCTCCGTCCATGGTGGCGGTGCTCTCGCATCCACAGCGCAGCAGATGCTGCTCCAGCAGCTGCAGGATGAGGGGTTCGTCCTCCAGCAGGAGCACCCGCTTGCGGCGTTCCGGCGGCGGGCTCGGAGCCGCGGCCACGGATTCCCCCGCGACCGAACGTCCCGGCAGGGCCAAGCGGACTCTGGTGCCCGTGCCAGGCGAGGAAAGAATCCGGACCACGCCGCCATGCGCCCGCGCCACCGATTCACACACGGTCAATCCCAGGCCGCTCGCATTGGCTTCGGCCCGCGTCGTGAAGTAGGGCTCGAAGACCCGTGCCTCCTGCCCGGGCGCAATGCCTTCTCCATCGTCACTCACTTCAATGACCGCCCACGAACCCGCCGCGCCGACGCCACCCGGCAGGCCAAGTTCTCCTTCGGGAAATCCGGGTTCCCCAGGCCGGCCAAGGCGCAGCGCGATCTGCCCGCCGGGCCGCGTCGCCTGTTCGGCATTCTTGAGCAGATTGGAAAGCACGCGCCGGATCTGATGCCGGTCCCATTCGACCGGATATTCGCCCGGGCCGCCGTCGATGCGGTACTGCCGGTCGCCACGCTTCGGCCATTCGGCAAACCATTCGCGCAGCAGCGCGTGGGCCTCGAGCGGTTGCCGGATCGGGGCTCCGCCGCGCGCAAAGGTCAGCAGTTGCTGCACCAGATTCTGGGCCTGCAGCGACGCCACCCGCGCCCGTTCGAGTTCGGTCCGTCCGACCCAGCCGGCCGGCAGGGCATTCTCAGCGAGCGAAAGATTCCCCAGCAGAACCGTGAGGAGATTATTGAAGTCGTGCGCAAATCCCCGTGCGAGCAGGCCGAGCGATTCGAGCTTCTCGATCTTGTCCTGCTGTTCCTCGGCTTCCCGCCGCGCGGTGATGTCGTGAAACAGGGCGAGCAGGCCATCGCCATACGGATAGAGCTGCACTTCATGCCAGCGGCCTTCGGCTTCCTGCCGCATCTCGAAGGAACGCGCCGACTGCTTGTCGAGGGTCGCGGCAAATTCCTGGTAGTAGCGCCGATGCGTGGTCGCCGGAAGACAATCCCAGAAGATCTTCCCAGGCAGTTCCCGCACCTCACCCTGCAGCAGGCGCGCGGCCGCCTCGTTCAGGTAGGTAATCTTCCAATCGGCATCCATGGCCAGCAGGGGATCGGCGATGCTCCCGACAATCCCGGCCAGATTCGGCCATGGCGTTCCAGGCACAACCACGCCACCCGGCGGGAGATTGTCGGGCAAGGGGACGCCTTCGCGCCGCCGGAACAGAATCACAATCCCGGTGAGCGCCCCGGAGGCATCCCGGATCGGATTCGTATGATCCTCAATCGCCACCATGCTGCCGTCGCGCGCTGTCAGAAAAATCGTGCGCAGGGCACCGGACCCTCCGGTCGCCTGCACCAGTCCCGGGCCCCGCAGTGCTTCTCCGTCAGGCAGTACGACGCGGAAAACTTCGTGCAGCTGACGCCCGACGGCCTCTGCCGCCCGCCAGCCCGTGATCGCTTCGGCCACCGGATTCAGAAACGTGATGACGCCGAGAATGTCCGTGCAGATCACCGCTCCGGCAATGCTGCGCAGCGCTCCGGAAAAGCGTTCTTCGCTTTCCCGCACGCGGCTGTCGGCAGCGTGACGGCTGACGGCGAGTTCCACGGCCGACTGCAGTTCGCTCTCATGGAAAGGCTTCAGGAGGTAGCCATACGGCTGGACCCCGCGGGCCCGCTGCACGGTCGCCGCTTCGGCATGTCCCGTCAGGAAAATCACCGGCCGTCCGCATTCCCGCTGAATCACTCCGGCGGCCTCGATGCCGTCCATCGGCCCGCTCAGCTGAATGTCCATGATCACGGCGTCGGGCAATTCCCGGCGGACTTCCCGCACGGCACTGGCTCCATCGGCACAGACTCCGCAGACCTCGTAGCCGCCCCGCTCGAGGGCCCGCTGCACGTCGGCAGCCACCAACCCTTCGTCCTCCACAACGAGGACTCTCAGAGGAACATTGGAATCAGTCGCCATGCCTTGTCCGGCGGATGCTTCGGAACCGCCTCCCTGTCGGTAGAAAGTCACAGCCCGCGGACAATCGCAAAGATACCGGAAGCTGTCCGTTCCGCCTGCGCTTGCGTTTGACCCCCGGCGCTTCCTCCGCCATCCCCCTGCCCCATGTTCCGCTCGCTCGCCATCTACTGCGGCTCCAGCCCAGGTCACGACCTCCGCTACGCCCGACTCGCTCACGCCACGGGGACTCTTCTTGCCCGGCGCGGCATCCGCATGATCTACGGCGGGGGTGGCGTCGGCATGATGGGAGCGGCTGCCGACGGGGCGCTTGCGGCGGGCGGCGATGTCATCGGTGTCATTCCCGAATTCCTCGATACGAGGGAACTGAAGCACCCCGGCGTCGCGGACATGCGCGTGGTCCGCACGATGCACGAACGCAAGCAGCTCATGGTCGACCTCGCGGACGGCTTCATCGCCCTCCCGGGCGGTTTCGGAACCCTCGACGAATTGTTTGAAGTGCTCACATGGAGTCAGCTTGCGATCCACCGACACCCCATCGGCGTGCTCAATGCCGATGGGTTCTTCGATGGCCTCCTGCAGTGCCTCGATACCATGGTGACGCGCGGCTTCCTCCGGCAACAGGACCGCGACCGCCTCGTGTCCGCGGATACTCCGGAAGCGCTCCTCGACGCCCTTGCGGCCTGGGTCCCGCCCACCGACCTCAAGTTCCACCTCGCGAAACGAGCCGACCTCTGAGCGCACGGAAATGATTGCCGGATACGGCCAGTTTCGGTTATCCCCGACGCCGTGAAGTCCTTCCCCGCCCTCGCTCTGCTCGCCCTCACGGCCCCCGGCCCGGCCGGCGGCATCTACTGGACCAACCGGGGAGCCGGACTCGTCGAACGGGCGGATTTCAGTGGCATCAACCGCACCACGGTGCGCGCCAGCGCCGGCACCAATGTCCGCGGCCTCGCAATCGATCCGGCCGCCAATCATATCTACTACGCAGACAATGGAGCCGACCTCCTCTACCGGATGAACCTCGATGGCTCGGACCGCATTGTCATCCTGACGGTCGGTCCCTCGGCCTTTCCAGCTGACCTCCGGCTCGATCCCGCAGCCGGTCATCTCTACTACTGCGACCAGCAGAAGGCCCACCTCCGCCGCGTCAACATGGATGGCTCGAATCCGGTCACGCTCCATGGCAGCACCGTGCATCAGCCGTACTACCTCGACCTCGATCCCGTGGCCCGCAAGATCTACTGGGGCGACTTCGATGGCGTCACCGCGAATACCGGAAATGTCTTCCGCATGAACTTCGATGGATCCGGACTCGAAACGGTTGTCACGGGAAACCTCGAGACCCGCGGCGTCTGCGTCGATCCTGCCAATGGCCAGCTCTACTGGGTCAACCGCAACGCGGGAAAGATCATGCGCTGCCGCCTCGCCGACCTTCCGGTCAGTGCCACGGACCCCGCCCGCACCGAGACGCTCTATGCCTCGCTCGACACTCCGCACGGACTCACTCTCGATGTCCCGGCCCACCGGATCTACTGGGTCGATACCGCCACCAACAATGTGCCGAATACCATGGGCGACCGCGCCGTTTCCCGTGGCTCCATGGACGGTCGATCGCCCCACGAAGTCCTCGTAGCCATCAACAGTGAACCATGGGACGTCGAGGTCGATCCCCGCTGCGCCACTTACCCGGAATGGGCCGCACGGTTTTTCCCGACGGGCACGGCCACCGCTGCCACCCGCCCGGACGCTGACCCGGATGCCGATGGTGCCCCGAATTTCCTCGAATGCGCCCTCGCCACCCACCCGCTCAGTCCGCGCGAGTTCCCTCAACCCCGCGCCCACACCATCACCAGCGATGGTCTCGTCTTCCCCGCCATCACCTTCACCCGCCGCAGCGGCGTCAGCGGACTGGGCATTTCCCCCCAGCTCCGTGCCGCGGAGGCCCCATGGTCATCGGCCAACCTCATCAGCGTATCCTCGGATTCGCTTCCCGAAAATACCGAACGCGTCACGGTCCGTTCCCCGATCGCGCTCTCCACGGATGCCCGCCAATGGTTCCGCATCGCGGCCACCCTCGCCCCCTGAATGAAAACAACTCCCTCCCGACCACCCGGCCGAGAGGGAGTTGTCCCCGAACAAAACAACTACCTGAACAAAACCCGGATCAGAAGGAAACGCTGAGCTTGACCCCGCCGTAGAGGTCTTCGGTTCCCTTCACAGTGTTGATCTTCTCACGGGCCTCGAGGGAGAAGTTCGCCGCGATGTACGGCGTCAGGACGGCATTTTTGGTGAGCTGAATCGGCGCGGACAGGGCCACACGCACGTGGTTCCAGCCGTCACCCACTCCGGTCACTTCCTCGTAGGAATAGTAGTCGATCCCATAACCAATGGCCGCAGCCGGCACCAGCGTGAGCCAGTTGTTGACCTTGATGGGATAATCCACAGCCGCTTCAAAGTACTGGCCATCGATCTTGAAGTCATACCAGTAACCCACCGTCGTATTCAGACCGAAGAGCGACTTGGAAACCGTGAAGCCGAGGTCCTGGGCACTCTTGATGGTGGAATCGGGAGATTCCGGGAAGCCGAAGGTGGCCCCATTGACGCTACCCGAGAAGGTATCGAAGAAGTTGTAGTAGGTGTAGACGAGACCGAACTTCGCAAAGCCGGCGTCGTAGCTCAGCCCGGCAAAGAGGTCGAGTTCGGAATACTTGAACGACCCCGGAATGTCGGTGTCGACGGAGTTCGTGTAGAGCGCTCCGAAGGTGCCCGCGAACTTCTCGGTGAAGGGCACGCTCAGGGTGGCTCCAGTCCACACGTTGTTGCTCGAGAACCAGAGGCCGCGGAAGTACAGTTCGCTGTCGTAGCCCGTTTCAAGGGTCACTCCGACGGAGTCGAAGAGCCCGACGGTTTCCACGGTGGCGGCCGGTGCGGCGGGTGCCGTGGCTGTGGCCGGACCGCTGCCCGCCTGAGCGGAAGTGGCAAGAACGAGGGATCCGGCGGCGCCGGCAATCATGCTGAGTCGGTTTCTGATCATGGATGGTTTGGTTGGCTCCGGGTATGAGGATCAAACCCGGTGGGTGTTGCTGCACGGCAAGGACGGATTTCCCTGCCGTGGCCCCAGAAAAAGCAGATGCCGTGCCAACTCTGTGCGTGTGGTTGATTTCCATGACCGCATTGACGGCATGGCAGCGGGATTCCGCGGGCACTGCGCAGTGAGCTTGCCGCGCTGCCGCGCCGTGTTACCCTCCGACTCTCATGCCCGCTCCCCGCATCGGTTTTCTCGCCCCCGCCCCACTCACCAATGGCTACACGGCTGCGGCCCGCTTCGCGGCTCATCACACCGGGAAAACGGATGGCATCAGTGCGTTCACCGCGGTCCCGCTGAAGTCCCACGCAGCCATTGTGCAGGCCGCCGCCGCCGGAGAAATCGATTTCGGGGTCATTGCGGTGGAGAACACGCTCGATGGCATCATCGTGGAATCGATCCGCGAACTGGAACGGCTTTTCGAAGGCGACCGCCCTTCGCATCCTTTCATCTGCTGGGAGGAACTGCTGCCGATCCGCCACCTGCTGATCAGTCAGTCGGGCGACTTCCGGCAGATCCGGCGGATTGCGAGTCATGCGAGCGCCCTGCGGCAATGCTCGCGTTTTCTTGCGGCGGTGCAGCGCGCGGCTCCGGATGTGGAATTTGTCCAGGCACTCAGCACGGGAGATGGGGTGCAGCAGGCGCTTGCGGATCCCACGACCGCCGCGATGGCCTCGCCGGAAGCCCTCGAGCACCACGAACCCACGCTGCGCGAGGTTGATCTCGGCAGCGCCACGGCGGCTGGCCAGCTCGCGTGGGACCAACCGGACTCGCTCACGGATGTGCGCGGGGGACTGACGCGTTTCTGGATTCTCGGACCACAGCCGATGGCTCCGCTGGCCGCCGCACGGATCCGCGTCACGCAGCGCGACCAACTCGCCCAGATCACAGGGACGGAAGATCACAACCTGCAGAAAACCTGCTACCTGCTCAATCTGGCGGACCAGCCGGGCTCGCTGCATCATGCGCTGGGAGCCTTCGCGAGCCGCCAGATCAACATTGCCTGTGTGTTTCCCTACCCACGGCTCGGCCGGCAGTTCGAGTACCTCTATTTCGTGGAAATCGAGGGTCATGCGGCGGATCCGCTCGTCGCCGAAGCGGAACTGGCGCTCAACCAGGCCACGCGGTCGCTCCCGGTTCACCAGCGACCGTGCATTCTTCTGGGGTCGTATCCCAACACCGCACTGATGCACCGCTATCCTCTGCACCGCGAACAGTTCCGTGCGAGCCAGTACCCGGCAGGCATGCGCTGGCACGACGCTCCCGCGGAGCGCCCGGAACCGGTCTGAAGCCGCGGCGCTTCGCCTCGCTCAGGCACCTGCGGCGGCGAGCGCCGGACCGATGGCCCGGACCGCCGCTCCCCAGAAGTCGCGCTTCGTGATGTCGGCACCAAGGGTCCGCTGCGCGGCTTCTTCACAGGTGGCACTGCCGGTCATTGCCAGAAAGGCTTCGTATTTCGGCAGAAAGCCCGGGCCTTCTTCGTGAAACCTCGCAAAGAGGGCCTGACTCAGCAGATAGCCGAAGACGTAGGGGAAATTGTAGAACGACACGCCAGTGATGAAGAAGTGCATCTTCGATGCCCAGAAATAAGGATCGGCACCGCCCTGCAGGAGGGTGTCTCCATACAGTTCGTGCTGCGCCTTCTCCATGAGGCCGCAGAGTTCGCCAACCGATACCTCTCCTTTGGCACGCGCCTCGTAGAAGCTCTTCTCGAACTGATACCGCATGGGAATGTTGAGCAGATAGGCATGCGCCCGCAGCAGTTCCTGGTCGAGCAGCCACGTGCGCACCTCGGGCGTGACACCACTCCCTTTCATGAGCCCATCGAGCAGAATCATCTCGCCGAAATTCGAGGCGGTCTCGGCAAGGGTCATGGGATAATCGGCCGCCATTGGCCGCGCCGGACGGAGTACGCTGGAATGCCACGCATGCCCGGCTTCGTGGGCGAGCGTCACCATATCGTGCACCGTCCCGTTCCATGTCATGTAGACGCGTTCTTCCCTGCGCAGGAGCGACCCCGTGCAGAACGCGCCGGGTCGCTTGCCGGGCCGCGGCTGAGCCTCGATCCACGCGGAACGCAGCATGTCGTCGAAGTATGCTCCGAGCCGGGGGTATGCCCCGTGAAAGGCCCGGCTCACCGTCTCGCAGGCCTGCTGCCAGCTGAGTCCGTCCCCATTCGCCGGAGCGGCCACCTGCGGTGCTTCCAGATCAAAGAACGCCAGTCCGGCGGTTCCCTGCCGCTGCGCAGCCAGCCGGATCGCCCGGCGCGGCAATTCCACTTCCTCCAGAATCGCTCCAAGCATGGCATCCAGTGTCGCCCGGCTCACGGCTCCGTCAAAAAGCGGCGCATCAAGGAAATGTCCGATCCCGCGCCCGCGGTACAGAGTCAGCCTGGTCCCCGCAATGCCGTTGAGCGCTGCCGCAAGGGTGTCCGCATGGTCGATCCACGGCTTCTGACCATCTCGGAAGGCGGCCTCGCGCAGCTTGCGGTCGGGCTCGGCCATGAGCGCCCGGCGCCGCGCCATCGGCACGGTTTCCTCATGCCCATCCGGAAAGGTCATCCGGAAGGTCATCTTTCCGGTCAGGGTGTCGTAAAGGCGTCCCCATGCGTGCAGCCCGTCCACATTGAGATCCGCTGCCAGTTCTTCCCGGGCCCGGTCCATCTGATGCCGTCCCGCTTCTCTCATGCGCCGCACACTGTGGGCGGCCCCGGCACATTCGGGCGAGGCCAGCAGGCGCGTGAATTCCGCTTCGTCGAGGGCCGCGAGCGCCGACTGCAGCATGGCCCGGCGCTTGGCCACCGCGGCTTCCTGCGTCGCCAGCCACGCCTCATCCCGCTTCACGGCTTCGTTGGCGGCATCATCCGCAGACAGACAGCCGAGGAATGCGGAAAGATGGCCCACCCGCACCGTCAGGGATTCAAACGCCGCCACTTCAGCGGCCAGCGATGCCCCCAGCACCGCGGGCCTCGCCAGTTCGGCCTCGAGGGCGTCGCGGAACTCACGGTAGTCGGCGGCCCCGAAAGCGGAAAACCACGATTGCAGCGACCAGCAGTCAGGAGCGGGATTCGGAACGTTGGACATAGTCCGGCCCGATGACACACCGCATCGGTTTCAGCAAAGGAGAACGATCCCCGGTTACGCGGCAGCGGACTCGTTCTCGTCGTCCTCGGGCTCATCCGGATCTTCCTCAATCTCCCGCCGCCACCGTCGCGATACCCACGGCCGCACCATCCCATAGAACAGATACCCCACAAACAGCAAGGCGGGCATGATGTACGGACGGTACACAATCATCGCCACAAGAAAGACCGCGGCCAGAAACCACGGCGTGCTCCGCTTCGTCCGCCACGACAGTCCCTTGAAACTCGGATACCGATGCCGGCTCACCATCAGAAACGACAGCAGCACCATCAGCACCGGCAATACCCAGCGCCACGCCCCCAATTCCAGAAAATGCTTGGCCTTCGGATTCGGATCAATCACCAGCAGCGTCACCGATGCAATCACCCCGGCCGCCGCCGGAATCGGACAGCCGATGAAATCACGCGACGGTTTCGTTCCCGGTGTGCTCGCCAGACAATTGAAGCGCGCCAGCCGGATCGCCCCGCACAACACATAAAAGAAGGCAATGAACCACCCGGCACGGTCGGTCACCATGCCATCCAGCACCACGTAGTGCATCAGGAGGGCCGGAGCCACCCCAAAGGACACAATGTCGGCCAGCGAATCGAATTCCCGGCCGAAGGGCGATTCTTCGCCGACGGCCCGCGCGATCCGACCGTCGAGCATATCGAAGAGGCAGGCCCCGAGAATGAGCCAGATGGCGTTCTGGGCCTGATCCGATGCCCGTTCGGTGTCGCGCAGCAGCAACTGCATCGCGTAGAATCCACAGAACAGATTCCCTGCCGTCATGAAATTCGGCCAGAAGTGAATTTTGGGCAGTTCGTCGTTCATGGTTTGCTTTCGCCGGAAACAGGCAAATCGCCTGCCGGGCGGCAGTGCAGGTTGACCCAAGGGTAGGCATGGCTACGCTCGCTGAAAGAGAAATCTTCTTCCATTCCTCCCACCATGAGCACCACCGCCCCAGACGCCCGCCTCCACCCGGACATGACCATGGACGATCTGCTCACGCAGATGCCGGGAGCCCGCCGCGCGCTCTTCGCCCGCTACCACATCGGGGGCTGCCGCAGCTGTGGCTTCGAAGGCACCGAAACGCTCGCCGCTGTCTGCCGCCGCAATGAGAATCTCGATCCCGAGGAAGTGATCGCCCACCTCGCGGCCAGTGATGAGCAGGATCGCCTCATGCAGATCGAACCGGAGGAACTCGCCCGCGAACTGGCCGCAGGCACGCCCATCCGGCTCATCGATGTCCGTTCCCGCGAGGAACATGAAGCTGTCCGGCTTCCGGAATCGGAACTCATGACCCAGGACCTCCTGCAGCAACTCTTTGCGGCGGACAAGGCGGCCCGCGTGGTGGTTTATTGCCACCATGGCCAGCGCAGCCTCGACGCCGCAGCGTACCTCGCCGGTCACGGCATGTCGCAGGTGCGGTCGCTTGCCGGTGGCATCGATGCATGGAGCCTCCGCGTCGATTCCTCCCTCCCGCGCTACCATCTCGAAATGGATTGATCTCTCCGCACCAGCGCAGACGTTCCCCTTCCATTCAATCCACTCATGAACGAAGCAGCCCTCAGCGACGCCATCGCCAATCCACAGAACCTCGGCGAAATGCCGGACGCCGACGCCGTCGGCACGGTCGGCAATCCGGAGTGCGGTGACATGGTCCGCATGTGGCTCAAATTCACCGAAAAGGACGGCCGCAAGGTCATCGACAAGGCTTCGTTCCAGAGCTTTGGCTGCCAGACGGCCATCGCGGTCGCCAGCATGGCCACGGAACTCCTCAGGGGCCGCACCGTCGATGAGGCCCGCTCGCTCTCGGCGGCCGACCTCAGCGCCCCTCTCGGACCGCTCCCTCCCATGAAGATCCATTGCGGTCAGATGGTGGAGGGTGCCCTCAAAGCGGCCCTCGATGCCTCTCCGGAACCGGCCTCCGTCACCAGTCCGGCGCTGGCCCCGGCCGCACCGTCCGGCCATCTCGCGGAAAGCCTCGGCGAAGCCGCCGCCCCCCGGCCGGGCAAAATCCGCGTCGTATTGACGCCTCCCTGACCACCGTCTCTCTCCTTACCATCCGTTTTCCACTACTCATGCACAGCGAAATCGAACTCACCCGCGAAGTCGAAGCGATCCAGATCCCCAGCGGCGACACTGTCCTGCTGCCCGCCGGTACCCGCGTCATCATCACCCAAAGCCTCGGCGGCAGCTACACGGTCGCCACGGACCAGGGGCTCGCCCGCATCTCGGCCAAAAATGCCGACGCCCTCGGCATCGAAAAGGATACTGCCACCTCTGCTCCCCCAGCCACTCCTCTCTCAGGCCAGGAACTCGAAAATGCCGTCTGGGAACAACTCAAAACGGTCTTCGACCCGGAAATCCCCGTCAATATCGTCGACCTCGGTCTCGTCTACGATTGTTCGGTCAAACCGGAAGACGACCTCACCGTGATCGAAGTCAAAATGACCCTCACGGCCCCGGGTTGCGGCATGGGACCCACCATCGCCGCCGACGCCCAGTCGAAAATCATGGCGCTCCCCGGCGTCAATGAGGCCCGCGTCGAACTCGTCTGGGACCCGCCCTGGAATCAGGGCATGATCTCGGAAGCGGGGCGTATGCAGCTCGGGATGGTCTGACCACCCCCTTCCCGGGAAAGCTCACTTGCTCCCCCTCACCGATTCTGTATAATCCAGAATCGTGAGAATTTTCAGCGGCCTTTTCCCCATCCTGACCCTCGTCGGTCTGGTCACGGCCCCGCTTTGCCCCGCCGCCCCGGAGAAGAAGTCCACGTCGTCTCAGGCAAGCCGGAAGTCGGCCAAGCCTTCACCGGCCTCCACCAGGAAGGCCACCAAATCCCCGAAGACTACCACCTCCCAATCGTCGGCCAAGCGGTCGTCTTCCCAGTCCACGGGCAAACCGACGGCTGCTTCCTCCAGGGAACGCGGCGAAACTGTGCGACGCG